>CAZWGB010000027.1:0-17686 GCA_964633465.1 uncultured Woeseiaceae bacterium | reverse complement strand
GTGGCAGAGTGGTTATGCAGCGGCCTGCAAAGCCGTGTACGTCGGTTCGATTCCGATCCTTGCCTCCATTTTGAGCCCGGGTGGCGGAATTGGTAGACGCTACGGACTTAAAATCCGTTGAGATTTTTCTCGTGCCGGTTCGAGTCCGGCCCTGGGCACCAAAATTAGATTATTGAGAATTATTGATCTCTTCTTTTCTTTTTTCTACAAATGCTATTAAAGCTTCATTAACAGATGGATCTAATTTTGGTTGTTTGTATTCCTTAAGCAGAGTTTTCCATGCTTTGTTAGCACGTTCAATTGTAGTGATTGACCCATTTTTTTCCCAATTTTCGAAATTATTCCAATCAGAAATCATGGGAGTATAAAATTCGGTTGCATAACTACTCATAGTTTGATCAGTATTAAAAAAATGCCCACCAGGTCCGACACTCTTTATAGTCTCTACTCCTAGATTCTCTGAATTAACCTCAATAGGCTTCAAAGATTCTGAAATTATTTGCAACATTTCAGCATCGATAATCAGTTTTTCAAATGAAGCTGTTAAACCACTTTCAAGCCATCCTGCTGCATGATTAACTAAGTTTGCATGGCTCATAACAGTTGCCCACAATGACATTGAGCTTTCGTATACAGCTTGGGCATCCACTGTATTCGAAGAATTGGTATTGCTGCTTCGATAAGGGAATCCGTAGAATCTAGCAAGTTGGCCACTAGCAATCGTGGATCGAATATATTCAGGAGTACCAAAAGCTGGAGACCCAGATCTCATATCAACATTCGAAGAGAACGAACCATACATGATTGGTGCACCACGACGAACCAACTGAGTTAATGTTACTAGAGCTAAGACTTCAGCATTTTGTTGTACCAAAGTTCCGGCTTGCTTAATCGGCGCCATGGCTCCAGATAATGTAAATGGAGTTATGCAAGTTACCTGTGCAGATTTTGCAAGTTCTATGGTTGCTTCCGACATTGGGATATCAAGTTGCATCGGGGAATTGGTGTTAATAATACCCATAACGGATGGTTTTTTTGCGAGCTCCTCTTTTGTACATTCAAGAGCAATGCAGTGCATATCAATGCAATCTTTGGTTCTTTCTGTGCCTAAAGGATATGACTGACAATTTTTGTCCAATAGCTGAAATTGAGCTAAGTAAAGATCAAGATATCTAGTCTCTGGAGGCATTTCTATGATTTCGAATGACATGCCGCCTTCTTGATGAATAATGTTAAGACTTTGAATGAGCTTCATGTAATTCTGAAGATCCTCAAAGCTTCCTCTGCGTCTCCCTTTATCAAGATCACTGCAATAAGCTGGGCCACCAACTGCACTAAAGACGATATGGTTTCGTCCAAGGGTTAAATCTCGTTTTGGATTTCTTGCACGTAAGGTAAATTCTTTTGGAGGCTCCATAATTTTGTTTAATACCAAATCACGATCAAAATAGACCATTTGTGAAGATTCATCTACATCCAAGCCAGCATTTTTAAAAATCTTTCTCGCTTCTTGATGCAATACTTTCATGCCAACACTTTCTAGAACATCGAGTGATGCATGATGAATGGATTCAATTTCATCTTGGCTGATGATTTCTAATGCAGAAAATTTTGTTACTACTTCCTGCCAAGGTAGTTGAGCAATCGATTTCTTCGTTAATTTCTTCCTTTTATTTCTTCGACTCATAGATTTTCAACAGTTTGAAAATTTTCATTCAGGATTACATCTTACGACAAATAAATGAATCTATATGTATAGAAACGCCGTATGTACTGTAAATAAGAAATATTTTTTACTAATAAATTTTTTTCAGTCATGAAAAGTTTAAAATTGAAAAAGTATCCGCGCCAAACAGTAAATAAGACAGGACTAGCTGCTTCCCCCTATATTGCATCAGGTCCAACAGAGACAGACACAACATCCACTGTTGTGTCTGGCTCTGACAAAAATCTGAAACTTTACAAATCATTGCAGGGACATCAAAAGATTATGTCTTGGTATGAGCAATTAAAAAATGAAATTACAGTTGACCACAAATCTTTGTTTGTGGAGACAAGATTTGGTCAAACACACACTATTGTTGCTGGTGATATAAAAGCTAAACCAGTCTTGTTGATTCCTGGTATTGCAGGTTGTGCACCATTGTGGCGTCACCAGATCAACGAATTATCCAAACATTTTAGGGTTTTTGCACTTGACATAGTTGGGCAACCTGGAAAAAGTGATCCAAATCCACCATCTGTTTTCAATGATGACTACTCTAATTGGTTTCAGGATGTGGTCCAAAATTTAGGACTTCATAAACCACACTGTATTGGTGTAAGTACTGGTGCCACAACAGCTATGGATGTTGCAATTCTAAAATCAGGTTTAATTGATAGGGTAGTTATGTGTGGACCTACTGGTTTAGCACGGGCAAGGCTACCTTTTCATCAATGGTTTTCCAGAGCAATGGCCAAGAAAAAGGATGCAGATGTTTTGGAAGGCGAGTTAACGGCATCATCATTTTCCAAACCAAGGGCTGGCAAATCATTTGGATCATTCGATAGACAGTTAGCTAGAGGTATGGCTTTATGTACACGTTTTTACCGTGTTGACAAATCCCTTGGTATTTACAATGAGAAAACTTCCAGAATTAGCCTAATCAAAGGCCTTCGAGTCATTGGAAAATTTTTCTTTACCGTTGAAAAAAAACGTCTAATGCGTTTTCAAAACCGAGGACTGTTAATATTTGGAGAATATGAAGTCCTTTATAATCCAAAGAAAGTGGCAAAAAAAATTAAAAAACTCATTCCAACTATAGATGTAGAAATCATCAATGATGCTGGACATGCAGCAATCTATGATCAACCAGAGGAAGTTAATAAGAAAGTAATTTCTTTTTTACAAAGTAAATAGACAACTCTTTAATTATGAAGAATGTATTTTACATCCTAACACTCAGTCTCTTTTTGCTGCCTACTTTACTTCATGCACACGAAGCCAATAGTTTGCCTTACGGTCCCTTCCTGAGTGGTATAACACATCCAGTATTAGGGCTTGATCATTTCCTTGCAATGGTCAGTGTAGGCATGGTGAGTGCACAAATCGGAGGATCTGCAATTTGGAAGGTCCCAGCTACATTTGTTGCTGTGATGTTTTTAGGGGGTTTACTAGGAATAAATATCTCTGGATTTGGAGGCTATGAAATTGGTATTGCCATGTCTGTTTTACTATTGGGTTTAGTATTAGTAGCAGAAAAGACTATTTCTGCATCATTTGCCGTGATTGCTGTAGGTATTTTTGCAGTATTTCATGGTTATGCCCATGGAGGAGAAATACCAACTGTTGCAGATCCTGTGCCTTATGTTGCTGGTTTCATGACAGGAACTATCTTTCTTCATATAACGGGTTTAATTTTGGCAGATATTTCAATTCATTATAAAGCAGGAAGAATCATTCTCCGAACCAGCGGATGCATGATTGCTATAGCTGGTTGTTACTTTCTTATAAATTCTTTTTCTTGATAACGTGAGTTAATTATGAAACGACGATTAATTTTTTGGGAAATTGGAAGTTTTATCTGGGTTGCCTTGGCTGGTTCAGCCTTACATTTTGCATTTGAACTGAGTGAATTTTGGAGGCCATTGGCCTTATTTTCATCTGTGAATGAAAGTACGTGGGAACATCTCAAAATGTATTTTTGGCCAGGGCTTATTTATGCTCTTGTTCAATATACTTACACAAAAGATATTGCCAACAATTATTGGGTTGCTAAATTAGTGTCATTGCTCGTAACACCATTGGGAATTATAATTTCTTATTATGGTTATTTATCAATAACTTTGCCTTTATATGGAACTGGTTTCTTTGAGTTGGATTTATTGACAATGGTAATAGGACTTACATGCAGTTCTGTTTTAGCCTATAAAATTATGGTTAGACCAAAGATTATAAATATCCCAAAACAGTACGTTGTTTCCGCTTATATGCTATTAACCGTCATGTTTTCAACGTTCACTTACTACCCACCAAAAATCTTTTTATTCGAGAATTTTTTTGGTTATGAGTACAAGGGTGAGTACGGGATTTTAGAAAACTACGAACCCTATAGGGTATTTAAAAAGGAATCGATTAATTAGTTTTCAAAACTATAACCAATCCCGTAAATAGAGCGTATGTAATCAGATTCAGGATTTATAGCTTTTAATTTTTGCCGCAAATTCTTGATGTGAGTGTCAACCGTGCGGTCGAGAACAATTCTACCGTCATCAAAAACTTTATTTAGAATCTGGTCTCTATTGTAAACACGATTTGGGTAATCAATGAACATTGATAACAATCTAAATTCAACAGGGGTTAGATCCAATTTTTGTCCTGCAAGAGTTATAGAATATTGATCTGGGTTAACTTGAAAGCCCTTGGACTGAGAGTTCTTAATGTAGTCAGGATCACTTCTTCTTAGTACTGCTTTGACTCTTGCAATTACTTCTTTTGGGCTGAAGGGTTTACAAATATAATCATCCGCACCCAACTCCAGTCCGATAAGTCTATCAATTTCTTCAACCATCGCAGTAACCATAATAATGGGGAGACTGGAAAAAGTGCGTATTTCTTGGCATATCTCTTTGCCGTTCATTTCAGGCAACATCAAATCCAATAGAATCAAATTTGGGTCATGCTTCCGAACCCAAGGGATGACTTGTGAGCCAGTTGAAATGTGTTTTGTCTGAAAACCATCTTTGTTCAAATACTCTATTAGAATATTTGCCAACTTCTTTTCATCTTCAACAATAAGAACTGTTTTTTTCATCATTAATTTTTGTTGAACTGAATCTCTATCAATAAACCGCCTAAACTGGATGATTTAGCAGTAATTAAACCTGAATGTGCTTCAACTATTGCTGCACAAATAGACAGTCCTATGCCTGCTCCACCTTTTTCCCGAGATCGAGACAGTTCTTCGCGGTAAAAGCGATCAAATATTTTATCAATCGATTTGGGGTCAATACCAGGGGCAGAATCAGAAAAAGTGACAATTGCATGATCCACATCATTGCTAGTGGTAATTTCAAGTGTGCCTGGGGAGTCGGTATAGCGAAGGGAGTTTTCAAGTAGATTAGTGAATAATTGACTCAGTCTTTGGCGATCACCCACGATCGTAATAAGTTCTTCAACATTAGTTGATAATTCTATGCCAGATTTTTGATATCTTTCTTTATACCCATCTAGTGTTTCTTTGAGAACATCGCCTAGATTCAAGTCTACCATTTGGTATTTCATGGCTCCTATGTCTGAAAGAGCGAGCTCATAAAGATCATCTACCAAAGAATTCAGTCTTTCTACTTCATTAGATAATGACTTTAGAGTTGCATTATCAAAGTTTCTAATCCCATCTTGAATTGCTTCAATCTCACTTTTTAGAACCGCTAAAGGGGTTCTGAGTTCATGAGAAATATCTGCTATCCATTGTTTTTGACTTTCTGAGTTTTTTTCTAAGGTTTTAGCCAGGATATTAAAGTGTCTTGAAAGCTTTCCTATCTCATCTTTGTTTTTAATATTGACTCTGGTTTTAAATTCCCCACCAATGAGTCCTTTAGTTGCAGAGGCAAGTTTTCTTATAGGACCGGTAAAGTTGAGTGTGAAAATTAAGGAAATAATTGCGGCAACGAACAAGGCAACGAGGGCAGAAATGTACAAGGATGATTGCTGTGCTTCGGCAAATTGCAAGTCAATTTGTTTGCTGAAGTCAGGATTTGGAACCAGGACAAGTGTTCCGACTGTTTTATCTTGATATTCAATCGGTACTTCTAATGAGTTTTTCGGCAAATCCATAATTCCCGAGACAACTTTTCTGTTTTCATCCAATAAGGTTAGTCGCCCTCGATTCATTCCTTCTGTGTTTTGACTTAATAATAGCCTCGGAATAAAGGCTCTGAATCGTTGTAAATTTCTTTCCTTAATTGCATTCTCAGTTGATGGAGCACTAAATGAAAATCGGTAACGTCTATATACTTTTCCAGGTCCAGTTTCCCTAGAGGTTACAATAATGTTCTGATCGAACAATCTCCTTTCATTCAGAAGTACATCTGCTATTCTCGGGTTTGCTCGAATAAACTCCCATGTTTGCACTTCTCCATAGTAATCTTCAAGTTCGGATGCAAACAGCTCTAACTGTTCTACTTGGGTCTCCTGAATATACTTTAAGAAACCTTCTCTAAAGCTCCAGTCAACCGTTACAATCATTAAAGCAATTACCGCAAGAAAACTAGCTGCAAAGGCAATGAACAGTTTAGGAAAAATCTTCATATGTGTCTGTGTTGCAATCTGTACATAGGAAAATTATAAATGATTCACAGTTTGAGAAGTTGACAATTCATCTTTTCTTCATATTTACTCCTTTATTTAAGATAATAATTCAATTCCAAACCGAAACAATTGGAGACATTAGAAATGAAACAAGTATTAGCAATTATAGCCACAGTAACTATTTATTTAGGTTCAGTCCTGTTAATAGACTCCGCTATAGCAAAGGACCATCATGCGGGCGCTGAAGATCATTCTGAGTCACATCAACATAAAGACGCCGATCGAATGCGTGGACCTAAAGGTAAAGGCAAAGGTAAAGGCAGAGATCCCAGACGAGATCACAGTCCTATAAGAATGCTATTTGGAAATTTAGACCTCAGTGATGAGCAGAGGGATCAAGTTGGTTCCATTATGCGAGAACAAATGGAAAAGGGAAAAAATCAACGCGAAGACTTTAAAAGTGAGACCAAAGATCGTCTGGCTGCAGTTCTGACAGATGAACAGCTTCGCCGTTTTGAAGAAAATTCCATGCGGATGGAGCGTAGAAAAGAGCATATGAAAGACATGGATCGTAAAAAAGGCAAAGATGGTCGAAAAGGATATAAGAAAAAAGGCAAACATAAGCCACGACCACAGCACAACTAAATTAGTTTTCTGCCGCAACGGCAGTACCCACGCTGGAATCATTTATCTTCTTCCCCTGGTATTTGATTCCAGTTTTTTTATATGACTTGAAACTCTCAAGCAAATCTAATATTCCTGTATTAACATAGTGATCTGATTGATTATATGTAGGAGTATTTTGATGAAATTAGTTGAATTAGGCTCATTTGGAGATCAGGGATTATCCTTTGTTGAAAGAGGGCAACCAAGTCCATGTTTGGGCGAGGTGGTAGTAAAAATTAAAGCAGCTTCTATTAATTACAGAGACTTTATGATCGCTAAGGGGCTTTATAATCCAAATCTATCACTCCCTCTTATTCCATTATCAGACGGAGCAGGTGAGGTTGTTGCAGTTGGTAATGACGTTACTGATTTTAAGGTTGGAGATAAGGTTACATCTGTTTTCTGGCAGGATTGGAATGCTGAGCAACAAACGAGAATGTGCTCCACCGGAGGTGATGCAGCAGGGGTCTTGAGTGAATATGCTGTTCTTCCTCAGTCAGCCGTTCTTCACATTCCAGAGTATTTGAATTACCAAGAAGCGGCAACATTGCCTTGTGCTGCTGTCACTGCTTGGACTTGCATTAAAGCCGCGAATATAAAAAAGGGAGATACGGTTTTACTTCTGGGTACAGGTGGCGTGTCTATATTTGGTTTACAAATTGCTAAAGCATTGGGTGCCAATGTGATAATCACTTCAAGCAGCAATGAAAAATTGGAACGCGCCAAAGACCTTGGTGCTGATGAACTAATTAACTACAAAGAAAATTCTGATTGGGGAAGCAAGGCTTTTCAGGCTGCTGGTGGGGGAGTTAATTTAGTAATTGAGATCGGTGGTGGCAGTACTTTTGATCAAAGTATGGAGGCTCTGACTATCGGAGGTCATATTAGTTTAATTGGTGCATTGGGTGGAATTAAAACTGAACTGAATCTGTTACAGATAGTGTTTAAGAATGTGCACACTCATGGGATCACTGTTGGATCAAGAGAAGATCATGAGGAGATGAACCGCTTATTAGAAGAACATCAGATTCATCCGGTAATCGGTAAGGAAGTTGCATTTGAACAAGGGGCTGATGCAATCATGGAGATAGCTGCAGGGAATCATTTTGGAAAAATAGTTATTAATTTGGATAGGTAATTTATACAGCAGTATGAAACAGGAGGGTAGACGATCTGTGACACACCACAATCTCCAAAGTAATTTCCTTGAGTTGTATCGGAGTGATAATCTCATATTCTCAAATATCTCTTTCGAACTGTCTAAAGGACAGCATTTATTGATAAGTGGTGCCAATGGAACCGGTAAAACCAGCTTGTTAAGGGTGATTTGTGGCTTAACTATGCCAACTGATGGGACCGTTATATGGGATGAATTAGTGACCAACAATGTCGATTGCACTTATCAAGATCATCTAGCCTATCTTGGGCATAAAAACGCTTTAATTTCTGAATTGACTTCGAAAGAGAATCTTGAGTATTCCCTTGATAGAAATCAGTCAGTTGAAAGTGCTAACAGAATTCTTGAGGCGTTTGATCTGAATAACTATTTGGACCAATATGCTGAAAAACTTTCCAATGGTCAAATGCGAAAGGTCGCCTTATCGCGAATTCTTTTGTCAGATAAAACACTTTGGATTTTGGATGAGCCCCTTGCAAACATAGACCCTCAAGGTACGCAATTCCTTTTAACTGAAATGCAAGCTCATTTGGAGCGAGGGGGTATGCTGATTACCACATCCAATGTTAACAATGAGACTTTAAAATCAGACCTAGAAATCAACCTTGATAATCCATGATTGATGCATTAAGAATTGTTTTTTTAAGAGACTTAAAAGTATCTTTAAGGAGATGGAGTGATGTCCTAACCAGTCTTATTTTGTTTGTTTTAGTCTCTTTGGTTTTTCCACTTACACTCGGAAACGACTCAACCATACTATTAAAAATTGTTGGTCCTGTGATGCTTGTGTCAGCTTTGCTGGCAACTTTATTGGCAATGCAGAATATTTTCAGGCCGGATGTTATCAACGGTTCACTGGAACAATTAACCTTGAGCTCTTACCCTTTGACCTGGATTATTTGTACTAAAATATTTAGTTTTTGGCTGATCACTTCATTACCACTGTTATTAATTTCCGGTTTTATTGCTAGCAGTTACTATGTCACTGGGAATTCAATCCTTATTGTTATTTTAACTCTTTTGCTTAGCACACCCAGTTTGGTCCATATTTCTGCTCTTGCGGCTGCTTTGACTGTGGCCATTCGTTATCCTGGGGCACTGATGGCTCTCATTATCATTCCATTGTCACTGCCGATTATGATTTTTGGTTCAAAAGCGATAGAATTCTCAATTTCTGGAATTGATGCCTCCGCGCCTCTCTACTTTTTACTGGGTATGATGTTTTTTACTTGTAGTTTGGGCCCAATGGTTACCGCATCAGCGATTCGAATTTCAATAGATTAGAATGATTTTTTAACCATGAATTTCAAAAGTATTTACAAACTTGGCTCACCTCCATTGTCTTATAGGCTTTGCATAGCTCTCGAGCCTTGGTTTTTAATCAGTTCTATTCTGTTATTTATAGTTGGCATGTATAGCGGGCTGTTTGTTGCTCCTCCAGACGATGAAATGGGAGATGCATTCCGAATTATTTACTTCCATGTGCCAAGTGCCTATGTCTCTATGATGGCTTATGTTTGTATGGCTATTGCAGCTATTATTGGTTTAATTTGGCGTTCAAACGTTGCCTTTTCATTTGCAAAAAGTTGTGCACCTATAGGCGCATCTTTTACATTCTTAGCATTGGTAACTGGAATGCTCTGGGGTAAGCCTATGTGGGGTACTGCATGGGCTTGGGATGCTAGGTTGACCTCTGAATTGATTCTATTATTTCTCTATTTGGCATACATGCTGCTGCATTTATCAATACCTGATCGAGTCAAAGCAGATCGGTCGGCATCTTTGTTGGCTATTGTGGGTGTGGTTAATATTCCTATCATTCATTACTCGGTTGTTTGGTGGAATACTCTGCATCAGGCATCAACCATCTCAAAATTTGCCAAGCCATCGATTGCCACAGAAATGCTGTGGCCATTAATCATTATGATCTTGGCTTATAACTTGCTGTTCGCTGCGTTTCTACTGAAAAGAACAGCTGCAGAAATAGCTACCCGTGAAAAACGAACAAAATGGATACAAACACTGATTCTTGGAGATAAAAACAATGTCTGAGATTTTTGCAATGGATGGTTATGGTTTCTATGTTTGGGGATCAGTATTGATCTCAGTCCTTGTTCTTATAATCAATTGGGTGACAGCCCATAAATTATTTAAATCCAATACAAATGAAGTAAAATTATTTATTAATAAAACAAAGGATAAAAATTAAACATGCTTCCTAGACATCGAAGATTATCGGGATTAATTTTGGTTTTATTGGGGGTTGGTTTGGCTTCTTTTTTTGTTTTGAAGTCATTTCAAGAGAACCTTCTTTACTATTTTACTCCAGTACAAGTGCAGGCAGGCGAAGCTCCCATTGACAGGGAATTCAGAATGGGGGGTTTGGTGTTGCCAGGCAGTTTTAAAAGAGAGGAGGGCAGCCTCTCTGTTGAGTTTGTTCTGACCGATGGAGGAGCATCCATACAAGTAAATTACACAGGCTTACTGCCTGACTTATTCAAGGAAGGTCAAGGCATCATTGCTAGAGGAACAATCCTTGAAAATGGCGTTTTCAGTGCCAGTGAGGTTCTGGCAAAACATGATGAAAACTATATGCCTCCCAAGATACAACCCCTTGCAGAATCAATCTAAATAAAGCTGCTTAGAAGATGTCACCTGAAATTGGACAATTGTTACTAACCCTATCTATGGCAGCTGCATTTCTTCAGACTCTAGTTGGTCTGGGTTTTATAAAGATACCTCTAGAACTTCAGAATAGAATTATTGTTAATCTTGTTTCAATCCATACGCTTGGCTTGATCTTTGCAATTGTGTGTTTGGGATACAGCTTTATTACCGATGATTTTTCTGTTCTTTATGTAGCAAAGAACTCACACACAAACCTACCAGTTCAATATAAAGTTGCTGCAATTTGGGGTGCTCATGAGGGTTCATTATTATTGTGGGTATTTTTGCTCTCTATCTGGGGATTACTGCTTGCTTTTTCAAGGAAATTTGACCAGAAAACTATTGATCTTAAAATTAAATCGCTTGGATTTATGGGTTTAGTTAGTCTAGGTTTCATAGTTTTTATACTCTACACATCCAATCCATTTGAAAGGTTATTTCCCATGCCTGACCAAGGTAGAAGCTTAAACCCCCTTCTACAAGATCCAGCTCTAGTGATACATCCACCTATTCTTTATGCAGGTTATGTTGGCTTGGTTGTTCCATTCGCACTCGCCCTTGCTTCCTTGGTCACGGTTAAGCATGAAACAGAGCAGTACCAATGGGCAGGCATTGCAAGGGTTTGGACCATCGCTCCATGGTTATTTTTAACCGGAGGGATAGCCTTAGGTAGTTGGTGGGCTTACTACGAACTCGGCTGGGGTGGTTGGTGGTTCTGGGATCCAGTTGAGAACGCATCTCTGATGCCTTGGTTAACAGCAACAGCATTGGTACATTCTCTCGTTGTAACTGAAAAAAGAAGATTGTTTAATTCAATGAGTATCTTATTAGCAATTATTTCTTTTTCACTAAGCTTACTTGGAACTTTTTTGGTTCGCTCAGGAATATTAATTTCAGTACACTCATTCGCCTCCGATCCAACTAGGGGCATGTTTATACTAATGCTTCTTGGTTTCTTTACAGGCGGTGCTTTGATTATTTACTCCTTGAAGTTAAAAAAAGATAGACGATTGCAGCTAAAGATTTTTTCAAGAGAATCCTTATTACTGTTAAATAATGTGTTTTTATGTACAGCTGCTGGGTTAATTTTAATCGGCACACTTTACCCGATGTTGGTTGAGTTATTTAATGCAGGTAAAATTTCTGTTGGTCCCCCATATTTTAATTTTGTTTTTCTAATACCATTTCTACCAATGCTTTTCTTTATGGGCTTGGGTGTATTTTCAACTTGGAAAAATTCTGAGTTGAAAGACTTAATTAGCGGAACCAAATGGATTTTCATAATTTCCATTCTCCTGAGTATTATTGTGACTTTTGCTGTCTACAATTATTCAGGATTATTGACGTTTGTCGGAATTACACTTGCCGGGTGGACGATTTTGACTGGGTCCATACCTTTTATCAAAAATCTTAAGTTAGATAGACAAAATGCCTTGAAACTACTACCAATGTCATTGGCACACGTTGGTTTAGGGTTAACCGTGTTAGGAATAACCGTCACCAGTACTTACGGTATAACTTTTGATAAAAGCCTGCAGTTTGGTCAGTCAACCCAGGTAGGCAGTTACGAATTTAAACTGATGGGTATTAATGATAAGAATGGACCCAATTACACTGCCAAAGTTGCTGAGGTTGAAATCACATCCAAGGATAAGAGAGTTGCTGTAATTTACCCAGAAAAAAGGATTTACGATAGCAATTCACCTGCAATGACCGAAGCTGGAATAGAATCCAATTTAGGTAGAGATCTGTTCGTTGCCTTGGGGGAAGATGTTGGCAATCAATCATGGAGTTTGCATTTGCAATACAAGCCTCTTTTAAGATTAATTTGGCTTGGGCCTTTTATTATGATTTTGGGCGGACTGTTCAGGATTTACCTGAGTAAGCCTTTAGTCAAAGCAAGAGAAGAGCAATCTGAGTCATTGTATGATTAAAAAGTTACCAGTTTTAATTTTTATTATTTTTTTTGCTTTTTTGGCAAAAAGCTTATTCCAGAATCAAACTGAAATTCCTTCGCCATTGATTGGGAAACAAATACCTACATTTTCTCTCCCTCGCTTAAACGCAGAAGGGATTATTACAGATAAAGATATTATTGGAAAAATCTCATTGATCAATATTTGGGCCACATGGTGTGCTGGTTGTTTGGAAGAACATCAGTTGTTGGTAAGACTTAGCCAAGGATCTAATGCAATACCAATTATTGGTATCAATTGGAAAGACCAAGTCGATCTAGCAACACGCTGGCTCGAAGAGGGAGGTAATCCTTATGTAGACATAGCAGTAGATTATGAAGGCAAGACAGCCATTGATTTTGGTGTCTACGGTGCACCCGAGACCTTCCTTATTGATGATAATGGCTTTATCCGTTACAAGCATATCGGCGCATTAACTGTTGATGTCTGGGCCCAAGAATTTTTACCAATTATCAATGAATTAAAACAATGAAAAGATATACATCAATCTTTCTTTTGGTTCATGTATTCGGTATTGGCACCACGATGGCTATGGACGGACTTACACCTGAGCAAGAAGTTTTGTATCAAACAATCGTTCAAGAAGTAAGATGTTTGGTTTGCCAAAATCAATCCATTGCTGAGTCAAATGCAGAATTGGCCAAAGATCTAAGGATTGAAATATCCAGTCAGATCAAAGAGGGTAAAACTGAACAAGAAATAAAAGATTTTTTATTAAACCGTTACGGTGATTTTGTTCTTTACCAACCCTCTTTTAACAAGAAAACATTCTTCTTGTGGCTCTCACCTCTTATTCTTCTATTTCTAATTTATAGTTGGTATAGAAAAATTAATTTGAATTAAATCATTGAAAGCTGAATTTTTAATCATCCTATTCGTTTTTTCAGTTGTTTTGACTGCTGTATTTTTACCACTGACAAAAACATATAAAAACCAATCAAGAAGGATAATCAGCCTCATATTCGCTATCGCACTCTTTTCATCATTCTTATTTTTAAATTATACGAATGTTTCAAATTACAACTGGAATAAAGACTCTCAGCAACAAGATATTGAAAAAATATTAGTAGAGCTTGATGAACATATAGTAAAGAACCCATTCGATTTAAAGGCATTAAAGCTGGCTGGAGGTGCCTATCTAGCAATGGAAAATTATGATAAGGCATACATCTATTATCAACGAGCCTATCGGTTAACTCTAGATACAGATATTGAAGTAATCATGGGTTTAATTGAATCCGGTTTAATGGATCAGACAGGCCAATTTACTGAAGACCCAGAGATACTTATTAAACAAGCTATTCAACTAGAACCAGAGAATCTACAGGCCCTTTGGTTTGGAGGATTGATTGCATTAAGTAACCAAGACAACGATCTTGCAATCCAAAGATGGTCAAGACTTTCTGAGAACCCCGAAGTTTCATCACAAATGCAGGAATCAATTAACTCACAACTTGAACAGCTAAAATTGATGCAAGAATTGTTTGAAGAACAGGAATAATACACTTGAGGAATGAAAAAGAACTCCTATAATCTGTTACTCTTAAATCTTCACGTGCACCAAGAAAAAAGGGGGAAATCATGATTGAAGTTCACCATCTCAATAATTCTAGATCACAAAGAATTCTTTGGTTGTTAGAAGAATTAAAAACCCCATATGAGATAGTCAGCTATCAAAGAGACTCGCAAAGTAACCTTGCACCGGATAGTCTTATGGACATTCACCCTCTGGGGAAGTCTCCGGTTATAAAAGATAAAGGCCAAGTTATTATTGAATCTGCCGCTATCACTACTTACATAATTGATAACTACGCACCCTCTGGGTTTGCTCCAAAAACTGAAGATGATGACTACTATCAATACTTGGAACTTATGCACTACGCAGAAGGTTCAGCGATGTTACCGTTTTTATTATTGCTCTATTCAAGTTTCCTTGGAGAAGCTGCGGCCCCCTTATCCCAAAGGATATTTTCAGAAATCAAAAATCACCTCAGTTTTCTCTCAATGCGACTGGGTGAGAATGAATTTTTCTTCAGAAACACCTTCTCTGGATTGGACACCATGATTTCATTTGTTTTAGAGGCAGCCCAGATTTCAGATTCTCTCAAACCATTTCCTAACCTTGTTGCAGCCTTGGAGCTATATCAGTCCAGGCCTGCATATCAGGAAGCTTTGCGTAAGGGTGGAGAATACAACTTAGATGGTTAAAAAAAGTAACTAATTTATTAATTTTTAAAAATAGTCTTTATGAACAAAGAAATAGAATTTAAAACTTTTGAAGTTAAGAAAAACGAATGGTCCTCTTCACGGTTCGTTTCCGAAACCTTTAGTGGCAACCTCGAACAAGATCAGATTTTATTAAAAATAGACCGGTTTGCCTTGACCACCAATAACATCACCTACTGTGCTGCAGGAGACATGTTTGGATATTGGGGATTTTTTCCTACCGAAGAGGGATTTGGCCGGGTGCCTGTGATGGGTTATGCCGATGTTGTTGCATCCAACCACTCAGATGTAGAAGTCGGTGAAAGGCTTTGGGGTTTTTATCCAATGTCCAATTATTTAGTTATTAAAGCAGGTAGAGTATCAAATTCGAATTTCTTTGATGTCAGCGAGCATCGTCAACAATACGCACCAATTTATAGTCAATATTTACGTGCTTTGGCCAATCCCTACTATGAGCCCGCTAGAGAAGATCATGATTTGCTATTGAGAGGCCTGTACCTGACATCATGGCTGGTGGAAGATTTTATGTTTGATAATGAGACTTTTGGAGCAGATTCTTATCTAATCACCAGTGCTTCTTCAAAGACAAGCATTGCTCTAGGTTTCGCTGTGAAATCGCGTGGAGAAAAGGAAGCTATTGGGATAACGTCCGAATCAAATCGAGAGTTCTGTAAACAATTAGGCTGTTATAGTGAAATCATTACTTACGACGAAGTTTCATCTTTAGATGCCTCAGGGTCGGTAGTTATCGTCGATATGGCAGGTAATCTAGAAGTACTTAGAGCATTACATGAGCTGTTCCAGAAACAGGTTAAATATTCATGTTTAATTGGTACGACGCACAGAGACGAAATTAAAGGTCTGTTATCTTTAAGCAGTCTACCTGGCGCCAAACCAGAGTTGTTTTTTGCCCCCAGTCAAGCACAAAAAAGAACTGATGAATTGGGAGCAGGGCAGTTGGAAAAATTAATAGGGCAAAGTTTAGTAGATTTCCAAAAATACAGTGATCAATGGCTGACTGTAGTAAGAGCGTCTGGTCCAGAATCCATAGAAGCAACCTTCAGTAAGTTACTCAATGGCCAAGCCTCACCAAGTGAGGGCTATATTTTGTCAGCATAAGGTGCCAGTGAGACTAATTGCCTTTTTTATTGGATTGTTATTTACAGTCAATGGATGGGCTGAAATAACTGTGGGTAAAGATAGTCAAGAAGATTCAATTAAGGGATTAAGTTGTTTAGAGAGAAATAGCAACGATGGAGTTGAAGAACTTTGGCTCATTAATTTTCAATCTGAAAAAGTATCTCATTGGAACAGGATGGATGTCGTATTAAAAGAATATCCAATCACAAGGGTTAATCAGAAAACCATAGCATGGACTCAAATTGCAGATGTGCATCCTGATATAAATTATGTTTATGTACTAGACAGGGAAACAATGAGACAGAGTGGTACACAAATTTCCATTGATGCAAGTGGAAAACCTAAAGTTGTGGCCCGCTGGTTTTCTGAATGTAAGATGCTGCCCTATACGAAGTTAATCGCAATGATTGAAGTAGAAGCAGAAAAAAATAAGAAATGAAGAAATTCACCATACTTCTTGGGTTAGTAATGTTACTTGGGATGATAGCCTTACTTTTAATAGGGTTCTTTATGTCTTAAATTTTACTCAGAAAAGCACTTAATCGGCTTGAGTCAAAGACTTTTACAGTGACTTCATCACCTGCATTGATTACACCTACCACATCAACGACACCTACAAGACCACGTAGTCGTTTTGCTGCTTTCACAAACGCAAGGCGCTTTGGAGGTTGTCCAGATGTTGTCGTATGAGTTTGAGCTATCTTTTCTGACATATAACTGCATGGTGGATTGTAGTCCTCAACCATCAGTATTGCACCCGATGGAAAACATAACTGACTTCCTTTGGGTAGTTGGGAAAAATTTGGTATCCCTTTAAAACAAAGATTCGCAGTCAGTGTTGTAGCTGTAAGGGTTGTTTCAAGTTCCATAGATTCTTGAATCTTCGTCAGTTCTTCCAAAGAGACTGCTGACCACTGACGATCATTGCGGCGTACCGTTCCTTCTGATACTGACTCACCTTCATAAGCTCCACGCATATAACTTCGATGTTTATCTTCCACAATGCCATCAAATTCGACCTGAATAGTCTCTGTCGATTCATTGCTAATATCACTGTTATTACTGATATGTAGGGAGGCAACAGTGCCTGTAATTTCTTTACTGAAATTTGACATCTTTAATTGTTTTATTTTTCATTAAGAATGATGTTAATGGAATCCATTTCCTCTGGAGACATTTTCCAAGAAATAGCATTAATGTTTTGAATTAATTGTTCTGACTTAGTTGCTCCTACTAGAACGGATCCAATTTGCTTCTGGTTAGCAGCCCAGCTTAATGACATCTCTAATATATTGCGATCAATACTTTGTCCAAATTCAGTGATTTTTTCCATAACATCAAATTTCCAGTCAGACCTAAATGCACCACCCCAAATTGCAAGTCTAGTTCCTGGAGGAGGGTCCTCATCACGTTTTACTTTTCCTGTAAGAAGGCCACTTTCCAACGGAAAGAATGGCAGTATACTGATGTTGTGTTTCTCACAAGCAGGAACAATTTCTTTTTCCATATCTCTGTTTAAAATACTGTAACGAGTTTGTAGTGAAA
>CAZWGB010000026.1:0-17897 GCA_964633465.1 uncultured Woeseiaceae bacterium | reverse complement strand
GGTCTCCTTGTTTTTGAATTTCCTTTTGAAGTGGTCTTAAGATCTCATAAGAATAGTCATGTTCTATATAAAACAAATAGTTTTTTTGCTTTCTCTTCAAACGATTGGTTACCTCAGAGCTGGATCATAAATAGCAATTGTTGCGATTGTACAAAGTCAGCCAATTTGATTGTTTGCCTTCACAACTGCTTCCGCAATAACCAAATCTTGGACTGCGACTCCAGTTAAATCGACAACCGTGATTTGATCACTATCTGTTCTTCCCTCGGCCCTACCGGAAAAAATATCTCCCAATTCTAAAATATCTTCTTCTTTCACTTTCCCTTTTTTCAGTCCTTGGTGTATTTCACCCCTCTCTTTATTTTGTGAGATGCTGTCAGCGACGACAATAGATGCTCTATCAAGTATTTTTGGATCCAACTCACATTTTTCTGGTGTGTCTGAGCCCACAGCAGTTATATGCGTTCCAGGTTGTACCCATTCCTCATCAATGATGGGCTCTTTGGCGGATGTGGTGGTAATTATTAATTGAGAGCGTTCAATCAATTCCTTTAAATCGGAGCAAGTAGTCACACTGACACTTAAATCGGAAAGATCTTGCTTCAGCTCATCCAACGACCTTTCATTTCTACCCCAACAGCATATTTCCTCTATAGGCATAACATCCAAAAGACATCTGGCTTGATGTCTCGCTTGAACTCCACTGCCGATGATTGAAGCAGATTTAACACCATTGTTTGCCATTGCCTTGGAAGCAATGGCTCCTGCGATGCCTGTCCTTAGATCTGTCAGATTGGCATCGTCAATAAGTACTGCTTTGGGAACACCTGTATTGATATCAAATAGGATCATCATTCCTTGTCCTGGAGCCAAATTGTGATCACGATTGTTGGCAAAGCCAGAAGCAATTTTCACGACATAATGAGAACCTCCTTGAATATAACCATATTTGATATGCACCTCGCCGGGAGGGTTTGCAAATAGAAGTTCGCCAACTGGAGGTATTTCGGCATGTCCCAGGGAATATTCAATAAAAGCTTTTTTCATGGGCTCATAGACATCAATATATTCCAACAAATCTGAAATCTGATCCCAATCAAGAACCATCACACCGTTCATGAGACAACCTCCATTAACTTTTCACTGCTGATATTGGCACCACAAAGTACTATTAAAACTTTTTTATTCTTAAATTTACGCTGTAGTTTTAAGAAACCTGCAATAGCAACCCCTGCTGAACCTTCTATCATCATTTGGTGACTGTTCATAAATGCTCTCATGCCACTGAAAATTTCATCTTCAGTCAATAAAATTGATTCGTCTATAACAGAATGGCAGTATTCATAAGTGATTGAACCTTTTTCCAATGCACCGGCTGTACCATCACTGATGGTTTCAAAATGGTCGATATCTATGATGTCTCCGGCTTCCAATGAATAATGCATAGCTGCAGAATTTTCAGGTGAACAAGCAATAATCTGCACACCTGGATTTATTTGTTTTAAGTAGCCACCTATTCCAGAAATCAAACCTCCGCCACCAACAGCAATAAAAACAGCATCAATTCCAGTGGTCTGTTGAGTAACCTCAGCAGCAATGGTGCCCTGACCAGCAATTACATCATAATCGTTATAAGGTGAAAGATACGGATAACCATGCTTGAGAGCATAGGTTCTCGCTGCTTTTTCTGCATCCCCAGAATCTTTACCCTTGATATTCACATTGGCACCAAATTGTTTAATCTTGTTCAACTTGGCAGAGGAGACATTTTCAGGAAGAAATATCAGGGTGTCCAACCTCAAGATACTGGCAGCATATGCTACTGCGGATCCGTGATTCCCTGAAGAGGCAGTGATGATTTTCTCTGGGTTCTCTTCAGCCATTAAACTCATTTTATTAACCGCCCCTCTGGCCTTGAAAGAGCCGGTAACTTGGAAATTTTCAAGTTTTAATAAGACCTTGCTACCTGAATTGTTACTCATAGAATGAGAAAACTCTACTGGCGTCTTCCTTATATGAGTTGCAATTCTCTTAAGGGCAGCATCAACCTCTTTGCAAAACTCTTGATTCACAATAATCTCCTAATGCATTTGTTCATTGTTCTTTAAGATTCCTTGGTATATTTGAACATATTCGTCCGTCATTGAGCCAACAGTATACGATTGAGATTTCTCGATATTTTTTTGCGTCATCTGCTCCATTAAGGCCCTATCGGTATAAAAACCCAGTATATTTTCACAGATGTCATCAACTGCATCCGGTTTGACCAAGAATCCATTGACATCACTTTCAATGATTTCAGGAATACCCCCTATATCTGTAGCGATAATAGGTAAACCAAAATCTAAGGCATCCAATAGGATTGAGCCCAAACCTTCATGACGGGATGGAAACAAAAAAATATCAAAGGCCTTTAAATAACTTCCAAGATTCTCGACTTGGCCAACAAGTGAAATATTATCTAGAGAAGCTGTAAGTTTCTTGAATAACTCAAAATCACGCCCCTCACCAACTAAAACAAAAGAAATTTGGGGATGCGAATCACACAATCGCCTAGCTGTTTCAATAATTTGTAGTTGTCCCTTATGGCTATCGTCTAAAGCACCAATGTGACCAACAACAAAATCTCCCTTTAACTTGGAACGAATTGACTTAACGTCGTCAGCATTAAAACTAAAACCTGTCTTAGCACTCGGTATAACATTGTAATTGAGGGTAGTACCCAAAGATTCATTTACAACCCGACCTATAGCATCGGATAAAGTCACGATGGCGTTAGCTTTAGAGTAGACAGCCTTATTCAGCCAATTCTTCATTGGTTTTCTTTGAACCCTTCGTGTCAATACATAGGGAGTCTGTCGCAAATGGCCTGATACATGTAAAGTTAAAAATGCCCTCGACTCATGCAAATGAAGAATATCGACGTTGGCAAAATGGCCAAGGTGTTGTAGAGGGTTTAATCCAACTTCAACAATTCTGAGATTGGCAATGGATTCTGACAATTGGGCAAGTTTACCTGCTTTCCTCGCAATCAGTTTCTGTTGCCAGCCTTGGTTACTGAGACGGTCCATCAGCAGATATGTTTGTCTCTCACCGCCTCGAAACCCAGTTGCCAAATTGACATGACATAGGACTGATTGGGTGTTAGTCATCAAAGTCAATCAATTGATAGATAGTGCCGCAATAAGGACAAGTTGTTCTTGCAGAATCAACCGGCAAAAAAACCCTTGGATGCCCATCCCAATCATCGTAATCCGGCATAGGACAAGATAAGGGCAGCTCTTCTTTACTTATTTTTACAAATTTTTCTTGGTTTGTTGCCATTTTTGAAACTCACAAGATTTTATTCAACCAATGATAAAACAGCTCTGATAAACACTAAAGCTGTATCTCTAAAAAGTATATAAAGGATTTAAAAAAAAAGCCCTGCTTAGCAGGGCTTTTATTCTTTTAGCAATAAGCTTCTTTACATCATTCCGCCCATGCCGCCCATGCCGCCCATATCAGGCATCGGTGCAGCAGCAGGCGCATCGTCCTGTGGTGCATCGGCAACCATTGCTTCTGTTGTTAGCAAAAGGCCAGTAACAGATGCAGCATTTTGTAGTGCATAACGGGTTACCTTGGTTGGATCAATAATTCCCATCTCCACCAAATCACCATACTCATCGGTTGCTGCGTTGTAACCATAGTTACCTTTACCGTTTGCTACTTCATTAAGAACAACTGAAGCATCATTTCCTGAATTGCTAACAATTTGTCGTAGCGGCTCTTCTAAAGCTTTTTTAAGAATATTGATGCCAACATTTTGATCATCATTATCTCCTTCCAAGTCCTCCAAAGATCCTTTTGTTCGAACAAGTGCAACACCGCCTCCTGGAACAATTCCTTCTTCAACGGCTGCTCTTGTCGCGTGCAAAGCATCTTCAACTCGAGCTTTCTTTTCTTTCATTTCAATTTCAGTTGCGGCACCCACTTTGATCACTGCAACTCCTCCTGAGAGTTTCGCAACTCGTTCTTGGAGTTTTTCCCGGTCATAATCTGATGATGAATCCTCAATCTCTCTATTGATTTGATCAATTCTTGATTTGATATCAGAACCAGTCCCAGCACCATCGATTACGGTTGTGTTTTCTTTAGTAATCTGAATTTTTTTGGCATTACCCAAATCTTCTAAGGTTGCCTTTTCCAAACTTAGTCCAACTTCTTCTGAAATCACCTGGCCACCAGTCAAGATTGCAATATCTTGCAACATGGCTTTTCTACGATCACCAAAACCAGGTGCCTTAACACCAGCAACTTTAACGATGCCCCTGATGTTATTAACAACCAAAGTAGCCAAGGCTTCGCCTTCAATGTCTTCAGCGATAACCAATAAAGGTCTTCCGGATTTAGCCACACCTTCAAGCAGTGGCAATAAATCCCTGATGTTGGATATTTTTTTATCAAACAAGAGTATGAACGGTTCTTCTAACTCAACACTTTGGCTTTCAGCTTGGTTGATAAAATACGGTGACAAAAACCCCCGATCAAATTGCATACCTTCTACAACTTCTAATTCGTTATCCAATCCTTGTCCTTCTTCGACAGTAATCACACCCTCTTTACCTACCTTCTGCATTGCCTCAGCTATGATCTCTCCAACTGAAAGGTCAGAGTTGGCCGAAATGGTTCCAACCTGAGAAATAGCAGTATCATCTGTGCAAGGCACTGAGATTGATTCCAGCTTGTCTACGACCACTCTTGTCGCTTTATCTATACCGCGTTTCAGATCCATGGGGTTGAATCCAGCAGAAACAGCTTTTAGGCCTTCTCTGAATATAGCTTGGGAAAGCACAGTAGCAGTAGTGGTTCCATCACCAGCAACATCGGAAGTTTGTGAAGCAACTTCCTTAACCATTTGTGCACCCATGTTTTCAAAATTGTCTTCTAACTCAATTTCTTTAGCGACTGAAACACCATCTTTAGTGACAGTTGGTGCACCAAAACTTTTGTCAAGAACAACATTTCTCCCTTTAGGGCCAAGTGTTATCTTAACCGCATCAGCTAATACATTTACCCCGGCAATCATCTTCTGACGAGCAGTATTACCAAATTGAACTTCTTTAGCAGCCATTTGTTTATCCTCTTATATTTATTTGTTTAAATTTAAATTTGTTGATTAGATGCAATGTGTTAGGCCTCAAGTACAGCCATTACATCATCTTCTTTCATAACCAAAAGTTCTTCGCCATCCAGTTTAACTTCTGTACCACTGTATTTACCAAATAGAACCTTGTCACCGACCTTTAAGTCCAATGGTCGTATTTCGCCATTGTCGAGAACAAGCCCATTACCTACAGCAACAACCTCGCCTTTTATTGGTTTCTCAGTTGCACTATCAGGAATAATGATGCCGCCTTCGGAGGTTTTTTCCTCTTCCATGCGCTTTATGATTACACGATCTTGAAGTGGACGAATATTCATCTATCAGCTCCTCAATTTGTTATTTGTCTATATAAATCCTATCCTAATGCATTGTGCATTTTTAGCAGTCTCACTAGGAGAGTGCTAATAATAAGGATGGTTTAAAAAATTTCAAGTCAGAATAAGGTTTTTTTCATTAAATAATCTCTAATTTGTCAAAAAAAATAATAAAATAATCAATTGAAAAATAACCCTTTTGGGAATGTCTTAAAGCAATATGATGAATACAGATAAAAACTTCATTGATATGACTAAAGCTTTTTTGTTGGCCTTTCTATTAACCTTTGCTCCACTGGTATTGGCACAGCAGGTATTAAAGCCTGAACAAGCGTTCCCAGTTACCGTCTCATATCAAGCAAAAAACATCGTGATATCTCATGAAATTAAACAGGGATACTATCTTTACAAAGATAAAATTTCTTATGCGAGTACCAATCAAAATATACAATTGATCCCAGTAGAACTGCCAACAGGCAAGGCGCATTACGACGAATTTTTTGGCTCCACAGAAATTTATCGAGATTCAATGATTGTCACGATCCCAGTGAATATTACTGAAAAAGACTTGATTAACAATAATTTTACTCTAGAAATTAAACTGCAAGGATGTGCCGATATTGGCTTGTGCTACCCACCTCAGATTTGGCAAAGAGAAGTTTTTTTGGATAACAGCGATTTCAACAGGTCCAATTTAATCAATATAACAACTGAGTCTGAACAGTATAGACTGGGAAACCTGATTTCAGATGGTAATGTCTTTCTGGTTTTTATTACCTTTCTTGGTCTTGGATTCTTATTGGCATTCACTCCCTGCCACCTGCCCACAATCCCCATTCTTTCTGGCATCATAATTGGCCAATCGGGAACAAATAACACCCTCAAAAGTCTTTCACTTTCGCTAACTTACGTTGCAGGTATGGCTATAACTTATTCCACTGCTGGGGTCATTGCAGCAATTGCCGGACAGCAAATTCAAGCATTATTTCGACTGCCTTTATTTTTAATTGCTATGGCGATTCTGTTTTCAATATTGGGACTTGGTATGCTCGGACGATACAACATTCAAATGCCAAGTGTTCTCATGAACAAATTTAATTTGATTCTAGCAAAGCAAAAAGGTGGTACTTATCTAGGTGTGCTTATAGTGGGTGTACTCTCCGCATTATTGGTAACTGCTTGCGTTGCCCCTCCTTTAGTCGCCACACTAATGGTTATTGGTGAAAGCGGAAATATATTTAGAGGAATACTTGCTCTTTCATCACTGAGCTTAGGCCTGGGCATACCTTTGATTTTGATTGGTATAACTGCAGGGAAATGGTTGCCAAAAACTGGTAATTGGCTCAACACAATTAAAGAAATTTTTGGTTTTATAATGTTTGGCTTAGCGATTTGGATACTAAATCCTTTTGTGTCTTTTGAAATCATAAATATTCTTTGGTCAATGTTGATTATCTTTGCCGGAATTTACTTTGCTGGCACAAGAGTTTACCAGCGTTTTTCAAACAACAAAGAAAGGAGAAAAATTTTGTCTGGCTTTGTCATTATTCTGATTGGCTTTTCAATGCTTATAAATCAATTCATGGGAATGGAAAAAGAAAATACCAATCAAGAACTTTTTGTAGACGGTCAATCATTATTTACTCCAATTATGTCAATCGAAGATCTTGAACAAACCCTTACAACAGCATCCAAAGACAACAAAATAACATTGTTATATTTTACTGCTGATTGGTGTGTATCCTGCAGGCAATTAGAAAAAGAAACATTCACAAATGAAACTCTTATTGGTCTTTTGGCAGAAATTAACACTGTCAAAGCTGACGTTTCTCTCAATAATGAGAGAGACCAAGCTCTGATGAGCAAATACAGTATTTTCGGCCCACCAACAATGTTGATATTCAATATCAGCGGCGATGAGCAAAAGAATCTCAGAAAAATCGGGGTAACCAAAGCTGATGAGTTATTCAATGACTTAAGTAGACTCAGGAATATGCAAGCTAGAGCATTGGGAGCAAATCTTTGAAATTGAATTTTCGAAAAATTACTCAAATAATGTTAGTAATTTTAGTGGTTTTTTCCATTGTGAAATATTTTGACATTGAGACACATATCAAATCATGGCTGACCAATTCAGAAAATAATAAGCCTAGATACATCGTTCAATTTTCTCTTCAAGACTTGGATGGCAAAACTAGAAATATCAGTGAATGGTCTGACCGGAGAATGTTGATTAATTTCTGGGCAACATGGTGTGTCCCCTGCAGAAGAGAGATGCCAATGCTACAGAATCTTTATCTTAATAAGGATATGCATAACATTGAAATAATCGGTATAGCTGTTGATCAAAATGAGCCAGTAATAGATTTCATTCATGAATATGGAATAGAATTTCCAATACTTGTTGGTCAAAGCGATGCCTATGAAATAATGCAGCAATTAGGCAATACAGCTACAACTCTTCCCTATACACTGGTCGTTGAACCTGATGGCCTAATCACTTGGTTCAAAAATACTGAGCTTAAGGCAGAAGATTTACCAGAAATTTTAGGATATTAAAAAGATCACAATGCTGGTTTTATTATATTTTCGTTGATTTTGTAGTTATATTCTAGGAAAATGTAGCTATCTTCTATAAACGTGTTAATTTTAAATGTCTAATATATTAGTAATCAATGGACCTAATCTAAATCTTCTTGGAACAAGAGAGCCAGAAATCTATGGTGAAAAAAGCCTTGATGAAATCAACCAAGAATTAATCAATATTGCCACAGAAAATGGCTGTTTCTTAGAAGCTTGTCAAAGTAATTCAGAATCAGAATTAGTTAATATCATACAAGAAAAATCCCAAACCACAGATTACATGATCTTCAATCCAGGAGCATTCACGCACACTAGCGTTGCTCTGAGAGACGTTATGTTGGCTGTAGATGTTCCCTTTATAGAAATACACATCAGCAATATTTTTTCGAGAGAAGAGTTTAGAAAAAACTCGTATTTTTCAGATATTGCTCAAGGAACAATTTCTGGTTTAGGTTTCAAAGGCTATGAGTTAGCAATTTTATCAGCGATAGACCAATTGTCTAAAATATAGCTTGATGGACATCCGAAAAGTAAAAAAATTAATTCAATTACTTGAAGAATCAGGTTTATCTGAAATTGAGATTACTGAAGGTGAGGATACCGTTCGAATAACTCGACGAACACCACAAGATCCCAAGCCAATAGAAGTTTATACCTCCAAAGATACCGTCGTAATGGAATCAGATAGTGCAATAGAACCGACAAAAAATAATCATCAAAACAATTTTCACAAAATTCTAGCCCCCATGATAGGAACATTTTTTCTGACTCCAGAACCAGGCGCAGAAGCATTTGTTAAAGTAGGTGATGAAGTTTCTCAAGGTGACACTTTATGCATAATTGAAGCTATGAAAATGATGAATCAGATTGAATCCGATGTTGATGGAATCGTTGAGAGAATCCTGGTTCAGAGTGGAGACCCAGTTGAATACGACCAAGCCTTATTTCTGATTAACCAAAATTAACTATGCTTGATAAGGTCGTCATTGCTAATCGTGGGGAAATAGCGCTCAGGATTCTCAGAGCATGTCATGAATTGGGTATAAAAACTGTCGCTGTACACTCAACCGAAGATAGCAATCAAAAGCATGTATTACTTGCGGATGAATCTGTATGCATTGGCCCACCAGAATCAGTAAATAGCTATTTAAACATGCCCTCCATCATCAGTGCGGCAGAAGTCACCGATGCGATGGCGATACATCCAGGCTATGGGTTCTTATCGGAAAACGGCGATTTTGCTGAACAAGTTGAGGAAAGCGGCTATATCTTCATTGGACCAAAACCTGAAACCATAAAATCAATGGGCAACAAAATGGCAGCCATTGAAATTGCCAAAGAAGCTGGGATCAATTGCATCCCTGGATCGGATGGGCCTTTAGGCAAAAACAAAGAAGAAATCTATAAGACCGCAGATGAAATTGGCTATCCAGTCATCATCAAAGCAGCAGCAGGAGGTGGGGGCAAAGGTGTCAGAGTAGCTCACACCAAAGCTAATCTGCAACACGCTATTGACCTTACAAGAGGTGAAGCTAGGGCAGCATTTGGGGATGACACCATATATATGGAAAAATTACTTGAGCAACCAAGACATATAGAATTTCAAATGCTAGCTGACACTCATGGCAATGTTGTCTGTCTAGGGGACAGAGATTGCTCCATGCAGAGAAATTGGCAAAAAATTATAGAAGAGGCCCCAGCACCTGGCATCTCGGAAAAACAACGTGAAGAAATGACTCAAAAGTGTATTACCTTGTGTCAACAAGTTGGATATAGAAGCGCTGGAACATTAGAGTTCTTATTTGAAAATGGAGAATTCTATTTCATCGAAATGAATGCGAGATTACAGGTTGAGCATCCTGTGACTGAAATGATAACGGGTATTGACATTGTTAAAGAGCAAATAAGAATCGCAATGGAGCTTCCACTGTCCGTGAAACAAGAAAAAATAGTCCAAAAAGGGCACGCTATTGAATGCAGAATCAATGCGGAAGATCCGAAAACATTTATACCATCACCAGGAAAAGTTTCATTGTGGCATCCCCCAGGAGGCCCGGGGATTAGAGTAGACAGCCATTTATATACTGGATATGTAGTTCCACCCTTCTATGATTCTATGATTGCTAAGGTCGTTGCCCATGCCAATACCAGAGAATCAGCTATCAATAGAATGCGGATAGCATTGTCTGAAATGGTCATAGAGGGGATTAAAACAAATAAAGATTTGCAGATTGAAATCATGCAACTTGATGCTTTTCACAGAGGCAAAACTGACATCAATTATTTAGAAAATCGTTTGGGATTGTAAAAATTTTACAAACATCGACGATCTTCGCCTCGGTCCATGATATAGTCTTTGATACTTAAATTTTTTTTAAGTTACTCATAACATCAGATACGCATTAACTTGCAGCAGGGGAGTTTTCTTTGTGAAAGAAAAATTACAATCAAAATCAAAACACTCTAAACATGCAAAACCTGTCAACAATTCTTCTAATGGAACATTAATGCATCGAACCCTCAAAGAATCTACTGAAACTGCATTAAAAGAATATTTCAAAACACTTAATGGAAATGCACCCAATGATTTATATCACTTGGTGATCAATGAAGTGGAGCTACCACTTATTGAGGCTGTGATGACCTTCACCAATAAAAATCAATCACAGGCAGCAAATATTCTAGGCATCAATCGATCAACTTTGAGAAAAAAATTAAAACTATTTGAACTGATAAAATAATAGTTCTTTGACAGAAAACATGTCAGATCAGCAAGCAGTAAAAATTAGGACAGCATTGGTCAGTGCTGCTAATAAAACCGGATTAGTAGAATTTTGTCACTCTCTTGTCGAAGAATTTGAAATTAAAATTATATCCACTGGAGGAACACTCAAGACTTTAAAAGAAGCCAAGGTTAACGCAATTGAAATAAGTGAATTCACGGATTTTCCAGAAATAATGGATGGTAGGGTAAAGACACTCCATCCTAAAGTGCATGGTGGAATATTGGCTCGCCGCAATAAAGATCAAAAGGTCATGGAAGAAAATAATATCTCACCCATAGATTTAGTCGTGGTTAACCTTTACCCATTTGTGGAAACAATCTCCAAAGAAAACGTCACCTTAGAAGAAGCTATAGAAAAAATTGATATAGGGGGCCCGAGTATGGTCCGTTCCGCTGCAAAAAATAATAAGTATGTTGGAGTTGTAGTTGATCCAGAAGATTACCCCCGAGTCATTGAAGAAATGAAAAGTAATAAAGGATCACTTTCTCAAAAAATTCGAAGTTCATTGGCTACTAAAGCATTTACGCATACTGCTAATTACGATACAGCAATCTCGGATTACTTATTTTCACTCAGTGATGAAGATTTTCCTGATCGTATTTTTGCAAAATACCAAAGGAAAGAAGTTATGCGATATGGAGAAAACCCACACCAGAAGGCTGCTTTCTATACCGACTATACTAAGCAAGGAAAAGGAGTAGGTAATGCTAAACAACTCCAAGGTAAACAACTCTCTTATAACAATATTGCTGATACAGACGCTGCGGTTGAATGCGTTCGTAGTTTCGCGGAACCTGCCTGTGTAATTATTAAACACGCCAATCCCTGTGGAGTAGCAACTGATGATGACATTACCCTGGCTTACCAAAAAGCTTTTGCAACGGATTCAATTTCAGCTTTTGGAGGAATTATCGCTTTAAATAGAAAGCTGGAAGAAAAAACTGCTCAACTAATCATTGATAATCAATTTATAGAAGTACTTATTGCACCTGAAATTTCCTCTTCTGCCAAGAAAGTGTTAGGCGCTAAAAAAAATATTAGAGTTCTTGAAATGGAGAAAATGAATGATTTAACTCCTGGATTCAAATTTCTCAGCGTTGCCGACGGTATGCTTGTGCAGGAATCTGATAATGCTCAGGTTTCACAAGAAGATTTACAGGTGATGACTTCAAGGAAACCTTCTCCAAGAGAAATGCAAGATTGCCTATTTGCTTGGAAAGTTTGTAAATTTGTTAAATCAAATGCAATTGTTTATGCAAAAGATAAACAAACTATTGGTGTGGGTGCTGGGCAAATGAGTCGCATTGATAGTGCCCAAATAGCAGCTTCAAAAGCAAAAGAAAGGGGGTTTGAAACTCAAGGATGTGCTATGGCTTCAGATGCCTTTTTTCCTTTTAGAGATGGAATAGATGTAGCAGCCTCCATGGGAATAACTTCTATCATCCAACCAGGTGGATCCATTAGAGATAATGAAGTGATTGAAGCAGCCAACGAAGCCGACATTGCAATGGTCTTTACTGGGATAAGACACTTCAGGCATTAAAAATGGTTGAAACAAACAAGGTCTTGGTCGTAGGTGGTGGTGGAAGAGAGCATGCATTGTCCTGGAAGCTGGCTCAATCTAAACACGTTGATACTGTTTTTGTTGCACCTGGCAATCCCGGGACCTCCAATGAAGCAAAAATAGTAAACATTGAGGCCAAAGCAACCGAAATTGAAAAATTAATCCATTTTGCAAAAAATGAATCGATAGACCTTGTTGTTATTGGTCCAGAGGATCCTTTAGTTGCTGGGATCGTTGATGAGTTCACCAAGAATGAGATTAGGTGTTTTGGACCCACAGCTAAAGCTGCACAATTGGAAGGATCCAAAACTTTTGCCAAACAATTTATGCAGAAATACAAAATTCCAACAGCAATTTATCAATCTTTTTCTGATCCTCATTCAACCAAAGAGTTTTTAAAAAACTCAACCTACCCACTTGTAATCAAGGCGGATGGCTTAGCAGCAGGTAAAGGAGTATTTATTGTAGATAATTTTACAATGGCAGAAAAAAATGTTGATGAAATCATGACAGATCAAAAATTTGGAGCTGCAGGAGAAACGCTCATTATTGAAGAATTCCTAAAAGGGGAAGAAGCAAGTTTCATTGCTATGGTAGATGGGGTGAAAATTCTACCTCTTGCTACCTCACAGGATCACAAGGCAATTCAGGATGGAGATGTTGGACTCAATACCGGTGGGATGGGTGCTTATTCCCCTACCCCTTGTGTGGATGATGATCTGCAAAAAAAAATTATGGAGGAAATCATGCTTCCAACTGTTCATGGTATGGCTAATGAAGGCATACCATACAGAGGATTCCTCTATGCTGGTTTAATGATTTCAGACCAAAGTGAACCTAAGGTACTGGAGTTTAATTGTCGCTTTGGCGACCCTGAGACTCAACCGATTATGATGCGACTCTCATCAGATTTGGTTGAACTCATTCAGTCTTGTTTTGATGGAACAATAAAATCATTCCCAATTGAATGGGATGAACGAACAGCTTTAGGGATTATCATGGCCAGCTCAGGCTATCCTGAAAGCTATGAAATTGGCTTGGAAATCAATGGGCTAGATACAATAGATCAATCGTGTCCTGATGTGAAGATCTTCCATTCCGGAACAGCTATTAACGATGGCAAAATTGTTACCAATGGCGGCAGAGTTATATGTGTCACTGCTCTAGGCAGAGATACTAAACAAGCACAAAAAATTGCTTACGATGCAGTTAAAAAGGTGACTTGGACTGGAGTCTATTATCGAAGCGACATAGGAGATAAAGCAATAAAGATACTAGCCTAGCGTTTCATCGACTCAAAAAATTCAGAATTGGTCTTGGTATCCTTCATTTTATTAATTAAAAATTCAATTGCAGCTATTTCATCCATATCGTGAACAACTTTTCGTAAAACCCACATTTTCTGTAACTCATCGGGTTCCATCAATAATTCTTCCCTTCGTGTTCCAGATCGGTTTATGTGGATGGCTGGGTAGACTCTTTTCTCAGATATTCTCCTGTCCAGATGAATTTCCATATTGCCTGTACCTTTAAATTCTTCAAAAATGACTTCATCCATTCTCGAACCGGTATCTACAAGTGCCGTTGCTATGATTGTCAAGCTACCGCCTTCTTCAATATTTCTAGCAGCACCGAAAAATCTTTTTGGTTTTTGCAGTGCATTAGCATCAACGCCTCCAGTTAAAACCTTGCCCGATGCAGGAGCAACAGTATTGTATGCTCTTGCCAGACGTGTTATCGAGTCAAGCAATATAATCACGTCCTTTTTATGTTCAGCTAGTCTTTTTGCCTTCTCTAAAACCATGTCTGCAACTTGGACATGCCGAGTAGCTGGCTCATCGAAAGTACTTGAAACCACTTCTCCTCTCACAGTTCTTTGCATATCAGTCACTTCTTCAGGTCGTTCATCTATCAATAAAACAATGAGTTGAGCATCTGGGTAATTGGCAGTGATAGAAGAAGCTATATTTTGCAGTAGTATTGTTTTACCTGCCTTTGGAGGTGAGACAATCAAACCCCTCTGGCCTTTACCAATTGGCGCAGACAAATCAATGATTCGTGCGGTTAAATCCTCTAAACTTCCTGTACCTTGTTCCAATTTAAATCTTTCTTCTGGAAAGTAAGGGGTTAAATTCTCAAAGAGAACCTTTGATCGAACGCTCTCAGGTTCTTCAAAATTAATCTCGGCAACTTTTAAGAGTGCAAAATACCTCTCGTTATCTTTTGGTGGCCTGACAGAACCTGCAACTGTATCGCCGGTATGTAAATTGAATCGTCGAATTTGGGTTGGCGAGACATAAACATCATCAGGGCCAGCCAGATAAGAACTATCTGAAGAGCGTAAAAAACCAAAACCATCTTGAAGTATTTCTAGGACCCCTTCGCCATAAATTGGATGATTTTCAGCAGCGTGCGCTTTTAGCATAGCGAAAGTAATATCTTGCCTTCTGGCACGGGCCAAGTTTTCAATATTCATGGCTTCTGCAGAAGCCTGCAACTCAGAAATGGATTTATTCCTAAGTTCAGGTAGGCTCATCAAATTGTTGCCAGCTTCTAAATCGGCTTTAGAGACGATGTCATCTTCTGTAAAAGTTGGCGTTCTATCCTGGGCTGGTCTTTTGTGCCTAGGATTTCTTCTCTTGCCTTTACCGTTTTTTGAGTGCTTCATAAATTATAAATTGGAATCTAAAAATTGCCTCAGTTGTCCTTTGGCTGCTGCTCCGATATGTTGTGCTTGAACTTGGCCATCTTTGAATAAAATTAGAGTTGGAATGCTTCTTACTGCGTATTTAATAGCAGTATTATTATTTTCGTCGACATTAAGTTGTACAATTTTTACTTTGTCTGCATATTCTTCAGATAGTTCACCTAAAATAGGACCAATCATTTTGCATGGGCCACACCATTCCGCCCAAAAATCAAGCAAAACAGGTAAATCTGATTGAAGTATATCTTGATCAAAGTTTTCATCAGTTGTGTGAGTTAAACTCATTCTTTCTATATAAAATTGATTTTTAAATTATTAGGGTTCTGTTACTTATTATCGCTTGGTAGCTGGCTTGGTTGTGCCTTCAGATAACCCATTCTCTCTCTATAAAAGAGGTGATTCAAGTCTTTTTGTGTATTTTAGGTAATTTTTTAGCTCTATTAAAGCGGTTACTTGCTTAGAAACTATCATTGAAGCTCTTCAATATTATAAGATACATAATGAATATTCTTAAGGCATGGTTCGTCATTTTTTCATAGACAATACAAGAAGGAGTAGAGTATGTCTTTTAATAAAGGGCTTATAAATCACTGGGACCAATATTATAAAAAAGACAATGTACCTGCCTTCCCATCATCTTTTGCCGAGTATGTTGCCAATAAATTAATTAATCAACAAACTATTTTAGAAGTAGGATGTGGCAATGGCAGAGATGCCATATTTCTTGCTTCACAAGGTCATCTTGTTACTGGATTAGACAGATCAGGTGAAGCAATAGAATTATGCAAAAAACTTTATTCGGACGATTCCTTAAAATTTTTTTTTGGAACAATCACTGACATAGCAAAAATAAATAAAAAAAAATACGATCTGATTTATTCTCGTTTTGTTATTCACGCAATGTCACTGAATGAGGAAATTAAAACACTGAACATGAGTCATAAATTACTCAGCAAAGATGGTCAATTGTTTATTGAATGTCGCTCAATTAAAGATCCTTTATCATGCAAAGGAGATATATTGAGTAACACAGAGAGAATTGAAGGACATTATAGAAGATTTATTATATTAGAAGAATTCAAAGAAAGATTGGTTAAAGTAGGTTTTAAAATCATCAAAACTATTGAAAGTAATGGCCTTGCAAAGTTTGGGAAAGATGATCCAGTGGTAATTCGAATACAAGCCGTTAAGGCTTAAGGAAACAAGCTCATGCCACTAAATGAACAACTAATTATTTCAACAATTGAAATCGCCAAAGAAGCAGGAGAGGCGATTAGTCAGATTTACAAATCTGATTTTGATTACCAAATTAAAAGAGATTTATCCCCCATCACAGCAGCAGATCGTTTATCACACAAAATTATCACAGAAAGACTGAAAATATTAACTCCAGAAATACCCATACTCTCAGAAGAAAATTGCAACATACCTTTCAAAGTTAGATCACAGTGGGCCGACTATTGGCTCATTGATCCACTGGATGGTACCAAAGAGTTCATTAATAATAACGGTGAATTCACAGTAAACATTGCTCTTATAGAGAATAACACCCCCATATTGGGAATCATTCATATCCCAATTGCCCATGAGACCTACTGGGGATCTAAAAATAAAGGGTCCTTTTATTTAAATGCAAATGATGATGAGGTAAATATAAGCGTTTCAAATAATCATCAAAACCCAATACGTATAGTAGCCAGTAGATCACATCCTAGTGAAATGCTGAATTATGTATTAGAAAAAATAATAAATTATGAAATTATAAAAATTGGGAGTTCAATCAAGTTTTGCCACATTGCTTCGGGTCAAGCAGATTGTTACCCCAGATTTGGACCAACATCAGAATGGGATACAGCAGCTGGTGAGGCTATCGTTAGATATGCGGGTGGTCATATGGTTACTTTGAATGGTAATTTAATGCAATACAACGCGAAGAAAGATTATCTAAATCCGAATTTCATCGTTTCAAGTGATAAAATTATTTCGGAAAGTTTTTTATCTTTAATCCACAATGGAAAATCAATGACTGGAAAAAAATAATATGAAGATGCCATTATCAGAAATCTTAGATAGATACACCATAACGAAGCTAAAATCAGAACGTACAAATGAAGATGTATCTGAAGAATTAAAAACATATAAAGAAGAAATAGAGAAACCAACTTACTCTGAAAAATCTAATCAAGTAATATCCTTTATAGATCGATTATATGAAATCAACGGTCAGTTATGGGACACTGAGAAGGATATTCGTAATGGTGTTGATATGCCCTTAGAGGAAGTGGGCAGATTAGCTCTAAAAGTTAGGGATTTGAATTGTAAACGAAATGAAATTAAGGGGGAAGTAGTTGATATTTTTGCCGAAGGATTCAAAGAAATAAAAATCAATTATAAAAAAATAGACTACGGCAAAAATTGAGATCAGCTATCAAAAAAAGTATAAGCGTATCACTTAGTTAATTACTTTCAATTAGTGCCCTTCAAACTCAGTTAAAGAGAACATCTTATAACCATTATCTTGAAGCGTTTTACTTCCGCCTATATCTGGTAAATCTATAATAAATGCTGCTTCAGTAATCACACCCCCGAGCTTCTCTATTAAAGCAATTGCAGACATTACTGTGCCGCCAGTTGCTAGAAGGTCATCAACAAGCAGTACCTTTGTTCCAGGAATAAATGCATCAGCATGGATTTCCATCTTATCTGACCCATACTCCAGCTGATATTCTTGAGATATTACTCTTCCTGGGAGTTTCCCTGGCTTTCTTATCATGACAAATCCTTTTTTGAGTGCGTA
>CAZWGB010000025.1:0-18028 GCA_964633465.1 uncultured Woeseiaceae bacterium | reverse complement strand
CAGTGCTAAATTTGTTTCTTGAGCATTCATTTCCCTTTTTGTCGCAGTAACAATAATTTCCTCTAACTGTGCATTGGCAAGTTGAGGTGTTATAAAACCAGTGACTAAAAAGAACAAAGTGGATGAGATAGCTACTATCCTGTTCATAATTTATCCCCTCATGTTTTTTAAACAATAAACTTAATTGTCTAGTGTATATTGGCCGGAAAAGTATTGTCAAAGCAGATAATCAAACTATATTTTTGAAATAGCGGTTACGAGGATATATATTCTTTAAAATTACAGAGTACATAAATTGGGGTAAGTGAATGAAATTAAATCTAGTTAAAGCACTGGTTTTGTCTTACATGGTCATTTTTTTGACATCAATTGCTAATGCACAAGGAAATAATGGACGGGGTAAATGCATGGAACCATTTGGTATTTCCTTTTATACAGTCAAAGGAGGTTACGAGGACGAATGGTTGGAGCTTTATATGAAATGGCACTATCCATTGATGCAGTATGCACTCGAAAATGGAACACTATTACAACACAAGCTTCTTGTCCCAGATGGTCACAGTTTGGGCGAAGAGTGGACTTTTGCTGTTTCTTTTCTTTTTCCTTCATCGCAAGACACGAAAAGCGCAACTCTTGATCGAGCTGAGCTAATCGTCGAGTTGTTTGGTGATCAAATGGATAATTATGTGGCTGGAGAAAAAAGGCGTTGGCAACTTACAGTCAAACATTGGGACACTGATTTTATTGAACTCGATAAATCAGAAACCCCTTTTTCAGTTTACAGGCCCTCTCTTGGAGGATGTGAGCTAGGATAATAGTTATTCTTATATGTAAGGGCGGCTAAAAAAGTTACTTTCAAAGTACTCATTTCTTTTAATAGAGCTACTTTTAGCTTTGCACTTTCATCCTAATTAAATTTCTTATAAAGTAAAGGTAGTAAAATGTATCGTCTACCACTTTCGTATGACGATTAAAATAGGAGGAAAACATGTCAGATAAAAATGTTGAACATCAGGATCAACTTGTAGGCAGATATGTGCAGATGGATGCACAGGATTGGGTGCCATTTCCTGATGCTCTCTGTGATGGAGCCATCACATGGAAATTGTTAAATGTGTCCCCAGAGATGGGAGCATGGACAGCTATATTCGATTGTCCAGAAGGATCTTCATTTAATGCACATATCCATATAGGACCCGGTGAGTATTTTCTAACGAAAGGCAAGATGTCGGTAAGAGGTGGTGATGATCGTGGAGGTGCGACAGCTGTTGCACCTGGTTACGGTTATGAGCCCTGTAATGCAAGGCATGATAAAACATATTTTCATGAAGATAGTGAATTTTATATGACGTTTTTAGGACCGCTTGCCTTCATAGATGAAGATGCAAACCCTATTGCATTAGTATCTTGGCAAGAAGTTCAGGGTGCTTGGGAGGCGTCTCAATAATTTTCTTTTGACATAGTCGATAGGAATATAAACGCATTTTAAGCATCATCTACTTTTAAAGTTTCGTTTAAACCTATGTGTTAAATAAACTTGAGGAGATTTTTTTGGCAACGCAAAGCAGTCTCGTGGAATATTTAACTTCATTTTTGGATGATGGTGCCATCCTTCAAGGAGAAGATATCTCTGGACGGATTGCCGGTGGTCTGCACACTGAAGAGAGTATCCAGGCCAATTTAATTCTACGCCCAAAAACAACTGAAGAGTTGTCCAAAATCTTGTCAGCCTGCAATGAATCAAATCAACCGATAGTGGTTCATGGAGGTCTGACTGGTCTCGTCTATGGAACCAGAAGCACCCAAGACCAATTTGTCATCTCTTTGGAAAGGATGAATCAAATAGAAGACATAGATTTAGTTGGCAGAACCATCACTTGTCAGTCCGGAGTAACTTTGCAAACCATTCAAGAACTGGCGGAAGATAATAATATGATGTTTCCTCTTGATCTAGGCGCCCGAGGCTCCTGTTCCGTAGGTGGCAACATTTCTACCAACGCAGGTGGCAACAGAGTCATACGCTATGGCATGATGCGTGATTCAGTACTTGGTTTAGAAGCTGTCTTAGCAGACGGAACTGTCTTAACCTCAATGAATACAATGATAAAAAACAATGCCGGTTACGATCTAAAGCAATTATTTATTGGGACAGAAGGTACTTTAGGAATCATCACCAGATGCGTTTTGCGAATAAGAGAAGCGCCTTTGAGTCAGAATACCGCTTTAGTTGCAAGCGAAAATCTTGATTCCATAATTCGTCTCTTGAAGATAGTGGATGCAAGGCTTGGTGGGAACATGAGTGCTTTTGAGGTTATGTGGAACGAATTTTATAAAATGGTGGTGGATAACAAAGAGAAAAGTCTGATTCCCTTAGCTCCAGATTATCCATACTACGTCCTTGTAGAAGCGTTGGGTTCGGATCAAATGAAAGATGAGGAACATTTTGAATCGATTCTTGGTGAGTGTTTGGAGAGTTCGTTAATCAAAGATGCTGTTTTGGCAAAATCAGACTCAGAAAGAGAAGCATTATGGGCAATAAGGGATGATGTGGAGCAGCAGACAAATTATAAACCTACTTTTATGTTTGATGTCAGCTTACCCATAAACAGCATGGAAAGTTACATCTCAGAAGTTCGCAACAATTTAAGTCATTCCTGGAATGATTTCAACTGTATAGTTTTTGGACATCTTGCCGATGGTAATTTACATCTAATCATAGGTGTTGGCTCGGGTGATATTGAATCACAAAGAAAAATTGAGGCATCAGTATACGAACCGTTAAGACTGATTGGTGGTTCGGTTTCGGCAGAACATGGAATAGGTTTTGAAAAAAAGCAGTATTTAAATTTAAGCCGTACCGAGGCAGAGATAAAATTAATGAAAGACCTTAAACAGACACTCGATCCGAAAAATATATTGAACACTGGATTAATTTTTTAATCGGTTTGTATTGATAATTCTGCCAGTCCATTAGCGGATAAGATTTCCACCCAATAACCATCTGGATCTTTGATGAATGCAAGACCTTTCATCTTTCCATCATCAGGTTTTTTGACAAATTCAACTCCCAACTCCTCGAACCTCGCCGATGCTTTATAAACATCTGGAACACTAATTCCAATATGGCCAAAGCCTCTAGGTTCTGAATTACCATCATGGTAATTAAATGCAGCATCGTTTTCTGTTCCCCAATTGTGCGTTAACTCCAGTAAAGCTTTTTGCTTAAAGGCATATTCAGTTCTTGCGGTTGCATTTTCTGGTACTGGTAGATCTTCTTCTCTGAGGTAACCTAAGAAAAAAAGTGTGAATTCCATTTCTGGAAAATCTAATGTTTTTATCAAGGTCATACCCAGTATTCTCTGATAAAAATCCAATGAAATCTGAGGGTCTTTAATCCTCATCATTGTCTGATTAAAAACAAATTCTTCCGTTCCTTCTGCTGGTATTTTTTCTAATTCTATAAATTCCACAATTTCTCTCCACTAGTATTTGCTCTTACTTATTCTAACAATATAAATGATTATTCCTGTATCAAAATTGCTTCAGAGTGCAATTCTGTTCTAGAATAAATAAACACATATCGAATATACTCGATGAACTTATAATGTTTTTTTAGAAAAAACGAATTAGAGGGGGATCTAATGAATTATTTTAAAACACTTACTTCCACGACATTGACCTTGTTTTTTAGCGTATTAATAACGCTTCCTTTTGCTGAAACAATTGCACAGGATTCAGGTACTTCTGTGTCTAATCAAAGTCTATTGGAGGAAATTATCGTAACCGCAAGGAAAAGGGAAGAGAACTTAATGGACATTCCCGAATCCGTTGTGGCTATTTCAGGATTAAATATAGACCGTCAAAACATCAAAAGCTTGGAAGATGTTGGTTTATTGGTGCCAAGTCTCAATCTTTCAGCACGTGCTGATGGTTTTCCAAATGTCTCAATGAGGGGACTTGGTTCTTTTGGAAACACACAAGGCGTAGGTTTCTATCTTGATGATGTTCAGGTTTTTTCTGATGCTTCTTCACGCTTTGGTGATATGGAAAGAATTGAGGTACTAAAAGGACCCCAAGGGACACTTTATGGAGGTAGCAATATCGGTGGCGCCATTAAATTTGTCAGTGCTAGACCTGATCCTGATGAATTTTCAGGGCGTGTAAAAGCTCTTGTAGGTGAACAGAGCATTATGGACATTGAGGCAAGCATGAATATTCCTATGGCAAATGGCTGGGCAATGCGTGCTTTTGCATTCTCTAATGAAAATGATGGTTACCTAAAGAATAGAAATACTGCTCGCGTTAATGGTTTAAGCACAACCAATGATCCTAATGTTGGTTCATCGGAAGAAGATGGTATGCGACTTTCAATGGCGGGACCTCTAAACGATAATCTTTCAGCATATTTTGCAGTACGATACAACGACTACGAGGGACCAAATAATGTTTGGATTCGTGATCTTGATAAAAATGAACTATCTCACTCAAATATTGTAGACACAACTCAAAATCCCCGTCACATTCGTGAGACTGTTTCAGCAATGTTGGAATTGACTTGGGAAATGGATGGAATGGATGTTACTTTCATCACTTCACATACGGATACCGACAGCACTCGTTACACTGATCTAGATATAAGAGAAGAATACCTGCTTGATCTAATTCGACCAGAGGATATGAAAGTATCCACACAGGAGATTCGTTTTACTTCAACAGATGATGGACCGGTTCAATGGTTAGCAGGAATTTACTTTTCAAGGTTTGATGAAAAGATGATGTCAGATCTAATCTGGTTTGATGCCAGAGCTGTTGGTGATAATTTTTCTGGTCCATTGGGTTGTGCATTAGGTATGCCTACCTGTTCCGGTGTATGGGCAGGTGAAATCATACCACTCAGCCAGGAAGAGGAAACCATCAATACTGATTTTGAATGGAGGAACCGTGACAAAGACCATGTTGCTGGATTTTTTAATATAACACGTGAAATGAACAACAACATGGAACTTGGTTTTGGACTACGTATTGATAGATGGGAGAACTCAAGCGCCAACCTTGCAAGTGGACTAGCCAGTGACAAAAGTCATACAGAGGTTTTGCCTAGATTTTCAGTGAGTAAAACATTGGATGACGATTCCATGCTTTATTTTACTGCTGCTCAGGGCTATGAGCCAGGTGGATACAACTTGGCTAACTTTGCAAACGAGTCAGGACTCCATGGGTTTGATGCTGAAGAAGCAACCAGTCTTGAAATTGGATGGAAAGGAACTTCCTCGGATGGCCGTCTAGTAGCAACAGTTGCAGCTTTCTTTATTGATTATGATGATCGACAGATTGAGTATCAGGCAGAAAGTCCATCGGGCGGAGTCATCGAAGGTATTGTTAACCTTGGTGATTCTGAACAGAAGGGCCTAGAAGCCAGTTTGACCATGGTAGTTAATGACAACTTAAACCTTTCTCTCTCAGGTGGTTGGGTAGATGCCGAATGGAAACCAGGAGCTTCAGCTGGAGGAGTGGATCTATCTGGTACAACCCCTCCGGTCGTGCCTGATTTCGGAGCTAATCTAAATGTTGATTATCAGACACCCGTTACAAATCAACGGGATTTTGTAGCTGGCATTCAGATTAGCCATAATGGGGAATACGAAGGTTTGCAAGCATGGGATCCAGTGACCAATCCAAGTTACTTGATCGTCAATGCTCAAATGGGAGTCGTGGGAGATAACTGGGAGTTAATGTTCAGTATGAAAAATTTGTTGGATGAAGATTACTATATGGATGTACAGCACTTCCCCAACTACCACTTACTGGATGGCGGAGACAATGTTGTGATTGGCACCCTAGGACAACCTCGTCTATTTACTGTTAGTTACAGCTATTCTTTCTAGGTTTTATTTGAAAGAATTTGAATCTAATAACTTAAGCAATAGCTTGTAAGATAGAAAACACAGCGTCTGGGCAGAAATTGCCCGGGCGCAGCGCTATGTAATGATGAACTGGAGAGAAAAATGAATGACATAACTGAAACTGCTCACGATGCCACTGGTCTTGAGGGAGTAGTTAAAATAGACGAACTCCCATGGATAGATATTGGTGTAGGAGATAATGCTGTTAAAGTTCTTAGGGTTTGTCCAGAAACACAGCAACACACAGTATTAATAAGAGCTCCAGCGGGTCAGGTAAATCAGAGACATATCCATTCTGGTCCTGCCGATTTTTATGTGATTAAAGGAGAGATTGAATATAGAGGCGGTACTATAAAAAAAGGAGATTGGGCTTACGAAGCTGCAGGGGCTTTGCATGAAGCTACCTCGCACCCTAAAGATACTTTGTATCTAGCTAACATATACGGTCCTGTAATTTTCTTGAAAGAAGATAATAGTGTTGATTTTATTCTGGACTGGAGATCTTATAGGGATATGGATGTAGCTGCCAGAAAATTGACAGCAGAACAATAATTTGGCTTAGGAGTCATTAAAATGGGGATATAATTCCCTTCATTTTTTTTGGATAAAGATAAAGAAATCTAATCCAACAACGCTTAATCGGATATGAAATTATTCTACCCATTCGCTAAAAGATACATTGCTGGGGATGATTTTAAATCTGCTCAACTTACTGCAAATGAATTAATTAATAATGGTTTTGAGCTCTCTTTTAATTATGTTGGTGAGTACAGCAAAACTCTAAATGTAGCAACAGCAGCTCGAAATCAATATTCTGAGATACTCGATCATTATCAAGATGACAAGATAGATATATCTATTAAAATTTCACAATTTGGGCTTCTGATCAGTCCTGAGAATTGTGAGAGTCTACTGCAACAGATTGTTGAAAAAGCATACAACTATGGTCAAACCGTTCGCTTTGATATGGAGCATTCAATAATAACTGACAAGACATTGGATTTGTGTTTGAAGTTAAACCAAAAATATCCCAAAACCATAGGCGTTGCTCTCCAAGCCAGGCTCTTCAGAACCAAAGATGATATACAAGAGCTTATGAACAACAATATTTCAGTTAGGTTGGTTAAAGGCGCATATATCGAAAAAGAATCCATTGCACTCAAAAACTATAAAGACATACAAAACAAATACTTAGAATTGATACCATTTCTTGGAAAAGGCATGAATCGAAGATGTGCAGTGGCAACTCACGATGAAATTATCTTGAATGATGTATTGTCAAAACCAGATGCTGATCGTTTTGACTATGAGTTTATTTATGGAATCAGACGTGATCTTCAGAGATTAATTAAGGATAAAGGCCAAAAGGTCAGAATCTATCTTCCATATGGAGAAAATTGGTTACCATATGCTTGGAGAAGATTAAGGGAGTTCAAGAACCTAACCTTTATAATGCGAAGTATTTACAAAGAATGGTTTTAGGATTTTGTCACCAAAGTTTTAGTATTCTCTAAATTAATAAATCTTAATTTTATGTATAACTTATTTGTGATAATGTTACCGGTTATAAATTGGATAAATTACAGAATTTAGAGGGGATTATGAAAATAAGAAATATATTAGTTGCAGTTTTTGTTACTACAGGAATTTTTACTTATGGTACTTCTTCGGCAGCCATTGAGGAAATTGTTGTAACGGCAACAAAGAGAGCTGTGGCCATCCAAGATGTGCCATTTTCTATTAATGCACAGACGCAAGAAGACATTCGACGTATTGGGGCCACAAATTTTGAAGAATTGTCGAGAAATGTCGCCGGTTTAGCGGTTCAGAACCTGGGGCCTGGGCAAAGCCAAGTGGGTATTCGTGGTGTTTCTGCAGGTCAAATTGTTCGAGACCAACCCGGTGTTAAAGAACAAGTTGGAGTGTATATGGATGAATCCGTTATTTCACTTTCACTCTTTACTCCTGATTTTGATCTCTATGATTTGAATAGACTTGAGACGCTACGTGGACCTCAGGGAACACTATTCGGATCAGGATCAATAGGCGGAACAGTACGTTACATTACCAATCAACCCAATGCTGATGAATTTGAAGCTGAAATTGAGTTGGATTTGAATACAATCCAACAAGGCTCAAACGGTGGGCATTTCAAGGCTATGGTTAATGTTCCATTTGAGGACGGAAGCGGTGCCCTGCGGGGTGTTGTCTATTCCACTGACTATGGGGGTTACATCGATGCATATGGAGAAAATGGCGCTTTTGAAGCAGATGTCAACAGTGGATCAAGAGATGGTGCTCGATTTGCTGCAACCTTTTCACCCAGTGAGAATTTAACCATTACCCCTCGTATCATTTCCCAAACAATCAAGGCCGATGGCTACAACCGTCAAGAGGTCTTCAATTTGTTTGCCAATCCATACACCACTACGAGAACCAAGAGAATATTCAAAGACAGGGAGCAGCATTTAATGCGAGAGGAGTTTTATGAGGATGAAACGACTCTGGTTGATGTTGTTATTGAGGCTGGCTTTGATGGCTACGATTTGACTTTTGTTGGTAGTTCCATGGAGCGAGACATAATTGTCAGCCGTGATGCTACCGCACTCACCAGTAGTGTTTGGATTGATATTGGGTATCCCGATGCACAAGCACTAATCCCATCAAATCTCATAGATACAACGGACTTGGAGCAGACTACTGCTGAACTACGTTTGAGTTCAAATAATGACGGCCCATTACAATGGGTGATGGGTGTGTTTTTTTCAGACACCCAAAGGGATTATGCACAGCGTTTACCTACGCCAAATTCTGCTGCAGGAACCGATGCTTTGTTGGGTGCGGGCACATCTGCAGCTGTTGCTAATGGTTTTACAAATCTAGATTCACCTTTTAATTCGGACCTCCCATATGATATTGAGCAAAAGGCTGTATTCGGTGAAGTAACATACGACAGAAATGAGAAATTGCAACTAACTCTTGGGGGCCGATATTACGACACAGATGAGTCAAGAGTGATCACAACCGGTGGATTATTTGCCAACGGCGATGCTGGTCAGGTCAATCAAACTTCCTCCAGTGGTTTTACACCAAGAATACTCGCAAAGTACAAACTCAATGAAAACACCAATCTGAATGCACAAGTCTCTCAAGGCTTCAGGCTTGGGGGAGTTAACGATCCTTTGAATACTCCTGTGTGTAGCGCACAAGACTTGGTGATCTTTGGTGGTTATCAAGACTATGACGATGAGACGTTATGGAATTATGAGGTGGGAGTAAAATCTACTCTTGGCAATGGGGCCACACTGAATGCAGCTGCTTTTTATGCAGACATGGAGGATCTTCAGGTAACACTTGATGCTGGATCTTGTTCTTCAAGGATTACGTTTAATGTACCCGAAGCAAAATCATCTGGCGTTGAACTTGAATACAGAACTCAGCCGACTGATAATCTGGAGTTTTCCTTAGCAGCAAGCGTTATTAATGCAGAGTTCAAATCTACTGTTAGGGACGCAACAGGTTCTGTTTTGGGAGGCCTTGAGGATGGCAATCGTTTGGCTTCTGTGCCTGAAGTACAACTAGCAGCAACTGCCACTTATCTATTTTCAACAAGCAGAGGCGATGGTTTTGTCAGTGCAACAGCCCATTATATAGGTGATCGTATTACACAACCGGGCGATCAACGTCCTGGCGAGGGTAATTTTGCTTCAGCATTGGCATTTGGTGGAGCTTCGGGAGCAGACATCACCAGTCTGGATCTAGAGCTCGCATCTTATACTATCTTGAATCTTAGAGCAGGCATTGCCATGGACAATGACTGGGAAGTTGCATTCTATATCAATAATGTAACCGATGAGAATGCCAACCTTTCCTTTGATCGTGAACGTGGTGGCCGTGCTCGACTCGGGTTTAGAACCAATCAACCTCGAACTTTAGGGGTCAATCTAAGGCATAGTTTCTAACTGAGATAAAAGTAAATAGAAAGAGCAATCAAGAAAAACGCCCGCTATAATTAACGGGCGTTTTTCATTGCACTACCAATTTTCATTGAGTAAATTAGACCGTAAGACTTTTAACTCATTAGACTCTTTATAAGCTATATTTATGATTGCAGTATTTAAAAAAAATTTACACTTCACGGTTATATTTTTTCTTTCATTCTCTCTTGCCTCTTGCGGTTGGCTTGAAGGCACAAACTACAAGGCCACGATCAGAGTTACCTCCTATGGTATACCGCATATCATGGCGGAGAATTGGGGCAACCTAGGTTTTGGTTACGGTTATCAATTTGCCAGTGACAATCTTTGTGTATTTGCTAAACATGTAGTACGTGTCAATGGACAGATGGCTAAACATTTCGGCAGAAACAACGAGCATCTTGCGAACGATGCATTGCTTAGATTTTTTGGTAGAGAATCGATTATTCGCATGGGACTCCTCCAAGTTGACCAACGAATGGCCGATGTTTCAGAAGGTTATGCAGCCGGCTACAATCATTATCTTGAAAATATTCCTGATGGCAGACATAAATCTTGTGTTGGTGCCGAGTGGTTGAGGCCAATTGACCGTTTTGATGTTTTCAGAATGTCCATATACATTACTTTACTTGCTTCCTTTTCAGATCCTCGCATAGCAAACGCAGTGCTTGCACTGGGTATGGATGAACAAAGCAACAGTGATAATCTGAGAGCCAAAAACTTTAAATGGTCAGAGTCAATGGGCAGCAATTCCTATGCACTGGGCAGTGAAGTTACTCAAACTGGAAAAGCCATGTTATTGGGTAATCCACATTATCCATGGAGAGGGTCTCGCCGCTTCTATCAAGTTCACATGACAATTCCAGGTGAGATGAATGTTATGGGCATCACCATACTTGGAAGTTCATTGATCAATGTTGGTTTTACTGAACAATTGGCTTGGACACATACGGTATCTAACGCAAACCGATTTACCTTGTATGAACTTGATTTAAGTGATCAGGATCGAGATGTTTATTTCTTTGATAGAAAGAGATTCAGAATCAGATCAATACCGGTTGCAATTGAGGTTAAAGAAGATGATGGTACACTGACCAAAGAAACCATAAAACTTAATTTCAGTCGCTATGGTTTGCTTCTGGATGCAGGAATATTACTTGGTGATGACGCTCTTAAAGGGTGGCCCAACAAAGATGGAAAAGTCTTCGCTATACGCGATGTGGCTATGGAAAATACCAGAGTTGGCGACACCCTTGTTGGTATGCTGACAGCAACAAGTTTTGATAACTTTCTAAATGCCATCAAAGATAATTTAGGATTAAGTTTTATTAACACAATTGCTGTTAATTCCAATGGCGAAGCTTTTTATGGTGACTATTCCACGATTCCGTATCTAACCGATGAACAATTGCTTAATTGTCAACCGAGTGAAACTGGGCAAGCTCTCAACCAATCATCTGTAGACATTTTAAGAAATCCAATTGGAATTCCAGTTTTAGCTGGAAATCGTTCAGAATGCGATTGGATTACGGATCCTAATTCACCTCAAGAAGGATTGATACCTGGTGAGAAACTCGCATCCATTAGGACCAACCAATATGCCAGCAACAGCAATGACAGTTATTGGCTTGCCAACTTGGACAATCCATTGACGGGTTACATGAAAGTTATGGGAGGAGAAAATTATCAAGTCTCTTTGAGATCCCAACTTGCATTGCTGCAGATCCAACAACGTCTAAATGCTACCGATGGGATTGATGAGAGTCCTTTGTTTTCCCTCAAGAACTTACAGACAATTACTCTTGCTGCCCGTAATTTGGCAGGGGAGTGGTTTTTGGGAGATCTCTTAAGAATGTGTGACGAATATCCTGATGAGTTAACAGAAAAAGCCTCTCGAGCCTGCCAAGTACTCACACAATGGGATATGAAGACCAATATTGACAGTATAGGTAATCAAGTGTTTTATCTCTTTTGGCAAAAAGCACGAAAAATCGACAACCTGCATACACTGCCTTTCAACCCTGAGAAACCTCTAGATACTCCTAGAGGCTTGAATACTAAAGACAGAGATATCCGTTTGCAGTTGATTCAGTCACTCGATTATGCGGTGGATGTGTTTGATGACAATCTTCTTTCGCTTGACGCTAAATGGGGAGACCTCCAGTACGAAATCAGGAACGGCAAAAAAATACCACTTTTTGGTGGAGGATTTGATGCTGGTAATTTCAGTGCGATGCGTGCCAGATTAACCAAAGGTGAGGGATGGTCAGAAATACTTCACGGCAACAGTTACATCCAAACCGTGACTTGGAATGATGATGGGGTGGTTGCTGAAGGAATATTGAGTTACTCACAATCCTCTGATCCTGCCAGTCCATATTATCAAGATCAAACCGAGCTTTATTCTGAAAAAAAATGGGTCAAGCTGCCTTTTAAAGAAGAAGAAATCTTATCGGATCCTAATCTGAAGATTATTAAAATTAAATCAAATTAGACTCTAATTGTTTTAACCACTATTTAAATATTTCATGAATAGTACCAAAGCAACAAACATACGTTGGCGAGTTCTGATTATCACACTTCTCATTGGATATATTGCTTATGTATACAGAGGCAATCTTTCTGTCATTGGTAAATTTTTGATGGATGATACAGGTATCTCGCAAACAGAATTGGGCTGGCTTCTCTCTTCATTTTTATGGGGTTACACACTGTTTCAGTTCCCAGGAGGTTTGCTCTCAGAGAAAATAGGACCTAAAAATATATTTCTTCTGACTACATTAGGCTGCACTTTAATTACAATCATCACGGGTTTAATTGTAATAAGTGATTTCTCATTAGCTTTAATGATTCCACTTTTATTCATCTTTCGGTTCCTGCTTGGGATTTTCCAGGGTCCACTATTTCCTGCGATGGCAGGAGGTGTGGTAGCAAGGTGGTTTCCTTCCGGTTCTTGGGCTCTCCCCAATGGAATGACCTCCACAGCACTGGCATTAGGGTCAGCATCGACTCCACCGATGATTGTTATTTTGGCTGAATATTTTGGTTGGCAATCGACATTTTTCCTAATCTCGATATTGGGTCTAATGGGTTCTCTTGTATGGTGGAAATATTCAACAAACTGGCCTAGAGAGCATCCTAAAGTTAATCAGAAAGAACTGGAATTAATAGGTCAGTCTGAATTCAATAACAATCAGATGTCTTGGTCGATGGTCAAGGATGTACTCGCTGATAAAAATGTCTTATATGCTGCGCTGGGCTATGGCTCAATGAACTATGTTTTTTATATATTTTATTCTTGGATTTTTATTTATTTCGTTAACATTAGGGATTTTAGTATTTTTGAAGGTGGTTTATTAGCCAGTTTACCATTTTTAATGGGAGCCATAGGGGCCACTACAGGCGGCTACCTATGCGATAAACTTCAAAAACGCTATGGTGTAAAATGGGGTCACAGAATTCCTGTTATGATTGGTTTGCTTCCATCTGCAGCTTTCTTGATGTTTGGTTCGATTACTGAGAATCCCTACCTAGCAGTTCTATCTTTGTCTTTATGTTATGGCTTTATTGAATTGACAGAAGGACCATTCTGGTCGACGATAAGTTTTGTTTCTAAAAAACCTCAAGCTGCGGGAGGCATTCTGAATACAGGAGGAAATCTGGGTGGAGTTTTAGCAACCCCTCTAATCCCCATTATGGTAGCTCAATTTGAAGGAATTATGGGCGAACAAGTTGCCTGGGTAATAGCATTAAATAGTGGAGGAATTTTCGCTATTTTGGGCGTCTTTTTTTTCCTGAGAGTTAAATTTGGAGAGTTAGATCATGAACCCCAGATATAAAGTCTTATTTGAACCAGTAAAAATTGGTCCTGTAACAGCAAAAAATAGATTTTATCAGGTTCCTCATGCTATGGGTTCAGGTAATGATATGCCCAACACCAGAGCAGCTCAAAGAGGCATAAAAGCTGAAGGTGGCTGGGGAGTTGTTAATACAGGCTATTGCTCTATACACCCAAGTAGTGACGATCGTCCTTTGCCTTTTGCAAGACTTTGGACTGATCAGGATATAGATTCACATGTTCCCATGGTTGAGGCGGTTCACGAGCATGATGCTCTTGCCGGGATTGAGTTTTTTCATGGAGGTGTCTACACACCAAACCGACACACTAGGATGACACCAATATCACCATCAGGTGTTCAAGAAAAGACCAGTGAAATAGAAACCATGAGCCTTCAGGCACCCAAGGTGATGGACAAAAAAGATATTAAAGATTTAAAACAATGGCATGTAGATGCAACAAAAAGAGCCATGAAAGCTGGCTTTGATATCATTTATTGTTATGCAGGCATGGGTTTCCTGCCATATCATTTTTTGCATCCGTTGTTCAACACTAGAACCGATGAATATGGAGGATCTCTTCAGAATCGGTCAAGATTAATCAAAGAAATAATAACCGATATGAAGGAGACTGCTGGCAATAAAGCTGCTATAGCCGTCCGTATTTCTACTGATGAATTATTGGAATTTAAAAGTGAATCCAGTCAAACAGAAGCCCATGAATTGTTTCAGTTGATTGGAGAACTGCCAGATTTATGGGACATAAAATTATCTGAATGGGTAAAGGAAACTCCTAGTGGTCGTTTTGCTGAATCAGGCTTTATGGAGCCGTACTATAGCTTCGTTAAAGACCTAACCTCTAAACCCGTGGTTGGAGTGGGTTGGTTTACATCTCCTGACATTATGGTTGCCCAGATTAATAATGGAACTTTGGATTTGGTTGGTTCTGCCAGAGCCTCAATCGCAGACCCATTCTTGCCTAAAAAAATCAAAGAAGGAAGAGAAGATGATATTAAAGAATGTATAGGCTGCAATATTTGTGCTTCCTGTTACAACCAAGGCATTCCAGTCCGTTGCACTCAAAATCCAAGCATGGGAGAAGAGTGGCGTAGAGGCTGGCATCCTGAAATTATGAAACCTAAAACCTCTGAAGAGTCTATTTTAGTAATTGGAGGGGGTCCTGCTGGACTTGAGGCAACACTCTCGTTGGCAAGAAGAGGTTATGAAGTGACTCTTGCAGATGATCACAAAGAGCTTGGTGGCAGAATCAATAAGGAATCCATTCTACCTGGCATGTCCGCCTATCGGAGAGTAACGGATTATAGAACCAGTCAGATTCAACAATTTCCTAATGTGAATGTTTTCCTTGAAAATGAACTGAAAAGTGAAGATGTGCTCGGTTTGGGTTTTGATCATGTTGTGACAGCCACAGGATCAACTTGGGAGTTGTCTGCCTTAGATTCACACTTTGTTCCCCAGCCGATAGAAAAACAACAAGGTGTTTTCACCCCAGATGATCTTCTCAAAGGTTGTGAGCTTCAATCACCTGTAGTGGTTTATGATTTTGATTATTATTATATGGGCGGTCTTATTGCTGAGTATATTTCTGATCTGGGGCACGAAGTTACCGTCATTACACCGTTTGAAAATGTTTCTCCATGGAGCTTTATGAGCAACGAGGTCAATGCAATCAAAGCAAAAATGCATGAAAAAAATATCAAAACCATAACCGAACACCGAATCAGTGAATTTAAAAATCAAACATTGACATTGACTCATAAAGTAACAAAAGAAATTATGGGTTTAGACAGAGGGTCGCTGGTAATAGTAGGCATGCGTCTGCCGTTTGATTCCCTATTCAAGGAGCTAAGTACTAATCAGTCATTGCTTGATGATGCTGGGATTAAGACTTTAAACAACATAGGCGATTCGAATTCGCCAGGTGCAGTTGTTCATGCAGTTTATGCAGGTCATATGTACGCAAATACCTTTGACTCGGGTATTAATAATGACCCTTATGATTTTAAATTTGAATACCCAGTGATTCAGTGATTAAGGACAGTTGTTCTTATTGATTAATTAACCAATCCCCTTCGTTCTAATAAAGGTTCAATTTGTGGATCTGAGCCTCTAAACTTTCTGTATTGATCCATCAGGTCCCTGGTATTGCCTGATGAATAGATCAGAGTCTTTAAGTTGCTAGCAGTTTCTGCATCAAACAGACCTTTTTCTTTAAACACTTCAAAAGCATCTGCATCCAGTACCTCGGTCCAGAGATAACTGTAATAACCAGATGAATAGCCTCCTGCAAAGATATGAGCAAAGTAGGTGCTTCTATAGCGACTCGCTATTTCAGGTATCAGCCCTAAGTTTTGAAGGATTTCCTGTTCAAAAACATTTGCATCTTCAACCTTTTCCTCTCGGGTATGCCAAGCTAAATCTAAGTAAGAGGCAGCCAGGTATTCTGTGGTAGCGAATCCTTGATTGAATTTTGAGGCTTTGGATATTTTTTGTAGCAGTTCAACAGGAATACTTTCATTTGTTTGATAATGCTGTGCATAGGATTGAACTACCGAGGGTTCGTTGGCCCAGTTTTCCATGAGCTGTGAGGGAAATTCTACGTAATCTCTGGCCACTCTGGTACCTGAGAGACTAGGGTAGGTAGCGTTTGAGAGCAATCCGTGAAGTGCGTGGCCAAATTCATGGAATAATGTTTCAGCCTGTTCAAAAGAAAGCAGGGCAACGCCGTCTTTATTTTGTGGGGGGAAATTACAAACATTAATAACTATTGGTATTTTGATGCCATCAAATTTGCTCTGACTTCTAAAGGTATTCATCCATGCTCCACCACCTTTGTTGGATCTAATGGTGTAATCGGTATAGAAAATACCGATGGTCTCTCCATTGTTATTCTTTACCTCAAATGTACGGATATTATCCCGATACTTGGGGAGATCAAATCTTTCAGTAAAAGAAATTTGAAAGAGTTTATTAGCTACATCAAAAGCTCCTGCAAGAACTTTCTTTTGACTAAAATACGGTTTCACCTCAGCCTCGGTGAAATCATATTTATTCTGTCTAATTTTTTCTGCGTAATGCCACCAGTCCCAAGCAGCAAATTTAAAGTCACCACCCTCATTATTAATGAGCTCCTGCATTTCTTGAACTTCCTGTTTGGCTCTTGATATTGCAGGCTTCCAGACTTTATTGAGTAGGCCATTAACCCTTTTTGTATTTTTAGCCATGTTGTTCTCTAGAACAAAGTCCGCATGGGTCTTGTATCCAAGTAGATTGGCTCTTTCTATACGCAGGCTTGACATTTCAATTGCGATATTTTTGTTATCCCGTTCGTTGTTGTTGTCACCACGTTTAATATAGGAATTATAGAGCTTCTCCCTGAGGTCTCTTTGGGTGGAGTAGGTTAAAAATGGATACATACTTGCCCTTGTGGGTTTGAATAGCCATTTTCCGGCATGATCTTCTGATTCAGCTAATGCCGATGCTTGATCAATAACATCTTTGGGCAATCCATCAAGTTGATCTTTATCTTCAATAAATAAAACAAAACCTTCGTTTGTTTCTTTCAGTAAGTTTTGATCAAACTGGACCGAAAGTGAAGAAAGTTTTTGGTTGATTTCTTTTAATCTTTCCATGGATTGTTCATCCAGTTGTATCCCAGCTCTGACAAAGTATTTATGTGTTTCTTCAATTAATCGTGTCTGCTCGGGATTGAGGCTTAAATTTTTCCTTGAGTCATAAATGCTTTTTACCCTGCTGTACAAGTCTCTGTTAAGCAAAATACTGTCCCTGTGTGCCGAAAGTTTAGGGCTTATTTCTTGTGCTAGACTATCCATTTGATCGTTCGTGTTTGATGAAAGCAGATTAAAAAAGACGTCTGAAACTTTATCCAGAGTCTCCCCGGTTCTCTCTAAAGCAACAATGGTATTTTCAAATGTGGCAGCTTCTTTGTTTTCAGTAATGTCATTTATTTCATTTAAATGTTCTTGCATGCCTTGTTCGAATCCAGGCTTGTAATGTTCCATTTTTATCTCAGCAAAAGGAGGTATTTGGAAAGGAGTCTCATAATCTGTAAAGAAAGGATTTAAGGTGTTTGCTGAGTTTGAGGTACTTGAGAATAAGGTCATAATTAATAAAGACAAGGTTAATTTATTCATTTTTATAACTGGATTAATTGATTGGACTCATTACTCTAGGAATATTTATGGCATATGTCTATAAAAATGATCACTCAATCAGTTAAGGTTGTTAGTGATTGCAAGCGAAAATATAATTGAACAGGTATAATTTAAA
>CAZWGB010000024.1:0-18726 GCA_964633465.1 uncultured Woeseiaceae bacterium | reverse complement strand
CGAGTATTCCAAATATAATGAAATATCGACTAGAAGAGTTGTCACCAGAGATGGTCAATCTAAATATTTTCTTAATGGTACTAAATGTCGTAGAAAAGATATTACCTCGTTATTTCTAGGCACTGGACTTGGACCAAGAAGTTATGCAATCGTTCAACAAGACACAATCTCAAAACTAATTGAGGCAAAACCTGATGACATGAGGGTCTTTTTGGAAGAAGCATCGGGCGTTTCTAAATACAAACAGAAAAGAAAGGAAACTGAATCTAGGATAAAGAACACAAGAGAAAATTTAAATCGTTTAAATGATTTAAGAGAAGAAATTGAAAAACAACTTCGAAGACTCAAGACTCAGTCTAATGCTGCAAAAAGATACAAAAAATATAAAACGAGGGAAAAGGAAATTCATGCAGAAGTGCTATTTACCAAAATTAACAGTCTTCTTTCTGAATTAACTAGTTGCCAAGAAGAAGTAAAGCAGCATCAAAATACTTTTGATGAGAGTTTAACTGAATTAAGGAAAATCGAAGCTGACATCGAAGAACAAAGAGTTACAGATGCAGAAGCAACACAAAGTTTTAATGATTCACAAAAAGGTCATTTTGAATTGCAATCAAAAATTGCCAGACTAGAACAATCAATTGAATATGAGAAAGAACTTGAATCTCAAAAAAGTGTCAACGTCCAAGAAATTCAAAAAGAACTTCAGAGAATAAACAAAGAATACAAAGAAGATTCAGTTCAAATTAGTCAAATATCTTCTTCACTATCTAAAATAGAACAAGCCATATCTAAAGCAAGCTCTGTTGTTAATAATTTAGAGCAAGGTCTAAGTTCGCTTGAAGACACTTTACAGAGTGTTAACGAGCAGAATGAATCAGTCACAAATCAAATCAATGAATTGAACACAACCATTGAAACAGAGTCAGTTAAAATTAATGTTTTGTCCAAACAACTTACACAAATTGATGATCAAAAAAGAACTATAAAAAATCTCCATGAAGCCAAGTCAATTTTTGGTCAACTGAATAAAGAAATTGAGAAATCGAAAATATATTTTGACCCGCAGAGTTTTGAGAATATTTTAAATAGACTTAATAAACTCAGTGAAAAACTTGATGCTCTAATCCAAAAATTTCAAACTATAGAGCAAGAGATTGCTGAAAATGAAGGTCAAATTGAATTATCAAAAGAAAATCTAAGTTCTACCAAAGAAAAAATAAATGGACTAACTATAGATAAAGAGCAATTAGATAAACAAAAAATAGATTTATCTAATGAAATCAATACATACAAACAAAAAATAAATACCCAAAGACCTTCATTGCAGAATCTTGAATTACAAGCTGAGTCTAACAGAACCACAATGTCTGCTTTAGAAAATGCTATGAATCGTCTTGAATCACAAAAAATACAAATTAAGACGAAATCGTTAGAAATCAAAAAAGGAACAAAAGAAAAATCAGATCCAACAACTAAGGTGAAAAAAGAACTAAAATCTTTATTGAATCAAAGCGTGGAGTCTGAGCAGAATTTGAATACTTATAGAGAACAACTAGAAATAATTCAAACTACATTAAGGAATTATGAAATTGATCGAACTAATAAAAATGCAGAAGTTAATCAAGCCAGAGAAACATTAGAACAATACAAACTTTCAATTAGGGAATTAGAAGTTAGGAAAGAAGGATTAGATGATCAGTTATATGAGAATGGTTATTCGTATAAATCCATTAGTGAGAAAGTTGTTAAAACACTCAATGTCAGTGAACTTGAACAAGAATTAGAAAAAATATTACGATCAATTGAAAGATTAGGACCTATAAATCTTGCAGCCTCAAATGAATACGAAGAAGAATCCAAAAGAAAAGAAAATCTTGACTCACAATTCGATGACCTGAATAGGGCGTTAGACACATTGAATGGTGCTATAAAGCAAATAGATGATGAGTCAATGAAAAGATTCAATGAGACTTTTGAAAAAGTAAACAAAGGTCTTACAAAGCATTTTCCACGTTTATTTGAAGGTGGTAAAGCATACCTTGAATTAGAAAAAAATGATGCACTAGATGGCGGTGTCTTTGTAATGGCAAGACCACCTGGAAAAAGGAACAGTAACATTCATTTACTTTCAGGAGGCGAAAAAGCACTTACTGCAGTAGCATTGCTATTTTCCATATTTGAATTAAATCCAGCGCCTTTTTGTTTGCTTGATGAGGTTGATGCACCACTTGATGATACTAACGTTGCTAGATTTTGTGATATCGTTAAAGAGATGAGTGGCAACGTACAATTTGTAGTGATTACTCATAATAAAACTACAATGGAATTAACCAATCAACTTATTGGTGTCACAATGAGTGAGCCAGGTGTTTCAAGGCTAGTGACTGTTGATTTGGATGAAGCAGTAGCCCTCACAGAAGAATCTAGTTCGACGTGAAAGACATTAGTTGGATCCTACTTTCCATAGGACTTGCTACACTCATTATACTTCTGATTAAACCCTTGTTGATAAACAAAAGAAATCATTCAAAAATAAAAATAAATAATAAGTTTGTTATAAACGATACTCAATATTCTAATAAAAAATCAAACCAAATCATTACTTTAAGGTTCTCACCAAAAGTTAAAAGTAATATACCTTTTGATGAGGTAATGACGTTGTTTAAAAATAATAATTTATCTTTTAACAACATGCAGATATTTGAAAAGAAAGATGGAAATAAAACACTCTTCAACGTAGCAAATCTTATCGAACCAGGAACTTTAGAAGAACATAAAGACATTCCTGGGTTCACATTTTTTTTTCAGCCAAGTGATCCTAAAACTGATTTAATCATTCTTAATCAAATGTTTGAAACAATGCAAAGACTTTGTGCCAATTATGACGCATGGATACTTGATGAAAATGGAAAAAATATCGATCGCAACGATTTAAATAAGTTATTAACTTTTAATGAATAAAATATGCTAAGACCAGAATGGATAAACCTGATATAAAGTTGATTAAAAACCAAGATATAGCTAATAAAATAGATCAACCGCAACAAGTTGAAATGCCATTTGCGATTGTTGATGGTGAATCGATTACTCAGCTCCCAAGTGATTTATATATACCTCCGGTTGCACTTAAAGTTTTTCTTGATACTTTTGAAGGTCCATTGGACTTATTGTTATATCTAATTAGGAAACAGAATTTGAATATATTGGATGTTCCAATAGCTGATATTACCGATCAATATGTTAATTACATTAACTTGATGCAAGAATTGGAATTGGAGTTGGCAGGAGAATACTTACTAATGGCTGCTATGTTAGCAGAGATTAAATCTAAGATGCTGCTTCCATTATTTGAGGAGGTTGAAGATGAAGAAGACCCTAGAGCAGAATTGGTTCGACGACTTCTTGAATATGAACGTTATCGAACAGCATCTGAAGAGTTAAATAAATTACAAAGACTAGAAAGGGATATTTTTATTACTGGAGTTGAATCAAGTCATTTAGCACAACCGATTGAGCTTCCAGAAATTGTACTCCAAGAACTAATGCTTTCATTTCAAGAAGTATTGAAACGTGCTGAGATGTTTACAACATTGCATATGTTGAAAGAGCCATTATCAGTTAGAGAGAGAATGGCTACAATACTAGAAAAACTCAAAAATAAGGATTTTATTGATTTCACAGAATTATTTGATTTCGAAGAACAAAAAACAGGCCTAGTGGTAACTTTTCTTGCAATATTGGAACTTATGAAAGAATCACTAATAGAAATTGTCCAAACTAAAGCCTTCGGAGTCATTCATGTTAAAGCACTTTTAAGTGATAATGAAAAAGCTACCAAGCATTAGTATGCATAACGATAAATTAAAAAATGTAATCGAAGCGATTTTGTTGGCATCGTATGAGCCACTATCTGTGGACAAACTCTTTAGAATAATCAACAGCAAAGAGAAAATGAACAAATCTGATATTTTGTCTGCAATTAATGATCTTGAAAAAGATTATGAGGATAAAGATATTGAGATTGCCAAAGTGGCAAGTGGTTATAGAATTCAGGCTAAAAGTGAGATTGGCGACTATCTTAATATTATGTTTGCAGATAGGACACCAAGATACTCACGAGCACTACTAGAAACCTTATCAATTATAGCTTACCGACAACCGGTAACCAGAGGTGATATAGAGGCGATAAGAGGCGTCTCAGTTAGTACTAGCATCATGCGGACTTTAACTGAAAGAAACTGGATCAGAATCATTGGTTACCGCGATGTTCCAGGTAAACCAGCAATGTTTGCTACTACTCCTGAATTTCTTGACTATTTCAGCTTGCAAAGACTGGATGAGCTTCCAGATTTACCTGAAAAAAAAGAACCAATGGATCTGGATTTAGAACTTGATGATCGTTCAGTAGGAAATCGGGATTTATCGGGTAACGATAGCGAACCTGTTTCCGTAGACTCAAATCAAGACACGGAAACGCCAACAATTCAGGATTGAATATTTTTAACCCTGATTCCCAATTACTGGTCTTGCAGTAAAGCAGCGTATTCTTCCTCACTCATGATGCGAATACCGAGTTTTTCGGCTTTGCTTATTTTTGCCGGTCCTACTTTTTCTCCACAAATCAAAATGTCTGTTTTGGCAGAAACTGAGCTTTGCACCTTGGCCCCGAGTTCCAGTGCATCTTTTTTCATCTGATTTCGTGATCCATGTATCATTTTTCCTGTAAAGACGACTTTCATCCCTGTGATGGGAGACTCGATCGCTTCTGATTCTTCAAGCAATGGCGTCTCAGAAAGGTTGAACCCTAGGCTGAGCATATGTTCAATTGTTGGCCACTTCTTTGTCAATCCGCCAACAATGTCTGCTGATGAAATTTCGGCAAAACCTTCAACGGCCATGATTTCTACTTGGGTTACCTTGGCAAGATCATTAAGTCGCATATGCTGCAATAAGCGTCTGGAGTCACCGCGACCCAGTTGCGGAATGCCAAAGGCACCTAGAAAACGCCAATCCTCAATCTCGATCTGAAGGGATCGTTCCAGTTCCGTTCTAAGATTTTTGGATTGTCCCGGCCCAAAACCAGCTTCCTGGAAATCTTCCTCTCTCGAGTCGTAAATCTTCTCCAGTGTATCAACGCCAGCAGCCACTAGCTTTTCAATGCTTTTGGAGCCGAATCCGTCAACCTGTCCATGGATCTTGAAGAAATGTTCCAGAGTGTTTTCCACCTGAGCGGGGCAGTCAGAATGGTTGGTGCAAATGAGAAAATCACGCTGCCAAGTGAGAGCACAGCTACAGGATGCACAGTTTTTAGCAATCTGGGTTCTCGATGCCTTTTTTATTACTTCCACAATCTTTGGGATGACTTCACCAGAACGCTCCACAGTAATGACGGCACCCTTGCCAAGTTGTAGTGCTTTTACGTTGCCTGCGTGATGCGCGGTGACTCTACGTACGATCGCACCTGATAATTCAATGGGCTTGATTTCCAGGACCGGAGTAACCCGTCCGGTTCTCCTTGTTTGCCAAATGATGGATTTGATAGTCGCTTCCTTAGCCTCGGACCGCTGTTTGATGGCAATCTGCCAACGGTTATGGTGACTGGTTGATCCGAGCAAAGATTTCAGTTCCGTGTGGGCAATCTCAGCAACAACCCCATCGGTTGGGTATTTACAGGATTCTATTATCTGCCGTTGAATAGTATCGTGATCCTTGATCAGTTCAGTAAAACTGCCTTCCCAGCGATTCAATGTGGAGTAGGGCACAAATCGGACTGCGCCATCTTTCAGTGCCTTCAAAAAGTCTTCATTGACTTCATCTGAATTCACCACGCCGACACAGATATTTCGAGGATGAGCATACCCAAGTTTTTTCAAATGGGTTTCAAAGTAGTCTGTGGTCATCACCAGTTCTCCAACCCCTGAAATTCCATTGCCAGCATCAACAACACCTTTGGCAAAAGAGGAAGAAATGTCATTGCCATGGATACCGTCACCTCGGGTGACCAGTAATTTGTCTTCCCGAAGCATGGCTGCCAGTCCATCCAATTTGGCAGTGACTATTATCGTGATGTCAATCTCATCAATATCTTGTTTGTTTGCTTCTTTGAGAATTCTGGTAACCCACTTTTTGGTCTCGTCCACTGAGTAAGATTTTTCCGTGCTAAGCATCGGCACGGGATGCTTTAGTCGTCCGGAACCAAAATCTGGTTCTACTTCGACTTTATTTAGGAAAGGATGTTCAGGTTCCCGACGCTGTAATTCAGCCAGATAAATATGATCGTACGTGTCATCATCAATTAATGGAGACCCTTGACGATAGGCCAACACAGCTTTCTCCAGAAAAGTAACCAGTTTAGGAGTTTTCCATAATTTTGGATCTTGATCAGTCATAGTTATTAAATTGTTGATTAAATTTTAAGTATAAGGTTTGCAACGTCATTTTGTGTCGAATACGGGTATAATCGAACCATTACTAGACAATAATATTAGCATAATCAAGATGTTAGATCACTTATGTATACAAGCTAACAGACGATAAAATATATGAAAAAGGTAAAAATATTAGTGAAATAAGATGACCAACTAGAACAACAAAGAGGAAGTGCTAGAGGCTGTAAGTGAGAATGGCCATGCACTCAAGCAAGCCAGCGAGAAACTCAAGAGTGATAGAAAGGTTGTGCTCCGCTTTACGATTCCGCAGATGAATCCCTCAAAAACGATCCCGAGTTGATGAAAGAGGTGGAGCAGTACCTGTGATGGATAAATCCTTGGGCGTTTTTGGATAAAAGGAAGTGCTAATTACAGCTATTACTGACAGTCAAAACTCTTTCCCGAGATATTTTTGCTAGCTTCAGACATTAGCCACAAATATTTTTCCATTACCTCTTTTGGTACAGGAAGATTCTCTGGATTCTCAAAGGGATAAGCTGCTTTTCTCATTTTAGTCCGAACAGCTCCGGGGTTTATACAGTTGAACCTTATGGAGCTGTCATTATCAAATTCTTCAGCCAATATCTGGCAAAGTCCTTCCACACCAAACTTGGAAACAGAATATGCTCCCCAAAAAGCTTTTCCTATTTTTCCAACGCCGCTCGAAGTGAAGATAACGGACGCATTGGCTGACTTCTTTAATGCAGGTAGTAATGTTTTGACCAGAATAAACTGTGAAGTGAGATTCATGTGGATTGTCTCAACCCATTTTTGTACGTCGTATTGTTCAATAGGGCTTCTGTCTCCCAGTATTGCGGCGTTAAGCAATAGGCCATCCAGTTGCTTAAATTCCGTTAACAGATTATCGACTAATTCCTGATAATCATTGGCATCAGCTATCAGTAAATCCATTAATGAAATCAATGGGGCAGGACAGTCAAGCTTCTCTATTTCATCATAGACCTTTTCCAGTTTAGACGATGTTTTTCCCAAAAGGATTACAGTTGCACCATGCGATGCATAGGTAATGGCTGCAGCCTTACCTATTCCTGAACTAGCTCCTGTAACAAGAATGGTTTTATTAGTTAAGATTTTTTTATTTAGCGTAGACATCATAAGGCAATTGATTATATAACATTCAGAATTTCCAAGGCATGGTCCACATAGAAGTCTGCGTTCCAGTTTTTTGGTTCTGTATCATCAGTAATATAACCGTATGTACAAGCAATGGAGCTAATTCCAGCCGCTTTAGCAGCATCAACATCTTTCTTGGAATCGCCGATGTAAAATGATCCTTTTTTATTCTTATTTTGCATCAACGATAGAGCATAATTAATAGGCTCTGGATCAGGTTTTAAGTTGCTTGTTGTGTCACCACATACAAGACATGAAGTTTGATTTAAAAGTTTTAATTTTCTAAGTAGAGGCTTGGCAAATCGTTTTGATTTATTTGTCACAATGCCCCATTTAATGTTCCGTTCTTGAATTTTTAATATAACTTCATCTATGCCTGGAAAAGTTATCGCATTTATCCCTAAATGTTCTTCATATATATCCAAGTACCTGTTGAATCTTCTTCCTCCAAATTGCGGGTTATCTTCGAAAACATTCATAAAAATACCCATGACACCATTTGAAACATGAGGACGGATAGATTCATAAGATATGGGCTTTAACCTTTCTTCTTTTAATAAGACATTCATTGCCAGATGCATTTCAGGAGCGGTATCAACTAAAGTTCCATCTAAGTCAAATAAAATAACTTTTCCATGGTTATCCATGTTGATTGTTAATTCTTTATGAAGTGCATCATATAGTTGACAGAAACATCATTGCTTAATTTGAATGTTTCATTGATCGGATTGTAAGAGACACCAGAAAGATCAACTAATTGTAAATTTGCATTTCTTGCCCACTGATTCATTTCTGAAGGCTTGATAAGTTGATCGTATTCGTGAGTTCCTTTAGGTAGTAATTTTAGGATGTATTCAGCTCCTACTATAGCCATTAAAAATGATTTTAGATTTCGATTGATAGTTGAAAAATACAGATGACCGCCTTGTTTAACTCCGGAAGAACATGCCATGATAATCTTATCTGGATTTGGGACATGTTCCAGCATTTCCATACAGGTTAGGACATCGTATTGTGACTTGTTTTTTTCACAATGTTCTTCGACAGTACTTTGTAGATAATTGATATTTTTCAAATTGGATAAACCTGAATGTTGTTCAGCAACATTCAATGCATTTTCAGCTAAATCAATACCAGTAACAGTAGATGCTTTTGTTGCTAATGATTCAGTTAGTATGCCTCCGCCACAGCCTACATCTAGGCATTTTTTAGAACGAAGATCAGTGTGGTGGTTTATGTAACTAAATCTTAATGGATTGAGCATATGTAATGAGTAAAAATCACCTTTAGGATCCCACCAATGGTCGGTTATTTTATTAAACTTATTGAGTTCTTCTTGGCTAAAATTTAAGTTTGATTTATTCATTTAGATAGTTTTTTAAACTGACTTTAATTGTTCTTGATTGATGGTCAATATGGTAAAATTGTAACTGGTTTTGACCATTATAACGGCTAATAATATTAACTTTATAAAACTGTTGGAAAATACAAATTCCAACATACCAAATTAGGCTATATGAGTACTAAAATAACACAAATAAATCTTGAAGATGAAATGCGTAAATCATACCTAGATTATGCTATGAGTGTAATTATTGGTAGGGCTCTCCCAGATGTTAGAGATGGATTAAAACCAGTTCATAGAAGAGTTTTATATGCAATGAAAGTGTTAGGCAATGACCACACAAAAGCATATAAAAAATCAGCAAGAATCGTTGGTGATGTCATTGGTAAATATCATCCACATGGTGATAGTGCAGTATATGAAACTATCGTCAGAATGGCCCAGGATTTTTCATTAAGATACACCCTGGTTGATGGTCAAGGTAATTTTGGATCTATAGACGGTGATTCTGCTGCTGCAATGCGTTACACCGAGATCCGTATGGAGAAAATTACCCAAGAGCTCCTTGCTGATTTGGATAAAGATACAGTTGATTTTACCCCTAACTATGACGAATCTGAATTTGAACCTTCTGTTTTACCAGCAAGAATTCCGCAATTACTAATTAATGGTTCTGCTGGAATTGCTGTTGGAATGGCAACCAACATACCTCCTCATAATTTAAGTGAAGTTATTGATGGTTTAATTATGTTACTTGAAAAACCTGATACAAATATAGATGAATTGATGACAGTTATACCAGCACCAGATTTCCCAACTTCTGCGACAATTCACGGTATTGATGGGATTAAATCTGCATACGAGACAGGTCGTGGTAGGGTTCATATCAGAGCCAGGACCCACATTGAACCGATAGGTGATTCTGATAGAGAGTCAATTATAGTTACAGAACTCCCATATCAAGTTAATAAAGCAAGATTAATTGAAAAAATTGCAGAGTTGGTTAGAGACAAAAGAATTGAAGGAATATCTGAGTTAAGGGATGAATCAGATAAGGATGGATTGAGGATTGCTATAGAACTGAAACGAGGACAAGTAGCAGATGTCCTTCTGAATAATCTCTACAAACAAACCATGCTTGGTAGTGTTTTTGGTATCAATATGGTTGCCCTAATTAACGGACAGCCAAAATTATTAAATCTGAAACAAATACTTGATTCTTTTCTTGCTCACAGAAGAGAAGTTGTAACCAGAAGGACGATATTTAATCTTAACAAGTCAATCAACAGGGCTCATATCCTTGAAGGTCAGACTATTGCATTAACAAATATAGATAAAATGATTGCTTTAATAAAAGCATCTAAAACACCAGCAGAAGCACAGAAGAAAATATCTTCTAAATTATGGAAGCCGGGTAAAGTAATTGAGATGCTGAAAAAAGCAGGCAACGTTTCAACCAGACCACAAGCTTTTGATACGAATATTAGATTTGGAGTTCAAAAGAAAGGCTATAAACTCTCTGTTGAACAAGCGAAAGCAATATTAGAACTTAAACTGAATCGACTAACTGGACTTGAGCAGGACAGTATATTTAAAGAATATTCCTCGCTTTTAGAGGACATTAAAGAGTTTATGAATGTGCTCGAAGATGCTGATACCTTGACAGAATTAATCAAAGATGAGTTATTAGAAACTAAGAATAAATATGGTGATGAACGTAAAACTGAAATCATCTCATTTTATTCTGATTTCACCGATGAAGACCTTATACCTAGAGAGGATCTCATCGTAACTTTATCAAGAGAAGGTTACGCTAAAACTCAATCATTGGATGTCTATAGATCTCAAAGAAGAGGTGGTACTGGTAAAAAAGCTACTTCTTTTAAAGAAGAAGATTTCATTTCTAAACTATTTGTTGCTAATACTCATGACACTTTGTTGTGTTTTTCCAGTTATGGAAAAGTTTACTGGATTAAGGTTTACCGTTTACCCAGGGCTGGAAGAAACGCTAAAGGTAGGCCAATTGTAAATCTGCTGCCACTGGAAAAAGATGAAAGGATTCAAGCAGTTCTCCCAGTAAATATATTTGAAGGTGATAAGTTTATTTTTATGGCTACAGAAAAAGGAACCGTTAAAAAAACCCCTCTCTCTGCTTACTCAAGACCAATGAAAAATGGGATCAAAGCAATCAAGCTTAAAGAAAATGATAAAGTAGTAAACGTTGAAATTACGGATGGCACAAAGGAAATCATGCTTTTCTCTGATGCTGGAAAAGCCATTCGTTTTTCAGAAAAAGACGCTAGACCAATGGGAAGAGTATCTCAAGGTGTAATAGGAATGCGACTTGATAAGGATCAAAAAGTAATTTCATTAATTGTAGCAAAAGAAGAAGGTAATGTTTTGACTGCAACTGAAAATGGATACGGAAAACAAACACTTATTGAAGAATTTAGTTTACGCAAGAGAGGAGGCAAAGGTGTGATTGCTATTCAAACGTCACAACGTAATGGAAAATTGATTGCGGCTAATCAAGTCCAATCTGACGATGAAGTTATATTTATAAGCTCAGTAGGAAATTTAATCCGTACAACAATAGAAAATATCTCTGTTATTGGTCGTAATACCCAAGGCGTGAAATTAATACGCTTAAACGATGAAGACAAACTTCTTGAAATGGAACCAATCATCAATGACAGCAACGATGAATAAACATCATGCCAACAAATATTTACAATTTTGGTGCAGGACCTGCCACATTACCAAAAATAGTTATTGATAAAATAGCAGACCGTTTGGGTAACTTCACAGACGGGATGTCTATTATGGAAATCAGCCATAGAAGCTCGGCATTTAAAGACTTTGCTTTTCAGTCAGAAAAAAATTTAAGATCTCTTCTTCAAATTGATGAGAGCTATGTAGTACTTTTTCTTCAAGGAGGAGCAACACAGCAATTTAGCATGGTGCCTATGAATCTAGCTAACCAAGGAACTGTTGATTATTTAATAACAGGAGCTTGGTCGAAAAAAGCAGCTGATTACGCTGCGTATCATTCTAAAGTAAATATAGTTGCAGATTCTTCTGATAGTAATTTTAAAGATGTTTCTGACACAAAAAACTGGCAACACTCAAAAGATGCTGAGTACTTTTATTATTGCGCTAACGAAACCATTCATGGTCTGGAAATTCATCAAATTCCCAGTGTTAATACTCCTATTGTTTCAGATATGTCTTCGACACTTTGTACCAGGCCCATAGATATAAAAAAGTATGGTCTCATTTTTGCTGGAGCTCAGAAGAATCTAGGAATTGCAGGTCTCACCATCGTGATTGTTAAAAAAGATTTAATCAAAGGTAAAGCAAAAGACCTACCACCACTGATGAGATTTGCTTCACACCATAATGATAAATCTATGCTCAATACATCTCCTGTATTTTCTTGGTATGTTGCTGGGTTGGTATTTGAATGGATCATTGAACAGGGTGGTCTTGACGCAATGTCAAAATTAAATGAAAAGAAAGCTTCACTTATCTACAGCTACATTGATAATTCGACAATGTATCAAAACCATGTAAATCCTAAATTTAGATCATGGGTGAATATCCCTTTTACCATGATTCAAGATGCCTTGGAGAAGAAATTTTTAAAAATGTCTTCGGACGCTGGATTTAAAAATCTTAAAGGACATAGAACAGTTGGAGGAATAAGAGCAAGTGTGTACAATGCCATGCCGATTGAAGCCATTACTGAGCTAATTGCTTTTATGGAAGATTTTGAAAATAACAATTCGTAACTAATGTATAAAGTATTGAAACTGGATAAAATAGCAGCAGATGGAATCAATTCTTTTCCTTCTGACAATTACATTGTGGGTAGTGACATATCAGATCCTGATGCAATTTTATTAAGATCATTCGATATGCATTCTATGGCAATCCCTTCTTCACTTAAAGCAGTAGGCCGTGCAGGATCAGGTGTTAACAATATCCCCATTAAAAAATTGTCAGATTTGGCGATACCTGTATTCAACGCTCCAGGCGCTAATTCAAATGCAGTTAAAGAACTGGTTATAGCAGCTATCTTAATCTGTGCTAGGAACATTCATCAAGCTATAGGGTTTATTGAACAACAAGATAATCCTGAAGATTTTAAACAACGCATTGAACATGGTAAGGACAAATATGTTGGATATGAGTTACCTGGAAAAACTATTGGTGTCATTGGACTTGGTGCAATTGGAGTAAAAGTAGCAAATGCCTGTCTTAATTTAGGAATGAATGTTATTGGCTTTGATCCAATGATGACTGTAGATAATGCTTGGGAGCTTCAACCAGGTATTGAAAGCTCTGATAATTTAAGTAATTTATTAAAGAAAGCTGATGTTATAACAATACACATACCATCAACTAAAGAAACTAAAAATTTTATTGGAAGTGATGAATTATCTATTGTTAAAGATAGTGCTACCCTGATTAATTTATCCAGGGCAGAAATTGTAAATGAAAATGCAATAAAATTGTCTCTTGAAGAAAATAGAATTAAAGCCTATGTTACTGATTTTCCTGATAAATCTTTAGTAGGAAGGCCCAATGTTCTTCTCCTACCACATCTTGGTGCATCAACGAAAGAGGCAGAAACCAAGTGCGCTCAAATGGTTTCCAGAAGTATAAGATCATTCCTAGAGAATGGAAATATTTATAACTCTGTTAATTTTCCTGAGGTTCATCTTGATAGATCATCAGGTTCTCGTTTGTCCGTAACAAACCAAAATCAACCAAACATGGTAGGTCAATTTACTACTTGTTTAGGAGAAGCAGGTATCAATATCAATGATCTTTCGCATAAAAATTTTAAAGAGATAGGTTACACATTAATAGATATTGATAAACTTGTAACACCAGAGGTAATAACAAAAATTTCACAGATAGATGGTGTAATTTCTATCAAGAGCCTTAATTAAAAAATAACCGATGAACGTATCATATTTAGGTCCCAAAGGAACTTTTTCAGAAATTGCTGTTGTACATTACTTTTCAAACAACGTAACTAAACATCCTAAATCATCAATAGAAAATGTATTCAAATCTGTAGAAGAATTAGAAGTAGATTACGGGATGGTTCCAGTAGAAAACTCTGTTGAAGGTTCAATCAACAATACCTTGGACTTATTATCAACATCCAAAGTTGTAATTACTGGAGAGATGGAACTAACTATTAAACAATGTTTGTTATCAAAAGAAACAAATATAAGGTCAGTAAAAAGAATCTTTGGTCACCCACAATCTTTAGCACAATGCAGAAAGTGGATATCTGATAATATTCCAGATGCAGAATTAATCTCTGTGATTAGCAACACATCAGGAGCACTTAATTTAAAAGAATCTGGTGATGCATGTGTTGGGGCAGAGATAATTGCAGATTATTATTCCTTAGAAATAATCAAAAAAAATATTCAAGACTATAGTAATAATGCAACACGTTTTTTGATCATTGGAAATTCTACTTCAACTGCGACAGGCTTTGATAAAACTTCACTTCTTATAATTCCTCCAAATACAGGCGATTCTGGTTCTTTATATCGCCTTCTTGAGCCATTTGCTAAAAATGAAATAAATCTATCGCGTATTGAATCAAGACCTTCAAAAACAAAAAATTGGAACTATGTTTTTTTTATAGATATTGATGGACATATAGAAGATGAAAGTATTCATGATACTATCGAGGCTTTAAAGGATAGGGATGTTGAAATAAAGTTTCTTGGTTCATATCCTAAAAATCAATAACCAAAAAACTGATTTTTTGGTTTTCTGTCACAATGATGAAATTAGGAACTAAACAAAAATTGCTTGCTAAAAAACCAAATTCTCTTTCTGGTGTTATTTCAGTACCAGGCGATAAGTCTATTTCACATAGAGCAATTGTCTTATCTATGATTTCTTCTGAAACAGTTAAAATATTTAATTTTCTTGATTCAGCTGATACAAATAAATCTTTGAGTGCTGCTATTAAGCTTGGAATAAAATGCAAACAAAAGGACGAGGTTTTAGAAATCAGTGGAAAGGGTTTGCACGGTTTAATACCGCCTAAACAAGAACTTTTCTTTGGTAATTCTGGAACATCTATGAGGTTATTTATGGGTGTTTTATCTGCACAAGAATTCTCAAGCACTTTAACTGGTGATTTATCTTTAAACTCCAGACCAATGGAAAGAGTAGCTGTACCACTTCGAAAGATGGGAGCATGCATTAAAATGGAAGATGGGCATGCTCCTGTACACATAGATCCATCAGAACAAATAATTGGTTGTAAACAAAAATTAAAAGCACCAAGCGCGCAAGTTAAATCCGCAATACTTTTAGCCGCTCTTTATGCTAATTCTAAAACTATTTTAAGCACAGATTGGATTACCAGAAATCACACTGAGCTAATGTTAGAATTCTTTGGATGTCCAATTAACCATAATGATAAAGAAGTTATTATGAATTATGGTGAAATCAAAGGTAGAGAAACCCTTACTATACCAGGAGATTTTTCTTCAGCTGCTTTCTTGATTTTGGCAACGTTGTTATCGAAGAATAGTCAAATTATCATCAAAGATGTTGGTTTAAATCCCACACGAACTGGTTTTTTAAAAATCTTAAAAATGATGGGAGGAAATATTACAACTACCATTGATCCAAATAGTAGTTTTGAAATCCAAGGCTCTATCAAAGTTAAATCTTCTGTACTCCAAGGCATTAATGTTCCTGATAACTTAGTTTCACTCTCAATAGACGAATTACCACTTGTCTGTTTAGCTGCTGCCTGTGCTGATGGAACCACAACAATCAGAAATGCTGCAGAACTTCGTTTCAAAGAATCAGACAGAATAACTGCCATGGCTGCATTATTATCTGAATTGTCAATAGAAGTAAAGGAACTAAAAGATGGTCTGACTATTATTGGAGGCAATATAACAGGTGGAGAGATTGATTCATTTGGAGATCACAGAATAGCTATGACAGCACTGATTGCTTCTGTTTGTTCTAAGTCAGATATTTTGGTAAATAACACTGAAAATATCAATACATCATTCCCAAACTTTGTTGAAACAATGAACCAACTCGGCATGAATATCATTAATCCTGATCACTGAATATGGATAACATAATCACAATAGATGGACCAAGTGGAGTGGGCAAAGGAACTTTAGCTATGTCACTTGCAATAAAGTTAAAATGGAACTATTTAAACAGTGGGTCACTTTATAGAATTATTGCCTACCTTTCTGATCAACAAAATATAGAACATTCTAATACAAAGAACTTAGTCAAGCTGACCGGTAATCTTAGTATTGATTTTAAGATAATTAACAAAGAACTTGTTGTTATGTTAAACAATAAAAACATATCTGATTACATTCAAACAGAAGAATGTGCAAAAAGAGCCTCAATTATCGCTTCCAACAATGCTGTAAGAAAATCACTGATAGATACTCAAAGATTATTTTACAAAAAGCCAGGCCTAGTAGCTGAAGGACGTGATATGGGCAGCGTTATTTTTAACCAGGCAAAATATAAGTATTTTTTACAAGCAAGTGTAAAAATAAGAGCTGAACGTAGGCATAAGCAGTTGAAACAAAAGGGTATAAATGTTAGCCTCTCGCGATTGATCAATGAGTTAGATCAAAGAGACAATAGGGATCTATCAAGAGAAAATTCACCATTGGTCATACCTAAAGGTGCAGTGGTAATTAACACTGATGAATTGGCAGTTGATGAAGTAATGAACCAAGTAACTAAGTATTGTAAGGAATTATTGGAAGTTAAAAAATAGAATTAATTATGAATGAAAATTTTGAAACACTATTTGAAAATAGCAAATACAGTCAAGATTTAGCAAAAGGACAAATAGTTCAAGCAGATGTAATCGACATTACCTCTGATCATGCTATTTTAAATTCTGGTTTAAAATCAGAATCAGTTGTTTCCATAAACCAATTTAAGAACCCAGAAGGGGAAATAGAAATAAAAATTGGTGACACTGTTGAAGTATTTCTAGAGGATATCGAAGACGGAGAAGGACGAACAAAGCTTTCTCGACAAAGAGCTAAAAACGAAGCTACTTGGAAAGAGATAATGAAAGCTCTTGAAGAAAACTCAATAATTAATGGTTTCATCAAAAACAGAGTTAAAGGTGGCTTCACTGTATTGATTGATCAAATTAGTGCATTTTTGCCTGGTTCATTGGTTGATATTAGACCAGTTAGAGACACTCAATACTTAGAGGGAGCAAACTCTGAATTTAAAGTAATAAAAGCAGAAAGAAAAGCAAACAATATCGTCCTTTCAAGAAAAGCAGCCATTCAAGGTGACAAAATTGAATCGAAATCTGAACTGTTAGAACAAATGAATGAAGGCGATATTATTGATGGTATAGTCAAAAACTTAACAGATTATGGAGCATTTATTGATCTTGGAGGCATAGATGGTTTATTACACATTACTGATATTTCATGGAAAAAAATAAAGCACCCATCAATACAACTTGCAATAGCTGATAAATTATCAGTAAAAATTTTAGCGATTGATAAAGAAAAACAAAGAGTTGCACTAGGATTGAAACAATTAGATCAAGATCCTTGGGATAAAATTATTGATGAATTTGAAATTGGTCAGAAGATGACTTGTGCGATATCAAACATAACAGATTATGGTCTTTTTGTTGAAATCAAAGATGGCATAGAAGGGTTAGTCCATGTTTCTGAAATAGATTGGACAAATAACAATCCTAATCCCCACAAAATCGCAAAGATAGGTGATGAAGTTGAAGTTATGATTCTTGACATTGATAGCGAAAAAAGACGTGTGTCACTAGGAATAAAACAGTGTTTAGAAAACCCTTGGAAAACTTTTTCAGAAAATTTTTCTAAAAATCAAAACATCAAAGGCACGATCAAATCAATTACTGACTTTGGAATGTTTATTGGTTTACCGGGCAATATTGATGGTCTAATTCATATTTCTGACATTTCCTGGGATAGTGAAAACACCATAAATCTTAGTGACTATGAAAAAGGAACAGAGATTGAGGCTGTAATTTTATCCATTGATCCAAAAAGACAGAGAATCTCTTTAGGAATTAAGCAACTACAAAACGACCCATTTACTATTTTCAAAAATAACAACCCTAAAGGAAAAACAGTTAATGGAATTGCATCTGAAATAGATGAAAACAATGCATTAGTCTTAATTGATGACAGCATAAAGGGTTTATTAAACATTTCTGAAGTATCACAAAGGAGAATTCAGGATGTTAGGACGGTTATTAAGAATGGTGACAAAATTGAGGCAAAAATTATTGGTTTTGATAATAAGAATAGAACTGTTAAATTATCAATAAAAGCTAAAGAAGAAACAGAAGAAAGAGAAGCTGTTGAATCATATAAAGCTGATGAATCTGAGTCTATCGCTAAAACAAGTCTGGGAGATTTGTTAAAATCAAAATTTACAAAAAAAGACAAAAGTGAGTAAGAATTGCATTCTTAAATACTATAATGTACTAATAAAATCATGAAAATTAACAAAAAAGATATTATAGATAGAATTTCCAGAAACCAAGATCAGTTACCACATCGTGATATAGAATTAGCTGTAAAAACAATCATTAATTGCATGACTCAAGCACTTTCAACTGGAGAAAGGATAGAATTAAGAGGTTTTGGAAGTTTTTCACTGCGTTACCGCAAACCAAGAATAGGTCGAAATCCGAAATCAGGTATTGCAGTTAATATTAATGAACGTTACGTACCTCATTTTAAACCAGGAAAAAATCTTAAA
>CAZWGB010000023.1:0-21296 GCA_964633465.1 uncultured Woeseiaceae bacterium | reverse complement strand
AAGTAGTTAAAACAGCTTTATCTGGCATGCCTTTTTCTACGATAGTCTTTTCAATTAAACTTCCTGTTGGACAACTTTGTACACAAGCACCACAAGAAACACATTCTGATTCTAAAAAATTCTCTGCAATGCCAGGTTTAATCTGAGTGTCGTAACTTCTATCGTGAAGTGACAAGGCGTATGTCCCTTGAACTTCATTACATGCCCTGACGCAACGAGAACAGACGATGCATTTTTCAGGATCAAAATTAAAATATGGATTAGAAGAATCAATTTGCTGACCCAAATGGTCGCTTTTTATTGAATTGTAACGAGTAGGTTTGAGTATATTATTAGTCCCGAGTAAACTCAGTTCACCAGCTTGGTCTTGGAGTTCACAATCACCGTCAGAGGAACATGTATTGCAATCTAAGGGATGATCAGAAATATATAATTCCATTAAGTTTTTTCTTAAATGAGTCAGTTTTTCATTATGGGTGGTTACATCCATGCCTTCAGTGATAGGAGTTGTACATGAAGATGGATAGCCTAAGCCTGTTCTATCTTTGTGATCAACAATACAGAGTCTGCATGAACCAAAAGACTCTAAATTATCAGATGCACATAGTTTTGGTATTTCAATACCATTGAGAGAAGCCGCTCTCATGATTGAAGTACCCTCTGGTACTGAAATACTTACACCATTAATTATTGCAGAAATAGTCTTCGTTGATTTAACTGCAGGAGTACCGTGGTCGATTTCTTTCAAACTATTCACTAATTTGTCATCTCATTTGGGAAATACTTTATTATAGAGCGAACAGGATTTGGAGTCATACCGCCCATTGCGCATAACGAGGTTGTTTCCATTGTTTCACAAAGTTCTTCAAGAAGAATCCTATCGTCCTTTACAGCGGTTCCATTATATATCTTATCAATTAATTCTACTCCTCTGACTGAACCAATTCTGCAAGGCGTACATTTACCACAAGATTCCATTTGGCAAAAATCCATTGCAAATTTAGCTTGTAATGCCATGTTTGTTGAATCATCAAACACAATGACGCCACCATGGCCCAGAGAGCCTTTCAGATCAATTAATGATTCAACTGTTAAAGGTGTGTCAAATAAATGAGTGGGAAGATAAATTCCTAATGGACCTCCAATTTGAACGGCATGAACAGGTTTTTCATTCAATGTTCCTGCTCCAAAATCGTATATCATTTCATTTAATGTTATCCCAAAAGGTACTTCGATAAGACCACCTTGTTTGATATTTCCACATAGTTGAAACGGCATTGTGCCGACAGATTTACCAGAACCAAATTGTGAGAAGATATCTTTTCCTTGCATTAAAATTGCACTCAAAGATGCAAGAGTTATTACGTTATTGATTAAAGTGGGTTTATTGAAAAGTCCTTTTATAGCTGGCAATGGAGGTTTTGATCGGACAAGACCCCTTTTTCCTTCAATGCTTTCCATCATGGCTGTCTCCTCACCACAAACATAAGACCCTGCGCCGATTCTAAGTTCAATATCAAAAGTAAAATTTTTACCTAAAATATCTTTTCCAAGTAAATTTTTAGACTTTAAAATTTGGATTGCTTGACTTAAAAAATACTTTGCAAGTGGGTATTCCGAGCGAATATAGATGTATCCATGGCTTGCACCAACACCATAGGCTGCAATTGTCATCCCTTCAATGAGTGAGTATGGGTCGCATTCCATAATTAGTCTGTCTGAAAAAGTACCGCCATCTCCTTCATCAGCATTGCAAGCAACATATTTTGTTTTTGCTTCTTGGTCAAACACAGTTTGCATTTTAATAGCAGTTGGAAATGCTGCACCTCCTCTCCCGTTCAAGCCAGATTTTTTGATCTCATCCATTGTTTTTTGTTGGCCTATCTCAAAGGACTTTTCTAAACCCTTATAACCACCTGAGTTAAAATATTCATCTAAATCCAATGGATCATGTAATCCAATTCTTGAAAATACCAACCTTGTTTGTTGTTTTATAAATTCTGTTTCTAGTATGTTGAATGGTTTACTTTTATTGAAATCATCAAGAAACTCTTCGATTGATGATAATTGCGAAATATCCTTGTCTAAATAAGAGGATCCTGTCCGTTTGCCATTTATTTCAATTTCTACAAAAGGCTCAAGCCAAAATGCACCCCATGAACCATTTCTAACGATACTGATATGTTTATGTTCTTGGATTAATGGTTCAATTTTTTCAGCTATAGAGTCTGAGCCAACTGAACAAGCAGATGTTTCTTTAGGGATATATATTTTGATTGGATCAGTCATTTTTTGAATTGTTTTGTCTAGTTGACAGGTAAGCTAAAATCTTCTCTGAGTTAGCCCTTCCAATAACATCTTTATTGATCATAACTGAAGGGCTGAGAGCACAGTTCCCAAGACAGAAAACTTCTTTTAAAGTTACTGAATAATCTTTTGATGTTTCATCTTGTTCAAGTTGAAAATGAGACCTTAAAGTATCCCATAACTCTCTGCATCCTAAGCTTTGACAGGCTTCTGCCTGGCAAACCCTAATAATGTACTCTCCTTGTTTCTCAAGCTTAAAGTCATCATAGTATGTGATTACATCTATGACCTCCGCATCAGAAATATTGAATGATTTAGCTAGGGTTTTAATACTTTCTTTGTTTAAAAAACCAAACTCTTTCTGAACTTTATGTAAAGCAGAAATCAAGCCCCCTTTGACAGCAACAAAAGGTTGAATTATTTGCTTAATACTCAATTTAAAAGTGTCAATTATTTGATGACCATTCTTCAAAGCCTCCGTCCATGCTGTAAACATTCATAAAACCTTTATCGGATAGATATCCGGCAGCATCTTGACTTGAGTTTCCTCGATAACAATAAATAATCAGAGGTTTGGATTTATCTGTCCCATCGATGAATTGTTGGATATTTTCATCAGAAACATGAACAGCATTTTCAATATGTCCCATCGAATAGCTTTGTCGATCTCTGACATCGATAATCGTTGCCTGATCAGACATTAATTCTTGTGCTTTTTCTATAGATATTCTTTTATAATTTCCCATATTAACTATTGATAAAAATAATAAATAATTGCCATTATAATAACTTACAATGCTTAAGACATTAGTTTTAAATAACAGTCATTTATGAAATTTGATGTAGTAATTGTCGGTGCAGGGCCAGTAGGATTAAGTTTTGCAAAAGCTTTATCTAATACGTCGCTGAACATTGCAATCATAGACCGCCAAACTAGTGCATCACTTGCCACTCCATCTGAGGATGGAAGAGAAATTGCATTAACTCATCTGTCGAAAAAAATATTAACTAGGTTTGGTATTTGGCAAGAAATTGACCAAAATGAAATTTCACTTATCAAAGAAGCAAAAGTGATTAATGGAGCATCCCCTTATTCTCTACATTTCAACCACCAGGATACTTCTGAAAACACGCTTGGACATTTAATCCCAAATCGTTTAATTAGAGCTGCTGCTTACAAAGTAGCTAAAGAGAATAAAGATACTAAAATTTTTACTAATGTGGGTGTGGATTCATTTAACATTGATACAAATAGAGTCGAAGTTAAGCTCAGCAGTAAAGAAGTCATTCATTCGAGCCTGATGATTGCTGCTGATGGAAGACTATCCAGTGCAAGAAGATCCATGGGTATTCCGTCTGAAGTGAAAGATTTTGGCAAAACCGTGATTGTTTGCAAAATGGAACATGAAAAACCTCATCATAACGTCGCTTATGAATGTTTTCACTATGGTAGGACACTTGCTGTGTTGCCCATGATTGGAAACTTTTCATCTATAGTCATTACTATTTCGTCTGATCAGGCTGATTCAATTATGACCATGGAAGATCAGGCCTTTAATCAGGACATTCAGAGCCGATTTAACTCAAGGTTGGGAAAGATGATGATAGCAGGAGATAAATATTCATATCCCTTGTTTGCATCGCATGCTAGCTATTTTCATGCTAATCGCTTTGCACTCATTGGTGATGCATCTGTTGGTATGCACCCAGTAACCGCTCACGGCTTCAATTTAGGTCTTAGGGGATCGGAAACTCTAGCGACAGTTATTGAAGAAGCTTTATCAAATAAAGATGATTTCACATCTGATGAAATTCTGAGCAAATACAACCAAAAACATCAACGTTCTACCAGACCACTGTATTATGGTACCAATCTACTAGTAGATCTATACAACAGTGAAAAATTATCAGCAAAAGTGCTGAGACGCTTGGCCTTAAGATTTGGTAACAACTTTTGGCCTGTTAAGAGGCTTATAATGGGTCAATTGACAGAAGTTCAATAAATCTTTATCAAAATATTGAGTTAAATTTGCAATGGATACCGATGTACCAAAACAAGTCACACCACTTGTTAGACGAATTACTGCTGGAAATTCAGGTATCTTTACAGGTCCAGGGACCAACACCTATTTAATCGGTAATGATGAAGTGACAGTTATCGACCCAGGACCTGCCCTACCAGCCCACATTGATGCGATTACTCAAACATCTTCTCATATTAAACAAATCTTATTGACGCATACCCATCCAGATCACTCACCCGGAACAAAACTGTTGCAGGATAAAATTGGTGTTCCTGTTTTTGCGTTGATAACTGATAGTTCTAAAGATCAGGACACAACATTTACACCGGAGCGAATGCTTAGTGACGGTGAGACTCTCACTAGTAAAGATTACTCAATTGAGGTAATTCATACCCCTGGACATGCATCCAATCATCTTTGTTATTTATTGAAGCAGGAAAAACTACTATTTACTGGCGATCATATTATGGATGGCTCCACTGTGGTTATATCGCCTCCCGATGGCAATATGCAAGAATACATTGATTCTTTACTTAAGCTAAAGAAATATGATTTAAATAAAATTGCACCAGGGCATGGAGAACTAATGGACGATCCATATGGTACTGTTGAATGGGTTGTACAACATAGAATGGAACGAGAGTCGAAAGTGATTGAAACATTACAACTGCAAAGATCGGGTGATTTGGATACATTGGTTAGAGATGTTTATTCCGATGTTGATCCAATATTGCATCCCATTGCTAAGTGGTCTTTGGAGTCACACCTGATCAAGCTTATCAACGATGGTGTGGCAAAAAGAACAAACAACAAATTTATCTATATAGGGGATCAGCCAGTCTAATTCTTATATAATGACTGACTAATCAATGAATTAATTAAAAGCATTAAATATAAAAATGAATCAAAATCACTTTAATGTAATCGTTGTCGGTGCAGGCATTTCAGGCATCAGTGCAGGTTATCACTTACAAAAAAGATGTCCCAATCAAACTTTCGCCATTCTTGAAAGTAGAGAGACTATCGGTGGAACATGGGATCTGTTTCGATATCCGGGCATCAGATCAGATTCTGATATGCAGACTATGGGTTTTAGATTCAAACCCTGGAAGGGAGTCAAATCAATAGCTGATGGACCATCAATTTTAAACTACCTGGACGAAACGGTTAAAGAAAATGGTTTGGATAAGAAAATCCATTTCAATCAAAGGGTAAACGAAGCCTCATGGTCTTCTCATGATTCTAAATGGACCGTTCGAGTAGAAAATAAAAAAACACAAGAAGTTAAGGATGTTACTTGTGAATTTTTGTTTTTATGTGGCGGTTACTATAATTATAAAGAAGGCTACACACCCCATTTTGATGGTAAAGATAACTTTGCTGGTGAGATTGTACACCCACAAAAATGGCCTGAAGATCTTAATTACAAGAATAAAAATGTTGTAGTAATCGGCAGTGGTGCCACAGCTGTTACCATTATTCCTTCGATGGCTGATGAAGCCAAACATGTAACCATGTTGCAAAGATCACCTACTTACTTTGTTGCTTTTCCAGATGAGGACAAGGTTGGAAAGGCTTTACACATGCTGCTGGATTCAAAAATAGCCTATTTTTTGTTGCGTTTAAAGAACATATATTTTCAATGGTGGTTCTTTCAAAAATGCCGAAAATTTCCGAAAAGAGTTAAAGAATTTTTGATTAATGAGGTACGTAAAAAACTTGATATAAATTACGATGTTGATACTCATTTTACACCAAATTACAATCCTTGGGATCAACGCTTGTGCCTTGTTCCTAATGGAGATCTATTTAATGCCATCAATGCAGGAAAAGCTTCAGTGGTGACAGACCACATTGATAGGTTCACAAAAGAAGGCATACAATTAAAATCTGGCGATGAACTCAAAGCAGACATCATTATAACTGCGACTGGTCTTAATCTTGAAGTCTGTAATGGTATTAGGTTAGTGGTTGATAATGATGAAGTAGATATATCTAAAACAATGACATACAAAGGAATGATGTTCAGCAATGTTCCCAATTTGGTAGCTACATTTGGTTACACCAATGCATCTTGGACACTCAGAGCAGACCTTACATCTGAGTACGTATGTCGTGTTATAAATTATTTGAATAAAAAAGGCTATGCGTATTGCTGTCCTCTCGTTGACCAGTCTGTCGAACATGATGGTAATTGGTTGGATTTCTCATCTGGTTATATCACCAGATCAATGCATAAATTCCCAAAACAAGGCTCCAGAGATCCATGGAGGAATACACAAAATTTTCCAAAGGATGTTTTTACCATTAGATGGGGCAATATCGACGATAAAGAGCTTAAATTTACTGCACTAGAAAATTAAACTTCCTCGGTATCTTGTCCAAGAATTGATATGCGGCTTATAGATAAAATTTTACCTTCAGAGGCGAGCAACAATTATCTAGGCAATCGATTTGCATTTTTTGGACTGATTTTTACCACATGTTTAATGACTTGGAGAAGTTTTATTCATTTGCTTTATCAAGATGCCGGCCTCAATTCAATTGGAAGTATTATAATTTTTGAAGGCATTCCTGATCCTAACCAGGTGATATATATGTTTGGATCACTTTGGGGACTGCAACAATTGATTTTTTGTCTTGTAAATATTGTTATTTTATTTCGTTATCGTAATTTGATCCCTTTGATGTACATACTCTGGTTAGCAGAATGGCTCGCCAGACCTCTATTAGTAGGTATATTACATCCTCTTGATGAACAATATTTTACTGGTACTACTCCTGGAATCGTTGGTGTTCCCTTTGCGATTGGTTTTTTAACTATCATGTTGATTCTTTCTCTAAGAACCTCAAAACACTAAATCGATAATGATTAAGTTCATATTTTTTACAGTCCTCTTTTTAGGGGTATTGCATGTTTCTACAGCGGAAACTTCATACCTAAATACACAAGAACCAATAGCTACAGGCATAGACATGATCATTGTCAAAAACCTGAGTTGCACAACTGTTCTTCCCAACCGTATACAGTTTGAAATTTTTAATGATAGTGCATCGACTTTATGGGCAAAAATGAAAATACAGGTATTGAATAAAAAAGGTGAAACAATTGATAGGTCATTTTTGCCAATCACATTGTCATCAGGTTCAATGAGAAAATACAATTCTATACTTTTACTCTGTTCAAAAAATCATCGGTACGAATTTGGTTTTACGGATTACAAATTGATCTCCACAAAAACGATTAAGTAATTTAAAATGAAAAAGATTGTCTATCTACTGTGTATTTTTGTTGCAATCAACAACAGCCCGTTGTTGGCAAACTCTTCTATACAAGATCCTGCAACCGTTTTAATAACAGGATCAAATCGAGGCATTGGTTTGGCATTGGCAGAACATTATGCAAAAGAAGGCTGGAAAGTAATTGCAACCTGTCGCAAACCGAGCCAAGCAAAGAAATTAAAAACTATCGCAAACAAGCATCCATTGGTAATGATCGAAAAGATAGATGTCACTAATATGGAGACTATTAATAAGGTAGCTTACAAATATAAAGACAGTAGCATCGATGTTCTAATCAACAATGCTGGTATTTCAGGAGGCCTTACAAATCAAGTTTTTGGTAATTTAGACTATTCAATTTTCAAAAGAGTAATAGATGTCAATACTTTTGGCCCGACTAGAATGGCCGAAGCATTTCTCAATCACATTGCTGTCAGCCAACAAAAAAAAATAATCAACATCACCAGTACCGAGGGGTCTATTACCAGAACTCGAGGCGGTCAATATTTCTATAAAACAAGCAAAGCTGCTTTAAATATGATCACTAGGAATTTATCGCAAGACCTCAAATCGGAAAGAATTATTGTTGGCTTGATTTCACCAGGATGGGTTATCACTGATATTGTTGAAGGTTTTGAAGACCCAAGGATGCTTAAACCTGAAGAAAGTGCTTATCTGGTTGCCAAGGTGATTGATAGTTATACTCTGGATCAATCAGGCTATTTTTTTGATGAAACGGGTACAGTGGCACCTTGGTAGATTTACTTAGGATTGGTTGGCACCATATCAATAGTCTCCATCATCTGATGGGACGTTGGTGCTGAGACAGATCCGTATCTTTCTATCGTTGGTGAAATTGCGTCATTATTCATGTTGTATTTCTTAAGTACTGTGTAAATGACTAAGTCAGCTTGGTATAAGGGATATCCTTTAAACTCACCACTTTGAATGACATTATTGGTCAATGAGTCTTTGTCAATATCAACGTAATTTACAGTCGAGAAGCTTGCTTTAACTTGATATGTTACTGAAGTATTTCTACGTTGCAGTCTAGAAGCAGTGGTGTTTGAAGGTATGGAGCCTTGAAGAAGATCAGTTTTTTCTGTGTAGGCTGTACTACCACTGATTATGAAATACTTAAACCCATTTTCCAAAGCAACTTCTGCTGACCTAAGTAAGGCAAGATCGATGACTCTTTCTTTTCTATTTACTGGATCACTGTGCCATTTATTTCCATCATAGCCAATTTTGAATCGGTTTGATGTGGTCTCAATTCTTTCATCCCAGTATCCACCTGAATCGTTGAGCGGCCGGTAACCTGTTGAACAAGAAAATAGAAAAATAGAGAGGCATATGACGATAATCGTATTAAAGCGCATGATGGGGAGACCTCGTTAAAACTTTGGATTTTATAATAACAAATTAATAATGTTTGTTTTAAAGAATGCTTGTTTGCGTTTAATTAAATGGCAACATAGCCATAATTTATAGATAGATTATAATTAATAAATGCATACTTTTTTACAGATAGTATCGATACTGATACCAGTGCTCTTTGCAATTACACTCCATGAAGTAGGACATGGCTGGGTAGCAAAACAATTTGGTGACAGAACAGCTGAAATACAGGGTCGTTTGACATTAAATCCAATTGCCCATATGGACCTCTTAGGGACAGTTTTATTGCCTGGTCTTTTACTCTACCTTGGTGGATTGGTTTTTGGTTGGGCAAAACCTGTACCTATTAATCCCATGAATCTTAGAAATCCAAAGCGTGATATGTTTTTTGTGGCAATAGCAGGCCCATTTGCAAACCTGTTGATGACTTTTTTCTGGTCGGTCTTTTTTACGGTCAATGTTTTCTTATTCGGAGATCAATATTATTTATATCCTTATTTATTTTTGATGGCACAAACAGGTGTTTTTATTAATCTTGTACTAATGGTCTTTAATTTGTTGCCCATAGCACCTCTGGATGGAGGAAGGGTCCTTAGAAGTCTTGTCAACGAAAAGATTGGCCGAAACATCGATTTAATTGAACCCTATGGTTTTTTTATTGTGATTGGCCTTATTTTACTTGGTGCTGTGCAACCAATTTTTAAAATTGTTCAATCCATAGCTACCATTTTTATCTAAATTTTAAACATATAGAAGTTACTTTTTCTCATGGTATTCTTAATTAATAAGAGATTTTTATGGGTCCATTAAAAGGTTTAAGAATAATTGAAATGGCTGGAATCGGTCCAGCTCCTTTCTGTGGTATGGTACTTTCAGATCTAGGAGCAGAAGTCATCAGAATAGACCGTGTTACTTCTGCTGGCTCAGTGTCAAAACAAGATGCTAATAACAGAGGCAAAAAATCAATTGCTGTTGACTTAAAAGCCACTAAAGGAATTGAGATTGTCTTAAAGCTGGTTACTAAATCTGATGCTATTTTTGAAGGCTTTAGACCCGGGGTAATGGAAAAATTGGGTTTAGGACCAGATGTCTGTTTGCAAAGAAATAAAAAAATCGTTTATGGCAGGATGACAGGCTGGGGACAAGAAGGTCCTTTGGCTCATGCTGCTGGCCATGATATTAATTATATTTCTCTCTCAGGTGTATTATCAACAATCGGCAGACCTGGATCCCCTCCTGTTCCACCATTAAACCTGATAGGAGACTATGGTGGTGGGGGTATGCTGCTGGCATTGGGACTGGTGTCTGCATTATTAGAGACTAAAAACTCAGGAAAAGGCCAAGTTGTAGATGCCGCAATGGTAGATGGTTCTGCTCTTTTGATGACAATGATTTACAACATGAGAGGAATCGGTATGTGGAAAGATTCCTTAGGCACTAATTACCTTGATGGCGGCGCACATTTTTATGACACTTATGAATGCAAAGACTCAAAATTTATTTCTATAGCATCAATAGAGCCAAAATTTTACCAACTACTCCGTGAGATCACTCCCTTGGAAGATCCAATTTTCGATGATCAATTAGCCAGAGAATCTTGGCCAGAAAAGAAGCAAGCTCTGAAGGCAATATTTTTGAAGAAAACACAACAAGAATGGTGTCAATTAATGGAAGGAACTGATATATGCTTCGCTCCAGTTTTAAATATGGCAGAAGCACCAGAACACCCACACAACAAGGCAAGAGATGCATTTATAGAATTGGAAGGAATTGTTCAACCAGCCCCAGCCCCAAGATTCTCAAGAACTGTTCCTGAAGCGAGCTCTCCTCCCGCTTATGTTGGAGAACATACGGACGAAGTTTTGAAAAACATAGGCATGCAAGATGCGGATATTGAGGCCCTAAAATCATCTGGGGAAATCGCTTGACTGTCTTTAGTAATTCGCTATGAGAAAATTAATTATCTTAACTCTACTCTTTTCAATTACTGGATATGCTGAAGAAAAAAGACTTTCTTTCTCTATTGATCTACCTGAATACAAACAAAACAATAAACACAATTCACTGAATTACAATAGTCGAGTTCGATTTTTAGTCATACACTACACATCATCCAACTGGCAAAGATCATTGGAGTTGCTAACTTTGCCAGAACATGAAGTCAGTTCTCACTATCTTATTCCTGAATCTTTTGATGAGACATATAATGAAGAAGACTTGACTGTCTATCAATTGGTTGATGAGAATGACCGAGCATGGCATGCCGGTAAGAGTAAGTGGGAAGATCGAGAAAATATTAATGACCAGTCAATTGGGATTGAATTGGTAAATAATAGTTCATGCTATTATCAAAATGATAACAAACTACTTGATTTTACAGACGATTACCTTTGTTCATTTGTAGATTATGACCCCAAACAAATCCAACTATTGATTGAACTTGCGAAGCAAATATTGGAACGTCACCTTGAAATCACTCCAACTCGAGTTATTGGACATGCAGATATACAGCCGGCTGTTAAATCAGATCCAGGCCCCAAGTTTCCATGGCAGATACTACATCAGCACGGAATTGGTGCTTGGTACGAGCACGAAACAGTCAATAAATATTGGTTAAAATTTACAGAAGAAAAGATCCCGTCAATTGCTCAAGTACAATGCGGTCTTAAAACATATGGCTATGGTGTTGAACAAACAGGTAAGTATGATGAACAAACCTATGATTTTATAAGAGCTTTTCAGCTTCATTTCCAGCCCTGGCAGACTGATGGAAAAATTGATAACAGAACCGTTGCAACCCTTTGGGCTTTATTGGAAAAGTATTTTCCAAATGATCTGAATGCTGAAGGTGCATTAAATTGCCAGTAATCATCTCACATATATTTATCGAAATTAACAGTAGGAGTAATCAATGAGAAAACTTACCTTAATAATTGGAATTTTTTGTGTATTTATATCAGCACAGACAATGGCTGAATCGGTAATTCTGAATCCATACCAGATTCTAGATGTTCAATCAGGCCATCTGTATAAAACTGAAATATTGGTTGAAAATGGAAAAATAATCAAAATAGGATCAAATTTGAACAAAAAAACTGCTGATGCAAAGGTCATCAATCTTCCTGATTTGACACTGATCCCAGGATTAATGGACGCCCATGTCCACTTAATGGGCAACACCGAACTTAAAGGTTACGCCGGAATTGGTGAATCTTCCCAACTAGCGACAATCTATGGCGTTAAAAATGCCAAAAACACTTTATTAGCAGGATTTACCACAGTGAGAAATGTTGGTGCAGGAAGTTTCTCAGATGTTGCTCTAAAAGAAGCCATCAATAAAGGTGTTGTTATTGGTCCAACATTGTTTGTTTCAGGACCTGCCCTTGGTATAACTGGAGGCCATTGTGACAGTAATTTATTACCCCATGAATATGATTACCGATCAGAAGGAGTTGTTGATAGTCCTTGGGAGGCAAGAAAACAAGTTCGTAAGAATCGTAAATATGGGGCTGATCTAATTAAGTTTTGTGCAACCGGTGGAGTCTTGTCCAAAAATACTGATGTGAACGCCAAACAATTTACATTGGAAGAAATGCAGGCCATAGTTGATGAAGCACACAACCATGGTATGAGAGTTGCCGCACATGCTCATGGTTTAGAGGGAATTAGAACTGCGATTATTGCGGGAGTTGACTCAATTGAACACTCTAGTTTCATTGATGAGGAAACGATCAAATTAGCGAAAGAACGAGGCACTAGCCTAGCCATGGATGTCTATGTTTCTGACTATATTCTTGGAGAAGGTGCGGCGAAAGGAATGTTAGAAGAATCTCTGGCAAAAGAAAGAACTGTCGGCAAAATTCAGCGACAAAATTTTAAAAAAGCCGTACAAGCTGGTGCCAATGTTGTGTTTGGTACCGATGCTGGAATATATCCTCATGGGAAGAATGCTCGTCAGTTCAAGTATATGGTTGATTGGGGCATGACCCCTCTGCAAGCAATTCAGTCAGCAACAATCAGAACTGCTGAATTGTTTGATCTGAATTATGTAGGAGAGATTAAAGAGAATTTTGCTGCTGATATCATTGGTATTAAAGGTAATCCTTTGGTGAATATTTCTCTTCTTGAAGATGTCAATTTTGTTATGAAAAATGGCAAAATAGTTAAACAATAAAAAAAAGCCCGGATAAACCGGGCTTTTCTATATCTACATCTAAATCAATTAGAAGTCTTGACTGTATGAAATAGCGACAGATCTCGGTGGAATCCATTGCAAGTAGTTTCTTGCTCTATAACCAGGACTTTCAGCTGAGAAACGAAATGCCTCAGTTCTTTCATCTGTCAAATTGCTTATTGACAATTGAATTCTAGATTCATCGGTTATAGCCATTCCAAGATTCAAGTTCATTTGAGTGTAATCTGGTGACATATCTTCAGAAGATTCTGCAAATGTTGCATAACTATCACCATAGTAGTTCATATCAACTCTAGCAAACGTAGGTCTTGAGAACATTTCAAAAGTATATGAAAGTCCAAGACTCCATTGTTCTTCAGCGATATTAGGTAATCTGGCTCCAGCAGAAGCACCCATTGATTCAATGTCTTTTGTTATTTCTGCAGAAATCCAAGATCCTGAAAAATCGAGCGCTAAGTTCTCAGTCAAATCATAAGAGAAGTCCAACTCAATTCCTTCTGTTTCAGCCTCACCACCGTTGTAGGTAAAGCTCCAACCGCATGCAGGTCGAATTGTGACTTGTATGCCTGTCCAGTCAACCCAGAAATACGTTGCATTGAGTCTGTAGTTTCCACCACGTGCTTTAACTCCAATTTCTGTATTGTCAGCTTTGTCTGAAACGTATCTTCGTTTAAAGCCAGCTGCTTCAGGATCAGATGAACAAAAAAATGGCAGCGCAGCATTGTTACCTCCAGTTCTGTAACCGGCAGAAGAAACGGCAAACAATGTCAAATCATCATTGACCTCATACGTGAGAGTGACTTTAGGTCTGTTGTCAGACTCTGAGCCGCCTTCTTCACTACAAGTAACACCAACGGGTTCGTCGCCACCGCAACCAGTATTATCTGGACTTTCATAGAATATACCGTATTCAGAACTCTTATAACCGTCTGATATTTCATAGTCCCTTAAACCCACCGTGACGGTAAAGTCACCAAATGAGTAACCTATTTGGCCAAAAACTGCTTTTTCTTCTGAATAACTGTAGTAGCTATAGCTTCCATAGACCAGACCACCACTGACGGCACCACCAGCTGGAAATGGGTCGTAGGTTGTATCTCCATAGGGAGATTTGTACAGCCCTGAGTTATAACAGCTGCCATCACCTAGTGGAGACATAACAACTTGGGATCCGGTGCAATCGGTGTGGGATGAAAACCACATATAGCTCAAATAATCTAGACCTCCTGCATCAGTGATCTCCCATTCGGTGACTTGATTTGGTGTCGAATCATATTCAGTTTTGTAGTAACCAATGGTCCATGAGAGTGGACCATCTGTAGTTGAACTCAGCCTAAATTCAATACTGTCAGAACCATCGTCACTAAAATAATATAGAGGATCTTTGAAAAGGTCATCGGTATCAATTCTTGACCAATCTGTGATGTAGCGATCTTTATTGTCGTAGTCTGCATATATTAAGGTAGCACTCATCTTGTCAAAATTATAGGTTAGGTCAACGGTCATAACTTCTCTATCTACCCAATAAATTTCATCTTGAAAAGAATAGAAAGCCAAATTCTCGTCATAGCCACTCAAATCACCACCAGCAGTCGCGTAGACTCTAGTACAGGTGTCACCATAGTACCAAGAGGCGTCGTAGGCACAGTTTGGATCTACGATATCAGAGGTCCCAGGTTTATCCGCATTGCCTTTTTCTTTTTGACCAAAGTCATATTTTTCCTTTTTTAAGTACATTGCATTAATGGTCATGGGCCCGTTTTCGTATCTGAGCATAATTCTCATTTCATCATCATCCTGGGTGCCGACATCTTTTCTTCCGGTTGCAACATTTTGATAGATTCCAGGATCAGAAGCTGAAGTAAACACAGCTCTCATAGCTAGGTTGTCAGATAATGGAACATTGATCATTCCGTTGTAAGCATAGCCATTGGATTCTGCCAATTCTTTATCAGAAATCTCAATTGAAACATTCCCTTCAATGCCATCAAAATTCGGTTTGTTCAGGATGTATCGGATGGTTCCACCGACTGCATTGGAGCCGTATAAAGTCCCTTGAGGACCTCTTAAGACTTCAATACGAGAAACATCATAAAGATTGGTTAATGACCCACCAATTTCATCCAAGAAAGTATTGGTTGTGCCTGAGGTAACCTGGGCTGTGCCCGTATTCAATCCTCTGATGGTGTAGTAGACATCCCCACCGGGTGTTGATACACCAGCGAGAGAGCGGAGATAGTCTTCGGGTCTGTATATCCCTCTTTCAGTCATGACGTCTTCAGTCAGAACCGAGACATTCATGGCTATATCTTGTACGCTTTCAACCCTTTTGTTGGCTGTAACGACGAGTTCTTCTATTTCATCTTGTGCATAACTGAGAGGCATAAAAAGCATCAAAGACATACAGAAAATGAGTTGATTTTGAAACTTTCCCATAATTTGTAACCTAATTAAGTTAATATTTTGAGTAACTGACAGAATTCTAGCATAAATGAACTAAAAGTCAGATTTATTAATTATCTAAAGTTACATGGTAGGCACGGGCGGACTTGAACCGCCGACCTCTTGCATGTCAAGCAAGCACTCTAACCAGCTGAGCTACGCGCCTCCATTAAGTTATTCTTGATGGGCCTTGATAGAAAGATAAACAGAAAGATCTCTAAGGTCTTCATCAGTGAAGCTTGATATGTGCCAAGATTCCAAAAGACGTTCCATTATCTCTGCTGAATTAGATCCTTGAAACTTGGTTATTGCATGACAACCAAGGCAACCTCTTCCGTATGCTTTGTTAGCAATTTTCTCCCCATAGTCATAATTACCTATAAGTTCAGATGATAAATGACCGTCGGCATTAACTGCAGGTGATATAAGAACTATAAACAGTGCAACAGCAATACATTTAATTGTGTTTGTTTTCATTTCTATCCTCATTCAATCAATAGTGAATCATATATAAATTTAAAATGAAAAACCAATGGATCTCTGATTAGTTTACGGTGCGATGTTCAGCATCAACGTAGCTAATGCCAAAGTTAAATTCTTTGATCAGTTTGACCTCATCTCGTAATTTGGCAGCCTCTTCAAACTCGAGATTTTTTGCCGCTTCAAACATCCTTATTTCAAGTTCTTCAATTGTTTTGCTCAATTTTTCTGGGTGATTTGGATCAAAGGTTTTTTGTATTGATTTAGGAATTTTAAGCAGCCTCTTTGTGGTTTTTGATCTTGCTCCTTCCATAATGTCTTGAATGTTCTTAATAATCGTTTTTGGCTTTATGTTGTGATCAGTGTTGAATTTGATTTGCTTTTTCCTCCTTCTATTGGTTTCTTTAATCGCACGCTGCATAGAACCGGTGATCTTGTCTGCATACATGATTGCCTTGCCATTGATATTTCTTGCTGCCCTGCCCATAGTCTGGATCAGAGATCCCTCAGATCTTAAAAAACCCTCCTTGTCTGCATCAAGAATTGCCACAAGTGAAACTTCAGGAAGGTCTAATCCCTCTCTGAGTAGGTTGATACCAACTAAGACATCAAATACTCCCAACCTCAGATCTCTCAGTATTTCAGTTCGTTCCACCGTTTCTATACCAGAATGAAGGTATCGGACCTTAATATCCAGATCATTGTAGTAATCTGCTAAATCCTCTGACATTCTTTTGGTGAGTGTTGTAACTAAAACTCTTTCGCCTCTTTCAGTCCTGATCCTAATTTCAGAAAGAAGATCGTCTACCTGATTGTTAACAGGCCTTACTTCTATTACTGGATCTACCAAACCGGTGGGTCGCACCAATTGTTCAACCACTGCATCTGAATTCTGTATTTCATAATCCCTTGGAGTGGCAGACAAATAAATGATCTGGGGAGTGATTGTTTCAAATTCTTCGAACATCAAAGGACGATTATCCAGTGCTGAAGGTAACCTAAAACCATACTCAACAAGCGTTGTTTTTCTTGAATGATCACCTTTATACATTCCGTTCAATTGTGGAATAGTCACATGACTCTCATCAATAACAACCAGGGCATTGCTTGGTAAGTAGTCCATTAGACATGGCGGCGGCTCTCCTGCCTTTCTTCCTGAAAGGTATCGACTGTAGTTTTCTATACCCGAACAAAAACCCAATTCTCTGATCATTTCTAAATCATACAAAGTTCTTTGTTCAAGTCTCTGAGCCTCCACAAGTTTGTTCATCTTATTGAGTTCTTTTAAACGGCTCTTCAATTCATTTTTTATTTTGTCAACAGCACTTAACAGAACATGTTTGGGTGTTACATAGTGTGTTTTAGGGAAAATCGTAAGTTGTCTTACTTGTCTGTTGATCTCGCCTGTCAATGGATCAAAATATGAAAGACCCTCAATTAGGTCACCATAGAGTTCAATTCGCACTGCATATTTTTCAGAATCAGCTGGAAATATATCAATCACATCTCCTAAGACACGAAATGTTCCTTGTCTGAAATCAATGGTGTTTCTTTGGTATTGAAGTTCAGCAAGTTTTCTTAGAATCAATCTTTGATCGATCCGATCATTGAGTGATAAGTGCAATACCATATTAAAATATAACTCAGGATCTCCAAGACCATAGATTGCAGAAACTGTTGCAACGATTATTGTGTCATTACGTTCAATCAACGACTTGGTGGCGGAGAGCCTCATTTGCTCAACATGGGCATTAACAGAAGCGTCTTTTTCTATGTACATATCGGTAGCAGGCACATAAGCTTCAGGCTGGTAGTAATCATAATATGAAACAAAATACTCAACCTTGTTTTTTGGGAAGTATTCTCTCATTTCACCATATAGCTGTGCCGCTAAGGTTTTATTGGGTGCCAATATTAACGTTGGTCTTTGTTGATCATTAATAATGTTCGCAATTGTAAATGTCTTACCTGAACCCGTAACCCCTAAAAGAGTTTGTTTAGCAAGACCAAAATTTAAGCCCTCCTGTAATTCACTGATAGCATTAGTTTGGTCGCCTTTGGGTTTGTAGTCGCAAGTTAATTTGAAGTATTCTTCAGACATAATTTGATATTATAGCCCTCTATTTAACTATTATGATGCTAAAACAAAACAAAACATCAAACTCCATTCTTACTGAACGTGTAGAACGTGTTCAGCCCTCTGCTACTTTGACAATTTCTGCAAAAGCAATGGCACTTAAGGCACAAGGAATCGACATCATCAGCCTAAGTGCTGGAGAGCCTGATTTTGATACACCGGATCATATAAAAGATGCAGCTATTCAAGCGATTGATCAGGGACAAACCAAATACACCCCAGTCGACGGAACACCAGAATTGAAAGAGGCAATCATTGATAAATTTTCACGGGATAACAATCTTTCCTATCAGAAAGAGAACATACTTGTTTCATCTGGAGCAAAACAAACTTGTTTCAATTTATTTCAGGCTGTTTTGGAAGATGGTAAAGAAGCAGTCATCATTAGTCCTTATTGGGTTTCTTATCCTGATATGGTGTTACTGGCAAATGGTTCTCCTGTTATCTTAAAAACATCTTTTAAAAATAAATTTCAATTCAAAGCAGAGGACCTTGATGCTGTTTTAACAAAAAACACCCGCTTAATCATGTTGAATTCACCATCGAATCCTACTGGGGTTACCTACACAAAAGATCAATACCAAATTATTGGTGAAGTGCTGGAAAATTATCCTGATGTTTTTATAGCCACTGACGATATGTATGAACATATTTATTGGGGAAATGACAAGTTTTGCAGCTTTGCAGAAGCTTGTCCCGATATGTTTGATAGAACAATCACAATTAATGGCGTATCTAAAGCATATGCAATGACTGGTTGGAGAATTGGTTATTGCGGAGGACCTGAAAAGATTATTGCTGCGATGAAGAAAATACAGGGTCAAAGTACATCCAACGCATCATCTGTTTCACAAGCAGCTGCTGTTGTTGCACTCAATGGTTCTCATCAGCCTGTTTATGATATGGCTAAAGAATATGAAAAAAGACATACGTTTATCTTTAATGCTTTGAATAGTATTCAAGGCTTCAAAACGGTTGCAGCGACAGGTGCATTTTATATGTTTCCAGAAGTTACTGGTGTGATTGAAGGCTTAAAAATGTCTGATGACATAGAATTGTCAGATTATTTAATTGAGAAAGCTAATGTTGCAGTCGTTCCTGGTAGTGCATTTGGTGCAAAAGGACACATACGTCTTTCTTTTGCTACAAATATGAAATTACTCAAAGAGGCAGTAAATAGAATTGAGGGTGTTTTGAATTAATTTCTTCTTCTTGACTATTTAAATATGTTCAAGCAGACTCCGAATTAGTCTACTCCCCGGTAGCTCAGTTGGTAGAGCGGTTGACTGTTAATCAATTGGTCGCTGGTTCGAGTCCGGCCCGGGGAGCCAGACAAGATCTATCTAATCAGTCAAACTTTTAGCCAAGAGTTGTTTGTATTTTGTTGTACTCCAACCGTGAGACCTATCTAGAAAATGAATTGGGATATTCAATTCCATACCCGTAAAATTTTTATTTTTATAATCATCGCCTAAAAACCTAATTTCTATCTTATTATTCTTTAGATGTATCAATAATTCTGCTTCAGTTTTGTAACTGATAATTTCATCAACTTGATTTAAAGAAGATAGGATTAGGATTCTTTCTTCAACAGTCAAGATGGGTTTTAATTTAGATTCTCTTTCCAATGAAGGATCTTCATGTAGGAAAATTAACAGTTTGTCACAATGTTTTTTGCATTGATTAAAGAGATGAATGTAACCCGGATGAATTACATCAAAGTTGCCTGCAATCACTCCAGTTATTTTGTTATTTTTCATGATATTCAAGAATAGTTTCATTGTTTGTAATGAAATTTATAGGATCAGATGACTCCCAACTTCTGCAAGTTGGACACTGCCATGAAAGTTTTATGGTTTTGTATCCACAATTCTTACATAAATATTTAAACCTATTTTTAGATCTTTGATTCAATTTAACCCTGATTTTATCGATGAGTTCTTTGCTGATTAATTCAGATATTGATTCCATATTATTAAAGCTCAGCAATTCAGAAAAATAAAGTTCATTGGATAAATATTCATGGAGTGATTGCATGATAATTGTTTCATCAATGTCCAAGTTCATTATTGCTAGAAGTGCTAAATGTTCCTTTATAGATGATTTTTTATTACAAACCCTTCTTAACATTTTACTAACTTGATCTATTTGACCATTTTGTTTTGCCATTATAATCAAATCAGGTAAAAGAATCTGATGTCCTAAATCACTGAACTCGCATAATTTTTTATATAATTCGATTGCCTCAACTGGATTTTCTTTTTTTAAAGCAATTTGAATTGATAAAAAATTTATTCTTGAAGATTTAGATTTAGTGGCTTTTGCTTGATTAGTGTATTGTTCTGCTTTTTTAAGATTATTTTGAGAAATATATTTCTCAGAAATTTGGCATAAATACTGAGGTATATTTTTTTTATAATCATTTGATGGATCAATTTTATTAAGTTTTTCAGTTGTTGATAAAGCCTTATCCCATTCACATGTATATTCATATATTCGGATTAACTTACTTAATGAAGAGTTTTGATGGTCTTTTATGTCAATGAGTTTTTCAAATATTTCTGCTGATTTATCATATAAACCTGCTGTGTAATAATCCTCAGCTAATTCTTCAAGTGTTTGAAAATAATGATGTTCTTTTAGTTCTTTTTTAGAAATAATATTCTCATGTAATTTTATTGCTTGATCAATTTTCCCTTGTTTTCTAAAAAGTACTCCCAATGCTAAGTGGGTTTCAATGGTTTCTTCGTCAACTTGAACAATCTCAGAAAAAAGATTGATGGCCTTATCTGCTTGTTCGTTGAGTAGAAATTTTAAGCCTGTTAAGTATTCTGGACTGATTTTTAAATCTTCGTCATCTTTATCAATAAATTTAAAATATAAATATCCAAGTAATGCAGAGACAAAAATAATTGCTGCAAGATATATAGTATTTTCAGAAGGCATCTATAGTTTTGATCTAACTAGATTAATCTGTGACTTTATTGACTTTATTTTTAAGATTTTTTCATGGTTTAAAATTAGGTAAGTA
>CAZWGB010000022.1:0-22898 GCA_964633465.1 uncultured Woeseiaceae bacterium | reverse complement strand
ACCATTTTTGACACCGGCGGCATCGATACTATTGATTTTTCTACCATGGATCTCGATGCCACTATCGACCTTGACGGCGTCCTCAGTTACATTGGCACAGATGAAATAAGCTACGATTACGGGGAATTCTATACAGGATTCATTGTCGGGATATATTGGCTCAACAGTCCCATTGAGAATGTGAATGCCGGCAGTGGCGATGACACCATCACCTGCAACGATGTTGCAAACCTAATCAATTGTGGTCCAGGAGATGATACGGTTCAGGTCATTGGAATAGGTGACACCGTTAATGGTGATACCGGCAATGATTTGTTTATTATCGGTGACATAGGCTTTACCTCAATCGACGGGGGTGAGGGCAATGACACCATGTCATGGAGTGAAAGTGCTGCAGTCGATGGTCAAGAGTTAACTCTGACAACCGGAAATGCGGTCAACTTTGAAAATATTTACGGCACTTCGGCAACGGAAACCATCAAAGGCGATGCCAACGACAACATCCTCAAAGGAGGACGTGGAGGCAATGACATCATTTATGGTTACGAAGGCAACGACAACTTATACGGTCACGGTATAAATGACGACGATGCTAATGACAGCAATTACAGCGATGCCAAAACTTTGTATGGCGGAGCTGGCAATGACAATTTATATGGCAGTTATGGGGACGATACTCTCGATGGCGGTACCGGAACTGATACGCTCACCGGAGGCAATGGGATTGATACCTTTGTCATCCGTGCCGGCGATGGCTCGAGTGTAATTGAAAGTACCAATATCATCACTGATTTTAGCGATGGGACAGATCTCATAGGACTTGATAACGGTTTGAATTATAGTCAACTCACCATCGAACAAGGCACCGGTGAGTATATTAACCACACCTTAGTTAGTCTTGATTCCCATGCTCAAACCATGGCTACTATACTGATTACGCTGGAGCATTTCCCCAGCAGCGCGGACAAAGAAGTTCTGCAATCCATCATAGATTCTGCTACAGCAACGGCAAATGAGAAAATTATCGCCACAGCCATTATGAATCTTGAGCACCAAGTTACAGCGGAAGACAAAGATAAGTTGCAAATTATTATTGATGATACTGCTGCAACGGCTGCAGAAATTACTCTGGCTACAATTCTTCATACATTTGATCATATGACTACAGCGGAGGATGATGCACAACTTGCATTGATAGATGGCGAGTACCTATTGGTTATCCAGAACACCACCGCGAGTGACATTACTGAATTGGATTTCACCCCAGTAGACATCTCTGAATCCTCAAGAGATGCTGCCAGCAAAGAGAACAGCGAAGATAATAACAGCATTGATGACCCCATACTTGATGACCAGAGCCCGGTTACACCCACCGACGAAACCCCGGCACCAGACATTGAACTCCCCGCGTGGAACCTATGGGTGGAAGACTTTGATTTAAGCCTCATTACCTTACTGGAGACGGTGGTGGAGAACAGTACCCTGCCCGACCTCAGTGATGTCATCGGTCTACTGGGGGAGCAGAAAGAGAGTCTGGAACTAGATTTTGACGCCGTTGATGCCGATACACCCGTGGTGGCCAGCATCGGGTCTGTGAAACCGGTTATCGAAGACTGGACCAGCCAGGCAGATCCGTTCATCGACAGTGACTGGAACCCGATTATCGAGGAGTTGTATTACGCTTCCGAGTTTGTCTAGATCCCTGCCAATCCAAATAGAATATCGGGCATCAAATAAGTTACCATTGCACTAGGGACGAGTTGTTTAAACACGCAAAGATTATCCATGAAAAAATATTGTTCAATTGTATTGCTCCTCGTAATTAGCTCTGCTTTTCCTGTCAGTGGCTACGCAGCGACGGACGGGGTACCTTCATTGATCATGGAGCAACAAACTGCAGAACAATTCATCGCTGACTTGCAGCAGGCAATCTACAACCATCCAACCTTTCTCGCAGCCAATGCCGCAGTGGCGCAAAGCAGCGAAAGAGTCAACATTGCCAAATCCGGGCTCAGACCTCAAGTGGCAATTGAAAGCTCAGGTATAAAGAAATTTAGCAACAGCAAAGAGGATCAATTCAGTTTTTTTGGCCAAAATTCAGGTATTGAGGATCGGACCAATGCCAGTTTAGTGGTCAGCCAGTTGCTGTTTGATTTCTTTGCTACCGAAAACGAAATCAAGATACAGGAAAACACCGAATCAGCCGACCAACTGGCAAGAGATCAAGAAGTGGTAAAACTAGCATTGAAAATGCTAACGAATTGCCTGGATACGGCCTCTTTTGCCTTGCTGAAAACAATGGTTGCGGATTCGGTTGCTAGACACCTGGAGATCACTGAGCAAATTAAAGTCAGGGTTGAGAGCGGTCGAGCACCGACGAGAGAATACAGCAGAGCCAATGCTAGATTGGCGGAAGCCAGGGCGAAACAGGTCAATATTGATCTTAAACACCGAGGTGCACTTGCAGAATTTCGCCAATTAATGCCCAAGACTCAAGCCTGTGAGAAAATGTTCACAGTAGATCCTGAAAATCTTGTGCTGGATACACAATTGGCTATCGAGGAAGCCTTGGCTAACAACCCAGGCATCCAAGAAAGTGCTCTGAGAATCAAAGCTGCCGAAGAAAATTTAGCCAAAGAGCAATCAAAGCTGGGACCAAGAATAACCCTTGAAGTCCGGGGAGATAAGTACAACAGTGAACAATTTTTCACCAGTGATTTCCCTGATTATGATCTTTACGCTGGGATAAATTTTAATGTAGATCTCTACTCAGGAGGACGCAAAAAATCACAAATCAGTGTTGCCTTTGAACAATTGAACGAATCTCGCTACCGACAGGCTGAGTTGGTCAAAATTATTACTGCAAACACCGAAAGCCTCCTGACTGAACTCAATAATACTGAAACTCGAGTGCAAATTTTTCAACAAGCGTTTCTTGCCAATGCCGAGAGTCGAGAAAACTTGAGATTGCAATTTGTCTCAGCCAACGTGTCTCTGTTGGAGTTGCTGCAAGCCGAGCGGGATTTTTTTGAATCCTCTGAAAACATGGTTTTAAACCAACGCTCCGTGCTGCTGGCTGAAGTCACCGAATTGGCTTTGTTGGGCCGTCTTTTGAATTTTATCGGCAACAGCAAACTGAGTGCTATAACAAATGAACGATAAACCACATTGGTTTTGGGGCTCAGTTGCCAATTTTAAATCACTGTTTGTGCGAATTGGCTTGGCAGCTGTGATGATTAACCTGCTCTCTGTTGCAAGCTCCATTTTTATCATGGTGGTCTACGACCGGGTGATTCCCAATGCTGCATTTCCCTCATTGTATGCTCTGACTGGCGGCATGGTTGTGGTCTTAATTTTTGATTTTCTGTTAAAAAACATGCGTGCATGGTTTATTGATTTGACCGGACAAGAAATTGATTTGCAGGTTGGCGAAGATATTTATCGACGAGTACTCGAAGCTCCTCTTGATAAAGTCGCAGGACCTGTAGGTGGTCTTGCCAGCATTATTAAAGGGTTTGATCAGGTGCGTGAGTTTTTTACTTCGGCAACCCTGGCGCTGGTTGTGGATTTGCCATTCGTGTTTTTATTCGTGTTTGTCATTTACCTGATTTCAGGACCGCTTGCGATCATCCCACTGTGCGCCATCCCCATTGTCATTGGGGTGGGCTTGATCGTCCAACCCTTTATCGCCCGACATGCGGAAAAAGCGGCAGAAACTGGTAAGAGCAAATACAGCCTGATTATTGAAAGCCTCTCCGGTTTAGAGACCATTAAAACAGTCGATTCTTCTGACATTTTCCTTAGCAAGTACAAGGACACCGTCAACGCAGGAGCGGAATCAACACGCTTGTCAAAAGTATTGTCCCAACTAGCCACCAACTCTGCTTCCTCAACACAATTGTTGAGCCTCGTGGGTATTGTTTTTTATGGCACTTTCCTGATCGATCAGGGTATTGTTTCCATGGGAGCCATGGTGGCTGCGGTGCTGCTGTCCTCAAGAGCGCTAGCTCCACTCGCAATGATTGCCGCTCTCTTTGGCAGGTTGAATAACACCCGTACCGCCTACCGTCAATTGGACCAGCTGATGCAATCGGTGGAATTGGAAGGGGAAACAAAAACCGGAATTGAAGCACAAAACTTAGGTCAAATTGTTTGGTCTCGCGTTGGTTTCAATTATCCCAATGCAAACGTCCCCAGTCTACTTGAAATCAGTGGCAACATTGAACCCGGTGAGCGGATAGCAATCATGGGACGTAACGGTTCTGGGAAAACTACTTTAATCAAACTCACTGCAGGGATGTTCCAACCCAGCCAAGGTGCAATTACTTTTGACAAGCTAGCGTCCAATGAAATAAAACTTTCCACCTTTCGCTCAAAACTGAGCGTTGTTCTCCAGGATATTTATCTGTTTGCAGGTAGCATCCGTGAGAACATTTTAATGGGCAGGGAGAACATCAAAGATGAAAATCTACTGCAAGCACTCGAATGCAGTGGTGTAAATGACTTTCTACCACGGATACCTGGAGGATTGGATGCGGTATTAGCCGACCGAGGACAATCGCTCTCTGCAGGTCAACGCCAAGCCATTGCCCTGGCAAGAGCCTTAGTTAATAAACCGGAAATCCTGTTGATGGATGAACCGACTGCGGCACTGGATCTCAACTCGGAACAATCCTTTGTCAGGCACTTACAGCCTATGTTGGATGGGAAAACACTAATTACTGTGACCCACCGATTACCAGTGCTTGAACTTGTTGATCGGATTATTGTTCTAGCAGAGGGAAAAATTGCTCTGGATGGACCCAAAGACAAGGTTCTGGAAAAGTTGCAGGGAAAAAGATGAGTAATCAATTGAAAAAATCGACCCGCAAAGCAGACATCATCCTCTACACGTCACTGCTATTCTGGGTGATGATGTTTGTTTGGTCCTATTTTGCAACCCTCGAAGAAGTGACCCGTGGTCAGGGTCGGGTGATTGCCTCTTCAAAAATTCAGGTGATTCAGAATCTTGAAGGTGGAATTGTCAAAGAAATCTTGGTGCAGACTGGAGATGAAGTGGCACAATCACAGCCCCTCATCAAACTCGATGAAACCCAATACAAATCGGATCTTGCTGCGATGCAGCAGAGATTGGGGCGATTGCAAGCACAGAGCAACGCTGCAATTGAAAACTTTGAGCTGATTCAACAAGAACAGGACATTGTTGCTCCCCTGGTTGAGAAAGGCGTTGAATCACAGATGGAACTAATTCGACTGAAACAAAGACTCAATGAAGCCCAATCGAATATTCTTCAAATTGATGCTGAGATTGAAGCAACCATTGAAACCATACCAACCCTTAAAGATAGATTGGAGAGAACATTGGTGAGAGCCTCCATGAATGCAGTGGTTAATCGACTGCTGGTGAACACTGTAGGGGGTGTGGTACAACCTGGAAGCCCTATGTTGGAATTGGTACCTATTGACGATGAATTGGTTGTTGAAGTGGAAATAAGCCCCAAAGATATTGCTTATGTCATTCCGGGACAGCGTGCAAGCATCAAACTAACCGCCTTTGACTTTGCAAAATTCGGTGCACTGGACGGCGAAGTAACTAAAATCAGCGCCGACTCAATTTCTAAAGAAGATGGCAGTATCTGGTATCTCTGTCAGGTCTCTGTACCGGTAGACACGATGACAACTCTCGGCAAGACCATTCAGATTCAAACGGGAATGGTAGCACAGGTTGATATCATCAGTGGTGAGAAAACGGTGCTCGAATATTTGTTGGAACCAGTCACAAAAATTGCCAATGAAGCTTTTAGAGAGAGATGACATGAACGCTATAGTATATATGCCTGAAGAACAAACTAGGATTTCAATAACGGAGTAATTAAGCTCAATAGTTTTTCCAACGATCCCCTGTTTTTGTCCACTACTTTTCTAGCCGCTTTTGTCATCTGTTTATGTCGATCAGAATCGGAAAGGAGCTGGCAGACAATTTTGCTCAATTCTTCAGAATTATGAACAATCTCTATGGCACCATTCGCTTTCAGCATATTTGCAATCTCTTCGACTCCATACAGAATTGGTCCTGCGATAACAGGTGTGTTTAAAGAAGCAGGCTCTAATAAATTGTGCCCGCCTGTTTTAAATAAGCTGCCGCCGACAAATGAAACACTTGATGCTGAGTAAAACATGGGAAGTTCGCCCAGTGTATCTGCCAACATGACCTGTGTATTCTCAGAAATTTGTATGTCTTGGCTTCTTGAGACACATGAAAATCCCCTCTTATGGATAAGATTTTGAACTGATTTGAATCTCTCAGGGCGCCTAGGAGCAATAATTAAAAGAGCATCAGGATAGGCTTCCAAAATTCTCTTGTGTGCATCAAGAATAATTTTTTCTTCTCCTTTATGAGTACTGCCTGCAACCCAGATTGGTCTATTTAAAGCAAACTCTTTTTTGAACATGTTTGCCTTTTCGATAAGGCCATCAGGTGTAGAGTAGTCAAATTTAATGTTACCGGTTACAAATGTTCTGCTCTCACTTGCCCCCATTAATATGAATTTTTTTGCTTCCTCCTCAGTCTGAGCACCAACAACAATTCCATGTGAAACAGCTTCTTGAAAAAGCCCTAACAGCATTCTATATAATTTAATTGATTTATCGGATACACAGGCGCTTGCTAAAACCAATGGAATATTTAATTTTCCACAATAATGGAAGAAATTTGGCCAAAGTTCTGTTTCTATGATGATTGAAATTTCAGGGTTTGCCCATTTGAAAAACCTAATAACCGCTCCATCTAAATCATAAGGAAGGTAGACATGATGCACAGTGTCACCGAATAGTTCTTGGATTAATGCAGAACCTGTCGGCGTGTATGTGGTTAAAAGGATTTCTTTTTCTGGATACCGCTTGATTAATTGGTAAACAAGTGAAGAAGCCGCTTTAACTTCACCATAAGAAACAGCATGAATCCAGATTGTCTTATTCAGGGGATTGCCATTAAACCCGAACCTTTCGTTAATTCTTTTTAAATAATTGCTGTCACCCAAAGATTTGTAAAGGAGGTGCAACAAAATTAGAGGCAGCATTACATATGCAAAAACAACATATCCGAATCTTATTAATGCTCTAGAATTCATGTGCAATTAAACGACAAAGATTTACTATTCTTAATTAAATTGATAGATGGTAGCACCATTCATAACGAGTGAGTTTATTCTGGAAAAATTTAGGAACTTCATACGATCAAGAACAGCTATCTCATTATTCTTGATCTTATCATAGAGTATATTTTTATTGAGTTAAAAAAGTATCAAAAATAGACTATGGTTTAGTTAACCGCATTTTGAATAGCCACAATCAAGACAAGTCAAACAGCCGTCCATCATAACCATTGCAACAGTATTGCAGTGTCCACATAACTGTGCACCCTCAGGAAATGAACCCTGATCAAATACATCTTGTTGTCTATTTCTATCTTCAAACTCTTGCCTTTTTTCTTCGACTAATTTTTTTTGGTGCTCATCTAATTTTTCTTTTGGAATCATCCCTATGGATTGAAGATGCTTTTCAACGACGTGGCCCAGTTCCGCGATAATTGAAGGCATAAATGTCCCTCCAGGCTGCCAATATCCTCCCTTTGGATCAAATACTGCTTTCAATTCTTCGACCAAAAAAGCAACATCACCGCCTTTCCTAAAGACGGAAGACATTACTCTTGTAAGGGCAACAATCCATTGATAATGATCTAAGTTTTTCGAATTAATAAAAATTTCGTAGGGTCTGTATTTCTCGAATTCAGTTCCAGGATTTAAGACTATGTCATTGATGGTAATGTACATCGCATGATCAGAGATTGGTGTCTTGATCTTATAAGTTGAGCCTCTGAGCATGCCTGGTCTTTCCAGGCGCTCATGCATCCTAACTACTTTCGACTCTGGGTTTTCCTCAGCTTCAAATTCCTTTGCTTGGGCTGTTTCCAAGACATCGGAATTTTCAGATGTGCTGACTCTGTAGTCAACAATCTTTTTCTTTATCTTGATTCTCTTCATAAAATAATTAATCTTGTTGTGTTTTAAAATTTTCCATAATAGCCCTCTTTCAAGGCGTCAAATAGGTTTGCTGCTGTGTGGATTTCTCCGTCATATTCTATCTCTTCATTGCCTGCTACTTGAATTTCTTTGCCATCATCTAAGACAAATGTATACAGAGTACTTTCAAGATCTTTTTCTTTTACCAGCACACCTTGAAAAGCTTCTGGATTAAAACGAAATGTAGTGCAACCCTTCAGGCCTTGATCATGGGCGTAAAGATAAATGTCTTTGAAGTCCTCAAATTTAAAATCTGTAGGTACATTGGCAGTTTTCGAGATTGAAGAATCTATCCATTTTTGTGACGCACTTTGGACATCGACATGTTCTTTCGGGGTAATGTCTTCTGCAGTAACAAAGTAATCAGGTAATTTGTTGCCTGATTCATCACCTGCCTCGAGATCAATGTTTGGATTAAGTAGGCTCATATAAGACAACAATTCGAATGAATAAACATCAACTTTCTCTTTGGTTTTTTTCTTCTCTCTGATGACATTTCTAAAATAATGATGGGCAAAACTTGGCTCAATACCATTACTGACATTGTTACCTATGGACAATGAGATGGTTCCTGTCGGCGCAATCGAACTATGGTGAGTAAACCTCGCACCAATTTCTGACAGTTCTTCTACTAAATCGGGCTCTACTTCTGCAATCTTTCGCATATAACGACTGTATTTTGCATGGAGAATCCTTCCCGGTATCTTGTCGTCAAGTTGCCAACCGTCGTTGATCATTTCAGGCCGCTGTTTGAGCATCTCTTTTGTGACAACAAACTCTTCAGAAAAGATAGGTGCAGGTCCTTTTTCTTTAGACAATTCCAAAGCTATTTTCCAACCTGTAACAGCAAGTTCCTGGCTGACCTGGTCAGTAAACTTGAGTGATTCTGGTGAGCCATATTTCATCCGCATCATAGTCATTGCTGAGCCCAAACCTAAAAAGCCCATGCCATGTCTTCTTTTTCTAGAAATTTCTTCTCTCTGCTGTTCAATAGGCAACCCATTGATTTCAACCACATTGTCCAACATTCTGGTAAATACACCGACAACTCTTTTAAAGCTTTCCCAGTTAAAAGTTGCTTCATCGGTAAAAGGATGTTGAACAAACCGCGTTAAATTGACGGACCCTAGTAAACACGAACCATATGCAGGCAAAGGTTGCTCACCACATGGATTGGTGGCACGAATATTTTCATCAAACCAGTTGTTGTTCATTTCATTAACTTTATCTATCAAGATGAACCCAGGTTCAGCATAGTTGTAAGTCGAATCCATAATAAGATCCCAAAGTTGTCTCGCTTTTATGATTTTATAAACTTTGCAAGCCACCAGACCGTCATCATTGGTTATATAGCCCTGAGTTGTTGTCCATTCTCGCCAAATGATCTGCCTTGGATCTTCAAAATTTACCAATTTTGCTTCAGGTAGATTTGGATCTAGAGGAAATGCAAGAGACCAGTCTTTATCTTCTTTAACTGCTTTTATAAATTCCTCGGTTATTAGCAAAGATAGATTGAATTGCCTCAGTCTTCCATCCTCTCGTTTTGCTTTAATAAATTCCTCGACGTCTGGGTGCCCGACATCAAAAGTACCCATTTGGGCGCCCCTTCTGCCACCTGCAGAAGAAACCGTAAAACAGGTCTTATCATATATATCCATAAAAGAAAGCGGACCAGAAGTATAAGCGCCTGCACCAGTTACATATGCACCTTTAGGCCTTAAAGTTGAAAATTCATAGCCAATACCACATCCCGCTTTTAGCGTGAGCCCAGCTTCAGTTACTTTTTCTAAAATTCCTGTCATTGAATCCGATATAGAGCCAGAAACGGTGCAGTTGATTGTTGATGTGGCTGGTTTATGCTCCCCTGCACCTGCATTCGATATGATTCTTCCAGCAGGGATTGCACCGGAACTAAGAGCCCAAAAAAATTCTTTTTCCCATTTATCTTGAACGCTTGGGTGTTCAACTTCTGCCAAGGCTTTAGCGACTCTTTTAAATGTGTCGTTGATACTTAGATCAATAGATTGGCCAGTGATGTCCTTTAAACGATATTTTTTATCCCAAATGTCTAGTGATGCAGGTTGATAATCAACATTCAAAATATCTTTTTTTTCTTTTTTGGTTGCTGATTTCAAAATTTTATTTTTCCCCCTTATCTCCAATTTATATTACAGAAGCAAGTCTAAAATCACAAAAAAAGCAAAAACAATTGCACAAGATGTTGTGTTTAGACAATATTAAATTATTACGTAAATCTGTGTTATGTCAAGATTTTTCTACGAACGTTTAATTTACATTTATATTTATATATATCAATAACTTAAATAAAAAATTAGCCTCTTTTTGTTTATAGTTTACCTAGAAAAACTTTAAGTTATCTTGAAAAGGAGGGACACAAGATATTGTGTTTATGATATCCACCTACAATTCAGCATTTATTCACAGATTATCAACAATTTTTTTAAAATCTTTTCTCAAAAATTAAGAATAAATTATGAATACATTTAAAATGAATACTGTATGACTTCATTTTAAGTTATCATTTGCCAAATTTTATTCAGAATTCTAGGTAGGGTTGTATGAAATACACAGAAGACATTTCACAAAACATGAAGCTTTTAACATTATTTTTCCTGTTCTTGATTACTTCAGGACTAACAACACATCACTTGCACGCACATGAAATTGGCAATCTTGAACAATCTTCCCTTGCTGAACTTGTGGATTCCACATCACCTTCAGTTGTTACAATTGCGATAAAAGGAAAGGTTAAAGTTCAGCAAAATCCTTTTTTTGATGATCCTTTTTTTGAGCGTTTTTTTGGACAACCACAACCCCCTAGAGAAAGAGAATTTGGCGGTGGTGGCTCAGGAGTTATAGTTGATGGCATTCAAGGATACATTATTACCAATCACCACGTGATTGAAAAAGCTGAGGAAATCAAAGTATTCCTAAAAGACGGCGGCGAATATATAGCTGAGTTAATTGGTTCAGATCCCGGCACCGATATAGCAGTTTTGAAAATTGACCTTTCTGGGGCGATTCCACAGATGTCTTTAGGTAATTCCAGCCTTCTTCGTGTTGGAGACTTTGCGTTGGCAATAGGAGCACCGTTTGGTCTGAGTCAAACAGTTACTTCAGGAATTATCAGTGCCTTAGGGAGACCGCAAATGAGTTCTGATGGCTATGGAGATTTTATACAAACTGATGCCGCTATTAATTTTGGCAACTCAGGAGGGCCACTGCTCGACTTGAAAGGACAACTGATTGGAATCAATACCGCCATATACTCAAGAAGTGGAGGCAATGTCGGGATTGGCTTTGCCATACCTGTAAATACGGTAAAAAACATCATGCACCAAATCATTGAATTTGGTTCAGTCAAACGTGGACTGTTGGGAGTGATCATAAGTGACATCAATAAAGATATTGCTGAGCAACTCGGCTTGGAAATTGAAAAAGGTGCTTTAATTCAAGAAGTTTCACCAGATTCGGCTGCAGAAGAAGCCGGGTTATTAGTGGGAGATGTTATTACCAGCGTAAATGGAGAAAAAACTGAGACTTCCAGCGATCTCAGAAATATAATTGGACTTAAAAGAAGCGGAGAGTTAGTTGAAATTGTGATTCTCAGAGAGAATAAAACAATAACTCTATCAGCTACATTAGGAGAACTGGTTGCCCAAGAGCCTGTTAAGGCAGATGAATTGAATTCATTACTCGCAGGGGCTGAGTTAGCAGACTTTATCCCCGAAGGTAAAAGTAAACCCCAAGGAGTGGTTATTCTGTCCGTCCTGCCAAATAGTAATGCTGCAAACGCTAGATTAAAAAAAGGCGATATTATTTGGGCAGTCGGCAATAACTCCATTGCAAACCTTGACGATTTTGTTGCCATCATCAAAGACAAAAACATACTGGTCTTAAGAGTGAACAGAAATGGACGCCAACTTATTATTCAAATGAGAAAATAAATTGCACCATCAATTTATATTTATTTTTTAGATACCATGGAAATTTATTTAGTGGGTGGAGCTATTCGAGATCGGCTCCTTGGCCTAACCTCGCAAGAAAAAGACTGGGTCGTGATCAACGCAACACCATCAGATTTAACTAAACTTGGCTACAAACAAGTTGGAAAATCTTTCCCAGTCTTCATACATCCTAAAACAGGCGAAGAATACGCATTGGCCCGAAAGGAAACTAAGTCGGGCAAGGGTTACTATGGCTTTAAAATTGATTCGAGCCCAAATGTAACACTTGAAGAAGACCTGTATAGAAGAGATTTAACAATCAATGCCATGGCAGAGGATAAAAAGGGCCAAATCATAGATCCATTTAATGGGCAAAAAGATATTTCAAGCAGAGTACTACGCCATGTTTCTGATGCATTTGTAGAGGATCCACTTAGAGTACTTAGAGTTTCAAGATTTAAAGCTAAATTGCATGACTTGAGCTTTGAAATTGCTACTGAAACGAAAAAGCTTCTAGAAGCAATAGTGAAATCAGGCGAATTGAAAACCTTGGTACCAGAAAGAATCTGGCAAGAGACTTATAAAGCACTGTGCGAACCGAGATTTGATCAATATTTCCAAACCTTAATTGATCTCGGAGCCCTTGATCAGGTTTTTCCTGAAATCACTCATATGAATTCTGACTTCAGTGAAAATCATATCGTACAAGCAACAATTAAAAAGGAAATTAGTCCTAAGATTAAATTTTGTTCGATCTTCTTGCTCATGCTCGAAAATGGCCAGCAGACCTTAAAAGATGCAATTATCGCAATGCAAAAACGCATAAACATTCCCAACGATTATAAGAATTTAGTTCTACTACTTGAAAATATTTACCCCATGCTGTTCTCCTCTGACGGTAATAAACAGAAAGAGTTTTCTGCAGAACACTATCTAAACATTATTGAAAAACTGGATGCTCTAAGAAAACCCAGTAATCTGGAAGAAGTGTTAGCGGTGATTGGTTTGAAAAAAAATTACTCAAATATTGAAACAACTGTTTCACAGATTAGAAAATCTCTGGTTATAGCTCAATCGGTAAAAATTAGCAACCTACAGGAAGGGGGACTAGAGGGAAGTGTAATTGGAGAAAAATTAAGAGAGCTGAGATTAAATAAAATTAAAGAAGAATTAAAGCACCTAAAATAAGCCTATAAATAAAAAAGGGCAACATTCCAATCTTTTGCACCATTCTTAAGAACCATTTGATCGTTAAGAAAGCCACAACAAAGGACACTGAAATCCCTAAGAGCAGATCAAAATAATCAAAAGCTACAACTTCGACCTGAGTTAATTGATAGAGCTTGAATGAACTTGCAGCAATAATGACCGGGATTGCCAATAAAAAAGAAAATTTCGCAGCCTCTTCTCTTGATAATCCTAAGAAAAGTCCTGCTGTAATGGTGACTCCAGATCTTGATGTGCCAGGGATTAGTGCAAATACTTGAGTCAGACCAATCAAAAAACCAATGCCTAGATTTACTGCAGTATCATTATTGTTCTTTTTCCTTGAATCAGCTAAGTACAATAACAAGCCAAAGAAAATCGTTGCAATAGCAATAACCATAGAAGATCTTAGATTCTGCTCAATTGATTCACTGAACAACCATCCAAACAAAACCACAGGGATCGTAGCTACTGTAATGATGCCTAATTGAGAATGAACAAAAGAATCAGTACTTTGAAAATTTGAACGGGCAAACATATTGAATAAATCGTCCTTAAAATAGAATAAAACTGCCAGCAAGGTGCCAAAATGAAGTGCCACATCGAATGCCAGCCCTTGATCTTCCCACCCTGAAATCTCAGATAATAAAATTAAGTGAGCGGAGCTTGAAATTGGCAAAAACTCAGTTAAGCCCTGAATAATTGCTAGCAGTATTGCTTGTATAGTTTCCATGTTTTAAAAAATTTTTATTGTTTACAAAAGATACCGAAAATCTCTTGCTTCCATAAAGCTCTCCTCAATCATACAGCTCTTACTTAACAACATAAATTTGAATGTATCACCCATTTGGCTTGGGAGTAATAATTGTTTCACTGCATGGTTTATTTTAAATCTCTGATTTTGATCCGATATTTGATCAACAAGCTCAAGAATTCCTGCAGACAACAAAAAATCTCTGTGAGAAGTATAACTATCAATTTTAAAACCATGTTCGAGACCAACATCTGCTACCAAGCTAAAGTCCACCCATGCCGATAGATCTTGTACACCAGGTAGAAATAATGGGTCATAATGAGCCCTATTTTGGTAATGACAAACTAATGTTCCAGTTGATCTATCAGCGGAATAATATTCTTCTCTGGAGCAGCCATAGTCTATAAAGACTATCGCTCCAGAAACTAGACTGGAAGATATTGTACTGAACCAATGCCTATAATCAGGTCTTATTTCGGAAACAAATCCGTTGGTAAATTTCCTGTTTAAGTCTCTCTCAATTTTGTTTACAAAGTCTTTGATGATTTCGTCTGCTAATTTTTCTTGTTCTATCAATCTTTGATTGGTATAAGAAATCCCAATCTCATAGATATCTTCATCTCGTATCCTAAATCTTCGACAAGGCATTGCATCTAAAACTTCATTACCAAGGATTACCCCAGTAATTAAGTTTTCAGGCAATGAATCAAGCCAAATAACTTTCTCCAAGAGGTTGTTTGGCAATTTAGCTAAAAGTCTTTGCTGTCGATCTTTTAAATCAGCACTGAGTTCAAGGATGTAGTATTGGTCGGGCACAAATCCTTGGCTGTCTAATCGAGTTAAAATATCAAAGGCCAATTGACCAGAGCCAGCACCGATTTCCAAAATCATTTGTTTTGGACAACTTTGTAAAATTTTTATGATGCATTCGGCAAGACACACACCAAACAAATTGGAAATCTCCGGTGCCGTTGTAAAATCACCACCAACAGCTAGTTTTCTAGTTCCGGAAGAATAATATCCTAGACCCGGCTCGTACAAAATAAATTGCATAAAATCAGCAAAGTTAATCCAACCTCCATTTGCATTAGTTTTCTTGACCAACTCTTCTAATACAATAGATGAATGGTTGAGTGATGCATCATCCGGCGTCGGTAAGTCTTGTCTTTCAGATCTCAAATTTTTACCTTTTATCAGACTAATATTATCTAGAATTAATATCGGTAGTGTTAGTTTTCAATTAAAATAACGATTATGAACGAGGAATACAAAAAATGGGCATTAGTCACTGGTGGCTCAAAACGCATTGGGGCCAAAATAGTTGAAACACTTCATAATAATGGCTTCAATGTAGCCATCCATTATAATTCATCCAGTGATACAGCTGATCAACTATGCGCTGAACTGAATGCAAAGAGACAAGATTCATCTATTGCAATAGGAGCTGATCTTATTGACCAGGATTCTTTAGATAATTTAATTCCATCACTCATTGAAACAACGCAGAGATTGGATGTTTTAGTTAATAACGCTTCTACTTTTTACCCCACTCCGATTGAAAAAATAACTCTGGAAGATTGGGAGAATTTATTTGGCACAAACCTAAAGGCACCCTTATTTCTAGCAAAATACGCAGCCAAATACCTTAAGCAATCAGAAGGAATTATTATTAATATCATAGACATACATGCTAAAAAACCACTGAAAGAGCACCCAATCTATGGCTCTGCAAAATCTGGCTTAGCAATGTTAACTCGGTCTCTTGCATCGGATTTGGCTCCGGATGTAAGAGTCAACGGCATTTCTCCAGGATTAATATTGTGGCCAGAGAGCAATCTCTCGGAGCAAGTTAAAAATAATATACTGCAACAAATACCTCTGAAAAAGATTGGAACTTCTGAGGATATAGCTAATTGTGTGTTGTTTTTAATTGAAGACGCACCCTACATCACGGGAGAAATCATTGCTGTTGATGGAGGACGAGGTATGGGTTGGTAACTTTCTTAAATATCAAGTGATACTTTTTTTAATGGATGTTCTTCTTGGTCAAAATTCTCCCATAAATCTTTAAAAGTTTTACCGGTAACCGGGTGAATATCATCGGGTGCTATCTCAGCCAATGGTAAGAGAACAAAACTATAAAGCTCTATATCTTTTCTGGGAATCTTGAATGGCTTTTCTGGGCGGACAAGATCATTATAAAGAATCATATCAATATCTAGTGTTCTGGAATCAAAAGCACCTGTACCAATATCCCTCCCAGTTGCCGACTCCACTCGTCCAAGAAAATCCAACATTTCGTTGGGATTAAACGTAGATTTTACTTTGACCACCATATTTAAAAAATCATTTCCCTCAAACCCAATTGATTTGTTTCTATAAACTGATGAAACTTGAATATTGCCGAAAGCTTTTTTTAATTCTCGACAAGCGTATTTAAGGTTTTCTTCTGGGTCTATGTTGCTACCAATGCTCAGAAATACCTCTGTTTTCTTGGTGGACTGGTTAACCATCTTTTGTTCGTTCTATACAAACACCAACATTGCTTGAGCCTCTTATTGCAAAAGGTTTGGAGACTCTCAACTTTAGCCATTGCACATCAAATTCTTCCAAAATTATTTTCGCTACACTCTCTGCAGCTGTTTCAATCAGATTAAATTGACTCTCCTGGAAAAATTGCTTCACTCGTTTACTCACTGCCTTGTAATCCAGAGCATCCTCTATGGAATCTGATTGGGAAGCTTTTTTAGTATCCGTCTTCATTTCCAAGTCAATAGAAATGGTTTGAGGGTTTCTTTTTTCCCAGTCCCAAATACCAATAACGGCATTGATCCTAAGGTCAGTTAAAATAATTTTATCCACGATTATTACTATGAGTGTATTGGATAGATTTTATCAATTGACCATCTTGGATTCACTTCGATTTGATAATTAACGTTTTCAATTCCCTTTTGGTAATTAAATAACCCAGTCAAAGCAATCATTGCTGCATTGTCTGTACAAAACTCGATTCTCGGATAAGTTACTTGGACATCTTGCTTTGCTAACTTAAGCTTCATGTTTGCCCTAAGCTTTTGGTTTGCTCCAACACCACCAGCGACAACAACTGATTTAATCCCTGTTACCTCTATGGCCGTGTAGGTTTTGTGAATCAAGCTGTCAACAATGGCTTCTTCATAGGCATGGGCAAGATCAGCTTTCGTTTGGTCAGTCAACATTTGTGCCTTATTTAGTTGCCTAATTTTATACATTAAGGCAGTTTTCAATCCACTGAAGCTAAAATCCATATTGTTTTTTGCCTTTATCATCGGTCTTGGAAATTGGTAAACACCTGGACAACCTGACAAGGCCAATTCAGCAATAGCTGGTCCACCTGGATAATCCAGATCAAGTAGCTTGGCACCTTTATCAAAGGCTTCACCAGCTGCATCATCCAATGTTTGTCCCAGAAGTTCATAACTCCCCTTTTTTTGAACTTCAACTAACAGGGTATGGCCTCCCGAAACCAATAAGGCAATAAAAGGCATTTGCAAATCATCGCCCTCAAGAATTGGGGCTAGTAAATGTGCTTCCATATGGTGGATTGGTATGGAAGGAATACTTAACGAGAAAGCCAACCCATTGGCCAGAACTGAACCAACAAGCAAGGCACCAACAAGACCCGGACCAGCGGTATAAGCAATAGCATCGATTTCTTGTAGATGAAGATCATTAGAGCATAAAAGTTCATCAATTAAGGGTAAAAGCTTTTTTATGTGCTCCCTTGAGGCTAGCTCAGGAACAACGCCCCCAAATTTTTTATGGTGGATTACTTGACTGAAAATACTGTGTGCAATCAATCCTTTATTGGAATCGATAACCGCCGCAGCTGTTTCATCACAACTGGTTTCTATACCAAGAATGGTCAGGGATTTTTTAGGTTGGAGCATCTTTTAAAGTGGCGTTCGTTTGCGGTAAATTCTTTGCATTTTTCTGCGCTAAACTGTATATTTCACCGTTCATTTAACGGATTAAGTATATATTGATTTAAATTACTTAAAAGGAATAAGTTTCTTGCCAATCATTACAGTAAAAAATAACGAGTATTTTGACTTCGCTCTAAGGCGATTTAAGCGCTCTTGTGAAAAAGCAGGCATTCTCAATGAATATCGAAAAAGGGAATTTTACGAGAAACCAGCTCAAGAAAGAAAAAGGAAAAAAGCCGCTGCTGTCAAAAGAGAAAAGAAACGTGTCTCTAGGGAACGCAACAGAACTCGCAGACTTTACTGATCAGAAAATTAATTGCCTTTAATCACTCAAATCCAAGAGGACATAAATACTGCACTTCGTGGTGGAGAGCGTCTCAAGCTTACTACCCTTAGAATGCTACTATCTGTCATTAAACAAAGAGAGAAAGATACAGATCAGGAAATTACCGATGATGCAATATTGGGGATAATTGAAAAACAAGTTCAATTACGCAAGGAGGCAGCTGAACTATATCAGACAGCAGACAGGTCAGAACTTTTTGAAAAAGAAAATGAAGAAGCAAAAATATTACATAGATACTTGCCTGAAAAACTGGGTGAGGTTGAATTAACAAAAATCATTGAAAAAATCATATCTAAAATTGATGCAGAAACGATTCAAGACATGGGTCAGGTAATGGCCGAGTTAAAAAGTCAATCTCAGGGTAGTGTTGACATGAAACAAGCCAGTAGTATTGTTAGAAAATTATTATCTGAATGATAAATAATTTCATTATTTTAAGTAATTTTTACTTTTCACATTTTTCTGAATAGACTGATTCTCTTAATCAAAAAAAGAGAACATCTGATAATTTCTTTTCTATGCCAGAACTTATTCCACAAGACTTTATAGATGACCTAGTTCAAAGAATTGATGTTGTCGAAGTCATTGGCAATCGTATTGAGATCAAAAAGGCAGGAAAAGAATATAAAGGACTGTGCCCCTTTCACACTGAAAAAACACCTTCCTTTACTGTAAGTCAGGATAAAGGTTTTTATCATTGTTTCGGTTGCGGCGCTCATGGAACGGCTCTGGGATTTTTGATAGATTTTGATCGCTTAACATTCATCGAAGCTATAGAAGAACTAGCAAAAATAGCTGGAATAATGATTCCCAAAACAAGACAGGATCGTTCCGACAGTCTCAAAAACAAAAGCCTGCAAAACTTATTGCTTGAATTGACCTCGCATTATATTACTAATTTGAGTAAATCTAAGAAAGCCATCGAATACTTAAAAACTAGAGGAATAGATGGGAAAACTGCAAAAAAATTCTCCATAGGATTTTCTAAGAATTCGTGGGATGAGGTATTAAAAAAATTCGGTACATCTGAAAAAAATATAGCAGATTTATACGACTGCGGACTAACCGTTAAGAAAGACGATGGTGGTTACTATGATCGCTTCAGAAATAGAATTATGTTTCCAATCAAAAATATTAAAGGGAATGTTGTTGGATTTGGAGGCCGTATTATTGATGAAGGTGAACCCAAATATCTAAACTCGCCAGAGACTCAATTATTTAAAAAGGGAGAATTACTCTATGGGCTCTTTGAATCAAAAGAGTTTCTTAGATCATCCAATCATGCAATTTTAGTTGAAGGTTATACCGATGTAATAAGTTTAGCAAACAATGGTTTCAAGAATTCATTAGCAACTTTAGGTACTGCAACAACAGATACTCACATAAAGAAAGCATTTCGTTTTGCTGACAAGATAACATTCTGTTTTGATGGGGATGATGCTGGGAAAAAAGCAGCTTGGAAAGCTTGTGAGATTTGCTTGCTAAATATTAGAGTAAATAAAGAAGCTCGATTTTTAATATTGCCTAAGGATCAAGATCCAGATGATACTATTCAATCTTCTGGCCCCGAATTCTTTAAAAAATTAATTAAAAATGCGATTCCATTGAGTGACTTCTTTATTGAAGTTATAAAAAATAGATTTGATACAACTAGACCGTCTGGTATTGCAAGCGCTGCTGAATATAGCATGGTGCCTATTAATAGGATTAGAGATGGAATTTACAAAGATCAACTAATTGAAAAAATTGCTTCTGAACTCAAAGTTAAGACTTCCCAGCTGAAGCATTTTCAACATCAAGATCCAACAAGTAAAATACAAACAAAATCTTTTCAAAGCCGAAAAACTTCAAGCAAAAATAGACCAAGCCTCATTCGACAAGCAATTAATATACTTATGCACTACCCAGAATTGATGAAAGAGATTAATGAAAAGATAGAATTCAAACACATCAATGAAAAAGGGATCAATATATTGAAAGAAATAATTACTCTGATCCAGTCAAATGAATCTATAAAATTAGCCACAATCATTGAGCATTTTAATGATCAAAAAATAAAAGAACACTTAAAAGCCATGACACTTGAACCATTGATGATTTCTAAAATTGAGGCAAAAAATGAGTTGCATGAAATCATTGTGAAATTGAATGAGAGAAATACAAGATCAGAACTTAAAAAACTAGTTAGTAAGGCAAAAAATAACACGCTGACTGAAAGTGAAAGAAAACGATTCTTAGCATTATCAAAAAGTATAGAAATTAAATAAGTCATAAGAAACAAATAGATATATAATGACACCCGCGTTTAATTAAGGAATAGGAAAAATTAATAAACGATGCAAGACAGGACTAAAATTAAAGCAAGCGAATTGGCAAATGGCCCTTCTAACGATGAAGAAGAATTGGTAGATGTTGAAGATCTTCAGTCTGTTCTAACACAAAACGAAGAAGAAGAAATTGGATCCTCAAGTAAAGAAGCACAAGGACCTCTTCACCTGCTGCTTGCAAAAGGAAAGAAAGAGGGATTCATTACCTACGCGGAGCTGAATGAACAGTTGCCCAAAGGCATTGTAGAGGCTGATCGTCTTGAAGAAATCGTTGAAATGATCAATGACTTAGGTATTTCAGTGGAGGAATATGCTCCCAATCCAGAACAAATTGCAAAGGCCGCCAATAATACTGACCCGGACACTATAAATCCAGTTGAATCTGAGATAGGAAAAACAACCGACCCAGTAAGAATGTATATGAGAGAAATGGGCAGCATCGAACTTTTGGATCGACAAGGTGAGATTGTCATAGCCAAAAGAATTGAACAAGGCAACAAGAGAATCCAAGAAACATTAGCTTTATTTATTCCAGCACTTATCTTTATAGAAGAACGTTACAAAACAATCACAGAAGAGATACATCGAGAACCCGACAAAGATGAATCCAAATACCTAGAATTATTTTCAGATTTTGCTCATAAAAATGATGATATTGTTCAAATCAATAGAGACGACCAAACTGAACCTAAAGTAGTTGATAGCAAGGCAATACTTAAACACATCCGAAGATTAAATCAACAAACAAAAAGATACATTAAATTGTTTGAAGATGCTGGTCATAAAGATAAAAAAACAATCAAAGCAAAAGATAGAATTCAACAAACTTTTATTGGGGTCAGGATAGCCCCCAAAATATTTGAGATTTTACAAAAAATAACAACTAGCTATATGGACGAAATTAAACGACATGAAAAAGAAATTAGAACGATTGTTATTGACGAAGCAGGAATAACAAAGGAAGAATTTCTTAAGTCTTTTGTAAACAATGAATCTAACATTGCATGGATTGAAAAATATATACGTGCAAAAAGAAAATATTCATCTACTCTGAACAAAAATAAGCAAAAAATTCTTTCTTCCCAAAAACGACTTGGGAAACTTGAAAAATCTTCCTATATGACAATTCAAGAAATAAAAAATCTTAACCGACAACTAAACATGGGCAAAATACAAGCGGATCGAGCTAAAAAAGAAATGGTTGAAGCTAATCTTAGACTTGTCATTTCTATTGCCAAAAAATATACCAATAGAGGGCTTCAATTCCTTGATTTAATTCAGGAAGGAAATATAGGCTTGATGAAAGCAGTGGATAAGTTTGAATATCGACGTGGATACAAATTCTCAACTTATGCAACATGGTGGATACGACAGGCAATTACGCGATCTATTGCTGACCAAGCGAGAACAATTAGAATACCAGTGCATATGATAGAAACCATAAATAAATTAAATCGTGTTTCAAGGCAGATGATTCAAGAAAAAGGCAGAGAACCAACGGTTGAAGAACTTTCTATTGCTATGGAAATGCCAGAAACACGAATTAGAAAAGTTTTAAAAATATCCCGCGAACCGATTTCTATGGAAACTCCAATTGGTGATGACGATGATTCATACTTGGGTGATTTTATTGAAGACAGTAAAATTGATCAGCCAGATGGTGCCGCAACCAAATCAGGCTTAAGAGAAAGCACAGTCAATATACTAGAAAGCTTGACGCCAAGAGAAGCAAAAGTTTTAAGAATGCGTTTTGGTATTCATATGAATACGGATCATACCCTTGAAGAAGTTGGTAAACAATTTGATGTCACCAGAGAAAGAATACGTCAAATTGAAGCAAAAGCATTACGAAAACTCAGGCATCCATCCAGAAGTGAAAAACTAAAGAGCTTTATGAATGAAAGTTGAAGAGGCGTGACTTGATCAAATTCACTGTCTTCCTAAAACATATGCCTCGGGTATTTTAATTGCTAGAATTTCAATAATGGGCCTGTAGCTCAGTTGGTTAGAGCAGTGGACTCATAATCCTATAGTAATACTACCTGAATACCCTATATTCATTGGGTTCTGTTAAATTTAAATATGCTTTGGTGAACCTATGGTGAACCTATGATAGTGTATTTTCTTCCCTGCCAGAGGCCAGGCAGGTGACCATATGGGATAGGAGGGATATATATCTAACACTCGTACATTTCGATCCAGTTTGGTCGTCAACTAGAAGATAAGTTTTTTCATATTATCAATGGCTACT
>CAZWGB010000021.1:0-24173 GCA_964633465.1 uncultured Woeseiaceae bacterium | reverse complement strand
CATAAGTTTTAATTGAAGCTCATTGTCAGTTTCCCCAACTGGACCATGAGCTATAATGACTACAATTTCATTCTTGGGATCAATACTGATCTCTTGTGCATAGTCCAGGACAATTTTCTTTGCAATTCGATGATCACTGATAGGGTCTAAAAAAACAACATTTTCGGTTATTACAGACTTGACTTTGGTATAGGCATAGTCATTTCTTAATCCAAAAATATATTCCCATTGTTGTATCAAGGTATTGTGAGGTGTACTGCTAATAGGGACGATATAAATTTTTTTAGCACCGTTTTGCCTAATCTCAGACAGCGCACATTCAATGTGCTTCGATGTCATCATGCTCATCCCTAAAGAGAGTGTGGTTATATGCTGTGAGGAAATATCAGTCATGCTATTGTGGAATGCTAAATCACCTTCCTCACCATAGCCATGAGCTAGTAGGAGAGCTCCTGTTTCTTGACTAGGGTCTTTCTTGTCAAAAGTCCAGTAATAATTGGGTCCCATTAGCTTCATCATTTCCATAATTTGTTTGTTGTTAAGATTTTTTAATCCTGGAATATTTTTTCTAAGTTCACTGAACATCATTTCAGAATGTAGCATATCCTCAGAAAGGTATTTTCTGCCTTCTGCGTCTGATTCATTGGGACAATTAAACGGAGTAGCCATTGAATGATCGTAACTATCATGGCTGTGATCGGAGAAAACTATCTTGGTATTAAGCATTAAGATAGCCAAACTCCATAGAATTATATTTATTTTTTTTGTTCGCACGTTACTTATTGTAATGCTTTTTAATTAGTCTTTTTTGAGTCATTTTCCAATCTCTTTCTTTTAACAGGGCTCGTTTGTCATGTTTTTTCCTACCTTTAGCTAGTCCAATCATAACTTTGACTTTTCCTTTTTTCCAATAAAACGATAAGGGAATTAAGGTGTAGCCTTTCTGTGTGACAAGCCCAGAAATTTTTGAAATTTCTTTAGCTTTAAATAGTAATTTTCTAGTCCTTGTTGGATCGGTGTTTTCATTTGCACATACATTGGGCATAGGAGAAATATGTGATCCAATTATGAATATTTCATTGTTTTTAACTAGAGCATAACTTTCTTTGATATTTCCTCTGTTGGATCTTAAGCTTTTTACTTCCCAGCCTTTGAGTGAGATTCCAGCTTCAATCTTTTCTTCAATGAAATAATCAAACTTTGCTTTTTTATTCTCAATAATTGTTGTTGTCATTAGTATGGAAATTCCATTAAGCTTGGTTTCAAGTTAAATTAATCAACAAGTATAGCTCTATCTAGTTATGAGTGAAAAAATCTCTCCATCTGAGCGTCAATCTATTCATGGCCAATGGTCATCTCGGTTAACATTTATTTTAGCAGTTTCTGGCTCTGCCGTTGGATTGGGTAATATTTGGAAATTTCCTTACATAACTGGCGTTAATGGAGGCGGGGCCTTTGTACTGGTTTATTTACTATGTATATTGGTGATTGGTTTTCCAATCATGATTTCTGAAATCATGATTGGAAGAAGAGGAAGGCGGAACCCAATTACCTCAATGGAACTTCTTGGTCGTGAAGAAACTGGCAGTGGGGTATGGAAATTTGTTGGCGTCATCGGTCTTGTAGCAGGATTTCTTATTTTATCCTTTTACAGCGTCATTGCTGGCTGGACTATTAATTATATTATTTTATCGTTAAAAGGAACGTTTACTGGTTTGTTGGTCCAAGATGTAAACCAAGTTTTTGATAACTTAAACCAATCTTTTTCAACACAGTTGATTTTTCATACAATTTTCATGGCTGTGACAATTCTAATAATTGCAAAAGGAATTCAACAAGGACTGGAACGAGTAGTAACAATCTTGATGCCTGCTCTTTTTTTTATTTTGGTCATGCTGTTATTTTACGTCATAAGCCAGGGCAATATTTCTGAAGGGTTTACTTTTATGTTTAAACCTGATTTTACAAAAATTGATGGCAATAGTGTGTTAGCAGCCATGGGGCATGCTTTTTTCACATTGAGCCTTGGTATGGGCTGTGTTGTTGCCTATGGGGCATATTTACCAAAACAGGAATCAATATTTAAAACCACGTTTGCAATCATTTTTTGTGACACTTTAATTGCCCTAGTGGCTGGTTTGGTTGTTTTTTCCATAGTTTTTGATAATAACCTTGACCCATCTCAAATTGCAGGTGCGGGATTGATTTTCAAAACACTCCCACTTGCATTTGGTCAAATGCCTAGTGGCGTTTTCTTTGGCTCAATATTTTTTGTATTACTTGGTTTTGCAGCATTAACATCTGCTATTAGCTTACTTGAACCTTCTGTTGCATGGATGATTGAACGTAAAAATCTGAGTAGAGGATTGGCGGCAATCATTATGGGCACAATCATATGGGCCCTTGGTTTATTTACTGTACTGTCAGGTAATGCGTTATCAGATTTTATCTTTTGGAAAGGCACACTATTCGATAATTTTGATCATCTTGCTTCCAATATACTGTTGCCTACAAGTGGATTTTTGTTCACGGTTTTTGCAGGTTGGTTTATGTCAAAAAAATCTTCTTCTGATGAGCTTGATGTTAACCGTAAATTTCAGTATAAATTTTGGAGATTTTTGGCAAGGTATGTCGCTCCAATTGCAGTACTTATAATTTTCTTAAATGTCATAGGTATCTATTAGACACTTGGCTATCATTCAACGAACAATTGAAGTAGAAGCATCTGCAGAAAAATTATATGAAGTTGTTTTCGATATTGAGCAATATCCTTCTTTTTTAACCTGGTGTGATTCTTCAGAAATTCTCTCAATAGAAGACCATATAGTTACTGCATCTCTGACTATAAATATCTTGGGCTTCGAATCCACAATTATCACTCATAATAAATTATATAGACCGACAAAAATTACAATGAGTCTACAAAAGGGTCCATTTAAGAGTTTTAAAGGTACTTGGTTGTTTGAAGAGATTGCATTAGAAAAAACGAGGGTCAGTTACACTATGGAATACCAGATTGCTAATCCTATAACTGACCTCATGGTAAAACAAAAGCTCGTTTCTCTTATTAATCAATTTGTTGGGGAGTTTGTTAAAAAATTTAAGGGAGAAATGATTAATTAGGATTGGTTAGTACATCCTTTTCTATTTTAGATACTCTATTTTCCTCAAAGTAAACAATCAGCCAATATCTTTGGGTTTCACCTTCATTTCCAGGTTGGTAGTAATAAATATAGTCCCAGCGGTTTTCTTCAAATGGCGTGCCTACTAGTGGCCCACCCAGGAGGTATTTGATTTGGCTCTTGGTCATTCCAACTTCAACTCGGTCAAGAGTTTCTAATTTTAATAGATTGCCTTGTTGAATATCCATTCTGTATACACAAGCAGAGGTGAGAAAATAAAGAAGAATAACTAGAGTAATTTTTATCTTCATAGTTTAGTGTTTAATTAAAATTATTGTGTAGAGGTTCTTTTATCCTGGCCCCAGTAGAGCTTGGTTCTTAAAGTATTAAAATAATCATAATCTTCTGGGTGTATCAGTTTTATAAATTGTGAGGAAACCTTAATCGTTAAGGTATCTTCTGAATTTAATTCAGAGAAAGTATCCCCATCCAAATCGATTTCTGCCGTTTCACCTTCTCCGAGCTCAGCAGAAACATCAACTTCTGAATGGCCGGGAATTACCAATGGTCTGTCATTTAATGAGTGAGGACAAATGGGCACTAGAATTAGTGCTTCGATATCTGGTTTTAGAATTGGACCACCACAACTTAGTGCATATGCTGTGGAGCCTGTGGGAGAGGCTACAATAAATCCATCACCCTCATGTGTATTAATATATTTTTGATCAATTGATACTTTAATACGTATCATTCTTCCAGTTTCTTTTCTTTTAATAGCCACATCATTTAGTCCATAACCGATAATCTGGTTCTGTCGATCTTTATTTACTGTGGCTTTAATCAATAGTCTATTTTCTTCAGCATATTGGCCATTGATGATATGTTTAATTACCTCTCCAGCATGATCAGGATTTATATCTGTTAAAAATCCCAGTCGTCCTTTATTAATCCCTGTAATTGGAATATTGAATTTATGTGCTAATTTTGCAGACTGAAGCATTGTTCCGTCACCACCTATTGAAATAATAAGATCGTTATTTAAAATTTCATCATCTTTTAAGCGATTGATTTTATGTGATAACGTTAAATTAGGAGTTTTCACATTAGAATTAATTTCAAATAGACCAATACTTAACTGCATATCTTGTAAGTCATCAAGAATAATATTCAAACTATCCATGGAATTTTCGTCCATGGTATTCACAGTAAATAGAATTTTTTTAAATTTCGTCTTCAATATTTAAGTCTTGACTAGTTATTGTTAATTGGAAATGATATCAAATTATAATTCTATGCATTCAAATCAACATTAATATTTTTTTAGAATTTTATTGAATAACAGATCTGTGAATACAATTGATAAAAATGATCTTAACATGCCATCACATAGAGCAAGGCGGATTTTATCAGCAATAGTTGATAAATACATCCAAGAAGGCATTCCTATTGGGTCGAAAAGTCTGTCTTTGGCAGATGAAATTGGCTTAAGCCCGGCATCAATAAGAAATGTGATGTCAGATCTTGAAGAACTAGGGTTTATTGCCTCACCTTATACTTCATCAGGAAGAGTACCAACATCTAAAGGGTATCGTTTTTTCATAGACAGCCTCTTAAAACTTCAACCTGTTGAAGCGAATGAACTTGAAAGGATCAAAAAAAGAGTGAATACCCATGAAAGCAACAGTAGGGAATTAGCTATAAGTGTCTCTAATACTCTATCAGCTATAACAAAACTTGCTGGCATTGTCACAATTCCTAAACAACAAGTTACACGATTAAAAGAAATAGATTTTATTCAATTATCTGAGAAAAGAATCTTGGCAATCATTATTATGAATGAAACAGAAGTAGAGAACCGTATTTTACAGATGAAGAGGGACTACTCAAAGGATGAGTTAAAGCAGGCATCCAATTATCTAAATACGCATTATAAAGGCAGGAGCTTAAGTTACATTAAAAAACATTTAATCAATGAAATGATACAAACTAAAGAATCAGTAAATTCTTTAATCTCAGATCTCATTGATATAGCTGACAAGGTTTTAGATTTTGACGAATCAGAAGAATATATAGTTGCTGGTCAAAGACGTTTGATGGATTTTCATGAACTCTCTGACATAAAGAAATTAAGACAGCTTTTTGATGCATTTAGAGAAAAACAACAGTTACTTGAGTTATTGGACAAAAGTATGTCAACCGATGGAATCCAGATATTCATAGGCGAAGAATCCGGATATCAAATGTTTGATAATTGCACTTTAATCATCTCCCCATATACTACTGAAGAAGGTGCAATTGGAGTTTTAGGTGTTATAGGACCAACCCGAATTGCCTATCAAAAAGTTATACCAATCGTTGATATCACTGCAAAACTTCTTGGCCAATCATTGAAATAATAGAAATAGACCCTACATACATTCTGTGTGTTCAAGATAGTGGATAAGGATAAAATGAAAAATAACTCTAATAATGATGATGCAGATCAGTCAGTAGATTTGCTGGATGAAGGTAAACAAGAATCCTCTCAAGACCAAACAGAACTGAGTCTTGACGAACAGTTACTTAAATCACAAGAGGAGGCTTCAAAAAATTGGGATAAGGCTCTAAGACTTCAGGCTGAAATAGAGAATCTCAGAAAAAGAACATTTAGGGATATTGAGAATGCAAGCAGGGGCTCTATAGAAAGAGTCATTATGGAAATACTTCCGATTTTAGACAGTTTTGAACTGGGATTGAATTTGAAAACTGAAACAATTGAAGAATATAAAACGTTTAAAGAAGGCCAAGAAGCCAGCATGATGTTGATGAAAAGTCTTTTTAGTAAATTATCTATCGAAACCATTGATCCATCTGAAATGAGATACGATCCTGAATTACATGAAGTAATAAGTACTCAAGATGATGACTCAGTTGAACCAGGTTACGTCATCCAGGTCATTCAAAAAGGTTATCGCCTCAAAGAAAGATTGCTGAGACCAGCAAGGGTAATTGTTAGTGCTGAAAAGAATAAAGATCAACCCTCGACTTGAAATCTATAAAACCATTCATACATCTAAACAAAGACTAAAATAAATTATTAGGAGTAAAAAATGTCTAGAGTTATTGGAATAGATTTAGGGACAACAAATTCTTGTGTTGCCATTATGGATGGTGATCAGGCAAAAGTTATTGAAAATACAGAGGGCGATCGAACAACGCCTTCTGTTGTTGCATATTCAAAAGACGAAGACAGAACATTAGTAGGCCAATCAGCAAAAAGACAAGCGGTTAGTAATCCTGAAAATACACTTTTTGCAATCAAACGATTGATCGGTCGGAAGTACAATGATTCAGTAGTTAAAAAAGACTCAGATAAAGTTCCTTTTAAAATTGTTGAAGCTAAAAATGGTGATGCTTGGGTTGTAGCTAATGAAAAAGATACAGCTCCGCCAGCAATTTCAGCTGAAATATTAAGAAAAATGAAAGAGACAGCTGAATCTTATTTGGGCGAAAAAATCAAAGAAGCAGTTATAACTGTGCCTGCATACTTTAATGATTCACAGCGACAAGCCACGAAAGATGCAGGGAAAATTGCTGGTTTAGATGTTAAAAGAATCATTAATGAGCCAACCGCTGCAGCTTTAGCGTACGGTTTAGATAAGAAAAGAGGAGATCGAAAAATTGCAGTTTATGACCTTGGTGGTGGAACATTTGACGTATCTCTGATAGAAATTGCAGATGTTGATGGAGAAAATCAATTTGAAGTTTTAGCTACCAATGGTGATACTTTCTTAGGTGGTGAAGACTTTGATATCAGGATTATTGATCACTTGATGGATGAGTTTAAAAAACAAACTGGAATGGATGTATCTAATGATCCACAAGCGGTCCAGCGCCTTAAAGAAGCAGCTGAAAAAGCTAAAATTGAATTGTCGAACCAAGCCCAAACTGATGTAAATCTTCCATATTTAACAGCTGATTCATCTGGCCCTAAACACTTAAATACCACACTTACACGTGCGAGATTGGAATCTCTTGTTGAAGATCTAATTGTTCAAACAATCGAGCCATGCAAAATAGCATTAAAAGATGCTGGTCTTAGTGTTGGGGATATTAATGATGTGATTCTAGTTGGTGGACAGACAAGAATGCCGAAAGTACAAGATGAAGTGAAATCATTTTTTGCCGTTGAGCCTAGGAAGGATGTCAATCCTGATGAAGCAGTTGCAATTGGAGCAGCTATTCAGGGTGGTGTTTTATCTGGTGATGTTAAGGATGTATTACTTCTAGATGTAACACCGTTATCTTTGGGAATTGAAACTTTAGGCAGTGTAATGACAAGGCTCATTGAAAAGAACACGACCATCCCTACAAAAGCAGAACAAATATTCTCAACAGCAGAAGATAATCAAACAGCAGTTACAATACATGTTTTACAAGGTGAAAGAGAACGAGCTCAAGACAATAAGTCCTTAGGAAGATTTGATCTTACAGATATACCAGGAAAACCTAGAGGCATGCCTCAAATTGAGGTTGCATTTGATATTGATGCCAACGGGATACTTAATGTTTCAGCAAAAGATAAAGAAACTGGAAAAGAACAAAAAATTGTTATACAGGCATCCAGTGGTTTAGCTGATGAAGAAATTGAAAAAATGATTTCTGAAGCAGAAGCAAACGCTGAAGAAGATAAAATGTTTAGAGAATTGGTTGATATAAAAAATCAAGGAGATCAATTGGTGCATGCCACTGAAAAATCACTGGAGGAACTGGGTGAAAAAGTTGAAGCTGATGAAAGATCGAAAGTTGAATCAGCTGTCAGTGATTTAAAAGAGGCCTTGAAGGGAGATGATAAAGGAGTCATTGAAGCAAAAATAAAATCATTAGGCGAGGCTTCAGTCGGTATTGCACAAAAGGCTTTTGAAGAAGCTCAAAATAAAGCTAAAGAATCACAAGGAAATGACAACTCTTCTGAAAAAGAAAGTGTTGTAGATGCTGAGTATGAAGAAGTTAATGAAGAAGTTAATGAGGAAGATAAAGCCGAAGATAAAAAGTCTTAAGCGGTCGTTGTATTCTCATTAATTAAAAGAAATGTTAAAGGGATAGATCTTTAGGTCTATCCTCTTCAATATTTAGGTCATTCAAATGAGTAAACAAGATTTTTATCAGACTCTCGGAATAGCAAAGAATTCGACTGATGCTGAGATAAAAAAAGCATACCGCAGGTTGGCAATGAAACACCATCCTGACCGTAATCCAGGTAATGCAACTTCCGAAGAAAAATTCAAGGAAGCAAAAGAAGCATACGAAATTTTATCAGACCCCCAAAAGAGGTCAACGTATGATCAATTTGGCCATGCAGGTATGAATGCTCAGTCAGGTATGGGCGGTGGTTTTAATCCAGGTGACTCGTTCAATGATATTTTCGGTGATATGTTTGGTGATATCTTTGGTTCAAGAAGAGGTCAACGGTCTAACAGCCAAAGAGGCTCAGACTTACGTTACAATCTTACACTTGATTTAGAGCAAGCTGTTTTTGGAGATACTATAAAAATTAAAATCCCATCATTGACGGCATGTATAACATGCAAAGGGTCTGGCGCAAAAGTAGGAACCTCAATTGCAACATGTCAAAAATGTGATGGCAGCGGTAATGTTAGAGTTCAGCAAGGATTTTTCACACTGCAGCAAACCTGCCCAGTTTGTAGGGGAACTGGACAAAGCATTCCTCATCCTTGTGCTGATTGTAATGGATCGGGGAGGGTTCAAAAAAACAGAACTATATCAATAAAAATTCCCTCTGGTGTAGATAATGATGATCGAATTCGATTATCCAATGAAGGAGAAGCAGGTATTAATGGCGGACCATCAGGTGATTTATATGTTGATATAACTGTTAGAGAACACAGTATTTTTACTAGAGAGGGCAGTAATCTTTTTTGTAGTGTTCCCACAGGTTATTCAACAGCTGTACTTGGAGGTGTGGTTAAAGTACCCACTATAGATGGTGCTGTGAATCTAACAATCCCTTCAGAGACTCAATCAGGAAAAGTTTTTCGATTAAGGGGCAAGGGTATTACCTCATACCGTGATTCAAGAAATGGTGATTTATATTGCAAAATTCAGATAGAAACTCCTGTTAATCTCAACTCAAAGCAAAAAAGTCTTCTGAAACAATTTGAGGAGTCAATCAATTCAAGTTCCAAGAATCACAGACCTCATAAAAGTAGTTGGAGAAAAAGTGTAGAAGAATTTTTTGACCGCCTGGGAATTTAAACATACAGTTAATTAATGTCAGAATTACCGTTTATACTTTTCGGCCAACAACACCTCTTTGCTCTAGTTTTATCTGCTCTCACCATCATTTATTTTCCGCTCTATGCTAAAAAGAAACTATCCAAGGATAGTCAAAAAGTCATTGCGAAAACTTTAGCTGTTTTTTTAATTGTTCATGAGTTGTCTAGACCTTTTTATAGACCCTATTTTTTTGGCGATGAATTAATATTATCTTTCCCATTGCATGCTTGTCATTTATCTGCATTTTCAGTTGCAGTATATTTGTTGACACGAAAAAAAGTTTTTTTTGAAGTAGCTTATTATTGGGGGCTGGGAGGTGGAACAATGGCTTTGTTAACTCCTGATATAACCCGTGCATTTCCCGATATTGAATGGTTTCCTTTTTTTATGGGACATGTGGCCATGATCATGGCAATATTTTTTTCTATGTTCTGTCACAATATTTATCCCTCAAAGCACTCCTTTAGAAGGGTGGTTCTTATCACAGTGAGTTCTCTGCCTCTGATTTATATTGTTAATGTTTTATCAGGACCTCCTGCAAACTATTGGTATTTAAACACCAAGCCAGAAGGGGATTCTTTGATGAATTTTATGCCTCCTCCGCCATTTCATATACCGATAGCAATGGGTATTGCTTTTGCAGTTTTTTACTTATTACACATCCCATTTAGGAAAAAATTATAGATAATTTCAATTAAAAGGTGACATCAGTTATTTTAGACAATAAGATGTTACGGGTTCCGGATGGAATTTAAGGGAAGGATCCTAAATTAGGCTCTTTCCCTTTTTACGAGTACGTACGTAAAAGGAATATAAATTGATATCAGCTCTGTTGGCTCTTGAAGATGGAACAATATTTTCAGGTAAATCAATTGGTGTTGATGGAGATACTACCGGTGAAGTCGTTTTTAATACAGCCATGACCGGGTATCAAGAGATTCTCACAGATCCTTCATATTTTAAACAACTGGTCACCCTAACATACCCTCATATCGGCAATACAGGTGTCAATAATATTGATTTTGAAAGCTCCAGAGCTTTCGCGTCGGGTTTGATCATTAGAGAGCTTTCTCCAATTGCAAGCAGTTGGAGAAAGGAAAATGATTTGGAGTCTTTCTTGAAAGCACAGAATATTGTAGCTATTTCAGATATTGATACTCGTAAGCTAACAAATCACATCAGATCTAATGGTTCTCTTAGAGGATGCATAATCAACAATGAGCTTGATCAGCAATTTGCTGTTAAAAAGGCACTGGAGTTTCCAGGATTGTCAGGGATGGATTTGGCAAAATTGGTAACAACAGATACTCCATACGATTGGAAAAAAGGGCAACATAATATCTATAAAGACAAAAAGGAAATTCTAAAAAAACATTTCCATGTGGTGGCATATGATTTTGGTATCAAACAAAATATTTTAAGGTTGTTAGTAGATCAAGGCTCTACTGTTACAGTAGTACCAGCTATGACAACAGCTGAAGAAGTCCTGTCGATGAAGCCTGATGGTGTTTTTTTATCAAATGGACCGGGAGATCCAGAACCTTGTGTTTATGCAATTAAGGCAATTCAAAAACTTTTGGAAAAGAAAATTCCGATTTTTGGCATTTGTCTTGGCCATCAATTGCTTGCTTTAGCTAGTGGTGCAAAAACAACTAAGATGAAATTTGGCCATCATGGTGCCAACCACCCGGTTCAAGATGTAAAGACAGGACAAGTTTTAATTACAAGTCAAAATCATAGTTTTACCGTAGATGAGAGTACGTTATCAAGTTCCATAAATGTTACTCATAGATCACTTTTTGATGAATCTTTACAAGGCATAGAATTTAAAGATTTACCTGCTTTTAGCTTTCAAGGCCACCCTGAAGCAAGCCCTGGGCCTCATGATTTATCTAATTTATTTGAACAATTTACTGTACAAATGAAAAAATGCCAAAACGACAAGATATAGAAAGCATATTAGTACTGGGAGCAGGGCCTATTATTATAGGTCAGGCTTGTGAATTTGATTATTCAGGGACTCAAGCGTGTAAAGCATTAGAGCAGGAAGGATACAGAGTGATTCTTGTTAACTCTAATCCAGCAACTATTATGACAGATCCCGATATTGCTGACTCAATATACATTGAACCCGTTCAATGGCAGGCCATTGAAAAAGTGATTGCTAGAGAAAGGCCAGATGCAATTCTACCTACTATGGGTGGTCAAACTGGGTTAAATACTGCTCTAGATTTGGCAAGTAAGGGGATTTTAAATAAATACAACGTTGAAATGATTGGAGCAACAAAAGAGTCCATTGATACAGCTGAAGATCGGGAGTTATTCAAAGTTGCGATGCAGGAAATTGGAATTGAAGTTGCAAAATCAGGATTGGCTCATAATTTGGTGGAAGCATTAAATATTGTTGAAGAACTTGGTTATCCAGTGATAGTAAGGCCTTCATTTACTCTAGGTGGTTCCGGGGGTGGTATTGCAAATAATGAGCAAGAATTATTTACAATCGTAAATCGAGGGTTAGATTTATCACCAACAACGGAAGTTTTATTAGAAGAATCTCTGATAGGCTGGAAAGAATTCGAGATGGAGGTTGTACGTGATAGAAATGACAACGCCATAATCGTCTGCTCGATTGAAAATCTAGATCCAATGGGAGTGCATACAGGTGATTCAATAACTGTTGCTCCAGCACAAACTCTCACGGATAAGGAATTGCAAAAAATGCGAGATAGCTCAATTGCAATTCTAAGACGAATCGGAGTGGATACAGGTGGATCAAATGTTCAGTTTGCTGTCAATCCTGAAAATGGAAAGATGATAGTCATTGAAATGAATCCAAGAGTATCTAGATCATCAGCCCTAGCCTCAAAAGCAACAGGTTTTCCTATAGCTAAAATAGCAGCAAAATTGTCAATTGGATACACACTTGATGAACTTAAAAACGACATTACTGGTGGACGTACACCAGCATCGTTTGAACCTTCTATAGATTATGTCGTAACTAAAATTCCACGTTTTACATTTGAAAAGTTTCCAAATGTCGATTCCAGTCTGACTACGCAAATGAAATCTGTAGGTGAAGTGATGGCTATTGGAAGAACATTTCAAGAATCATTACAAAAAGCAATACGTGGCTTGGAGACAAACCATGATGGATTAACTAGCCTGTATTTTGATTCTTCGATAAATGGAACATTTAAAAATAAAGTTTCCACACCATCAGCAGATCAGTTGTTTTATATTGGAGATGCATTCCGAATTGGGATGACTATTGATGAAGTGAATCAACTGACTTCTATTGACCATTGGTTTTTAAATCAAATAGAAGACATTATTAAAACTGAAGAGTTGATTCAAAATCAGAACATAGAAACTGTTGAAAAAGATTTTTTATTCAATATAAAGAAGAAAGGTTTTTCAGATCTACGCATTGCAGAGTTAATGTCAAGTGATGAAATTTCAATAAGGGAAAAAAGAAAGAAATTAAATATAAAACCAGTCTATAAAAGAGTTGATACATGTGCTGCAGAGTTTGAAACAACCACAGCGTATTTGTATTCAACCTACGAGGAAGAATGTGAATCTTTACCTACTGGTAAAGAAAAAATCATAATTCTTGGCGGTGGTCCCAATAGAATTGGTCAAGGCATAGAATTTGATTACTGCTGTGTTCATGCTTCTTATGCAATAGCAGAATGTGGATATGAATCCATCATGATCAACTGCAATCCTGAAACTGTATCAACTGATTACGATACCTCAGATAGGCTGTATTTTGAGCCACTAACTTTTGAAGATGTAATGGCAGTCATTGATAAGGAAAAACCGAAAGGCATTATTATTCAGTTTGGTGGTCAAACACCATTAAAATTAGCAAGTCAGTTGTTGGAAGCAGGCGCTCCAATTATAGGAACATCACCTGATTCAATTGACCTTGCTGAAGATAGGGAACGATTTAAAGATCTCGTAGGGTCGTTGGATTATCTTCAGCCCTTCAATGAAGTTGCAAACAACCCAGCTGAAGCAATAGATAAAGCAAAAAATGTTCAATACCCATTGGTAGTGAGACCTTCATATGTTTTAGGTGGTCGAGCAATGGAAATTGTCTATAACGATGAAGAACTTAAAAGATATATGGATGTAGCAGTCAAAGTTTCCAATAAGTCGCCTGTACTTCTAGATCATTTTTTAGATAAGGCTATAGAGGTCGATGTTGATGCTGTATCAGATGGTAAAGAGGTCTTTATAGGTGCCATTATGGAGCATATAGAACAAGCTGGAGTTCACTCAGGTGATTCCTCTTGTTCGATACCCCCCGTGTCTCTATCAGATGCAATTCAACAAGAATTAAAAAAACAAATGGTTGTATTAGCAAAATCTTTGAATGTAATTGGACTAGTTAATGCACAATTTGCGATTCAAAAAAATAAGATTTTTATTCTTGAAGTAAATCCAAGGGCTTCCAGGACAGTTCCCTTTGTCTCAAAGGCTACTGGTAAACAATTGGCAAAAATTGCGGCAAAAACGATGATTGGTATAACATTAAAAGAACAAAGAATTAAAGCAGAACCAGCAACTAAGTTCTTTGCAGTTAAAGGACCTGTCTTTCCTTTTAATAAATTTCCTGATAGTGATCCAATTCTTGGTCCAGAAATGAAGTCCACAGGAGAAGTCATGGGAACTGGTAATTCTTTCGGCGAAGCCTATATTAAATCTCAACATGCTGCGGGTATAAAAATTCCACAAACTGGAACCGTTTTTATTTCTGTTAGGGAGCCTGATAAAACAAAAGTTTTATTAAATCTTGCTCGTCTTCTAATAAAAAAAGGATTTTCCATTGTCTCAACTGAAGGCACTTCTGAATTTCTGAATTCACATAATATAAAAAGTTCCTATATCAACAAAGTTCACCAAGGTCAGCCTCACATTGTTGATTTGATTAGAAAGGGCGAAATAGATTTAATTATTAATACAACTGAAGGAAAACAGTCGATTGAAGAGTCGTTTTCAATTAGGGCAGAGGCAGTTATCAGAAACGTAACTTATTACACCAGCCTAGAGGCAAGTATTGCAACTATGGATGCTTTTGACTACTTTAATATGGTAAGTGTAAATAAGCTGCAAGATTTTTATTAAACCAAATGGATTGATTAATGGAACGATTCATCATGACTAAAAAAGGTAATGATGCTTTAAGAGAAGAGCTAAAATTACTTAAATCAGAAGAAAGAAGCAAGATCATTAAAGCAATTGCAACAGCTAGGGAGTTTGGTGATCTTAAAGAAAATGCTGAATATCATTCAGCAAAAGAGAAACAAAGTTTTATTGAAGGGCGTATCAATGAAATTGAGTCAAGACTCTCAAATGCCGAAATCATTGATATCACAACTTTTGATGTCAAAGATAAAGTAATCTTCGGTTCAACTGTACAATTGGAAAATATCACAACTAATACCTTAGTAAAATATCAAATTGTAGGTGAAGATGAAGTTAATATAGAAAATGGGATGATTTCCTATAAAGCACCCATTGCTAGGGCAATTATTGGCAAAAGCATCAATGATGTTATTGAATTTGAGTCTGCTCTGGGACAAGAAGTTTATAAAATTCATAAAATAGAATACATTTGATTATCTTCTGCATTGACTAAGAAAAACAGTAATAACCATTGGAGATCTCAGCAAAATCAAGAGTCTTATTTTAAGAAATCCAAAAAACACGGATTTCGTTCTAGATCAACATTTAAGTTAATTGAGATAGATACTAAATATAAAATACTACACCCATCGATTTCAATTCTAGATTTAGGGGCATCACCAGGTGGTTGGTCACAATATTCTGTAAATAAATTACCTGATAAAGTGACTGTAATTGCTTCAGATATTGTTCCAATGAAAAAAATTGATAATGTTAAATTTATTCTTGGAGATTTTCGTAAGTATGAAACACAAAAATTGATTCTAAAAGCAAATTTAATGAAAAAATATGACCTAATTATCTCAGATATTTCACCTGCAAAAACAGGAAATAATGTTACTGACCAGTATCATTTTTACAATATTGCAAATGAAATACTTGAATTTTCAGAAAAAGGACTTAAATCTAAGGGGACGTTAGTTATGAAAGTCTTTATGGGATTAGGTTTTGAGGAATTTAATAAGGAATTAAAAAAAATGTTCATCAAAACGACATTTTTTAAACCCAAATCTTCAAGATCTGAGAGTGTAGAAACTTATCTAATTGCCTCAACCATTAGGTTATAATAGCCAAAAATAAGTATGGATATTTATGAATAAATTCTTCAAAAATGCAATGGTTTGGATTGTCATCGCAGTTGTGATGTTAACCGTTTTCCAATCTTTTACGCCTAATTCAATAAGACAACAGACACTTGACTATTCTACATTTATAGAATTAGTCAAAACAGGTAATGTCAGTGAGGTAATTTTTGAAGATAATGTGATAAAGGCTAAAAGACTTAATGGTGACAGGTTCATTACTTACAACCCTGAAACAGACAATACTGCACTTATTGGTGAACTATCAAAAAGTGGCGTCAGGATCAGTGCAACTCCACCAAAGGGGCAGGGCATATTTATAAGTCTTTTGATTAATTCATTCCCTGTAATACTTCTTATAGCTGTTTGGATTTATTTTATGAGACAGATGCAAGGGGGAGTTGGTGGCGGAGGTGGTGCTATGACTTTTGGTAAAAGCCGCGCCAGGTTAATGGGTGAAAACCAAGTGGATGTTACTTTTGCTGATGTTGCTGGAATTGAAGAAGCCAAAGAAGAAGTTTTTGAGATTGTAGAATTTCTCAAAGATCCAAACAAATTCCAAAGACTTGGAGGAAAAATTCCAAAAGGTGTTCTCATGGTTGGTTCTCCTGGAACTGGAAAAACATTGTTAGCAAGGGCAATCGCTGGCGAAGCCCAGGTTCCATTTTTTACAATATCAGGCTCAGATTTTGTAGAGATGTTTGTTGGTGTAGGTGCATCGAGAGTTAGAGATATGTTTGAACAAGCAAAAACACGTTCTCCATGCATAGTATTCATTGATGAAATTGATGCAGTCGGGCGGAAAAGAGGGGCTGGCTTAGGTGGTGGTCATGATGAACGTGAACAAACATTAAATCAACTTTTAGTTGAAATGGATGGATTTGAGGACAATGTCGGTGTAATCGTTATAGCAGCAACCAACAGACCAGATGTTTTAGATTCAGCACTTTTAAGGCCTGGTAGATTTGATCGACAAGTTGTCGTGCCACTTCCAGATGTTCGTGGTAGAGAGCAAATATTAAAAGTTCACATGAGAAAAGTGCCGCTTGATAAAGATGTAAAACCTTCAATTATTGCAAGAGGCACGCCTGGATTTTCAGGCGCTGATCTTGCAAATCTAATTAACGAAGCTGCACTTATTGCTGCTAGAGCAAACAAGAAATACGTGGGTATGGATGAATTTGATCGTGCTAAAGATAAGATCATGATGGGCACAGAGAGAAAATCCATGGTTATGAGTGAGGATGAAAGAAAGTTAACGGCATATCACGAAGCAGGCCACGCAATTGTAGGACTAAGTGTTACAGATCATGATCCTGTCTATAAAGTTACAATTATCCCGAGGGGCAGAGCATTAGGTCTTACCATGTTTCTTCCAGAGCAGGATAGATACAGTTTTAGTAAAAAAAGATTAATTAGTCAGATAACAAGTCTATTCGGTGGCCGTGTTGCAGAAGAGTTAATTTTTGGTAAAGATTCAGTAACCACTGGTGCATCAAATGATATTGAAAGGGCCACAGAAATTGCTAGGAATATGGTTACAAAGTGGGGTCTGTCTGAGAAACTTGGTCCACTGACATACAGTGAAGATGAGGGGGAAGTTTTTTTAGGAAGGTCTGTGACACAACATAAACAAGTTTCAGATATAACAGTAAAAGCAATTGATGACGAGGTCAGACAAATCATTGATTGTAGCTACAATGATGCTAGTGAGATAATCAAAACAAATATCAATAGGCTTCACAAGATGGCTGAAGCTCTTATAAAGTATGAAACTTTGGACGAAAACCAGATTAATGACGTTATGAATGACAAGGAGCCTAGGCCTCCTGAGGATTGGGATCAGAGTGATGATTCGTCAGACGATGACGATAAGAAAGATACAAAATTAGGTGACCACGCTACTCAACATTAATTTTTCTTATTTTGATTTTTTCCAGACCTCCAAAAATGAGTTACATATTCATCAAGCAAGGATCATAAATAAACGATAAAACAGTATGACAAGCAAATTAAAACTATTTGGCACAGATGGGGTAAGGGGCAAAGTTGGCGAACACCCTATGACAGTAGATTTTACAAGCAGAATTGCTGGTGCGACTGCTTCAGTTTTGGCACCACAAGGCGGGACAGTAGTTGTTGGTAAAGATACAAGAATCTCAGGATATATGTTTGAATCAGCATTAGAAGCAGCTTTTGTTGCTTCCGGTCTTGATGTTATGTTACTCGGTCCATTACCTACACCGGCTATTTCATTTACAATTAAAGATTGCAATGCTAATTTCGGTATCGTTATCAGCGCTTCACATAACTCCTATGAATATAATGGGATTAAAATACTCAACAATCTTGGTGAAAAACTTGATATGAGTCTAGAAGTTGATATTGAAAACCAGTTATCTAAAGATCCAATAACTCAAACTGCAGATACAATCGGCAGAGCAACTCGTAATCCTAATGCTAGAGACAAATACACACAGTTTGTTAGTGGAATATTCAACCAACCTAGACCATTGAAAAATATGAAAGTGGTAGTTGACTGTTCACATGGAGCAGCATACAAAGTTGCTCCTATAGTTTTATCGTCTTTAGGTGCAGATGTTATCCCCATCGGGTGTTCACCAAATGGCTATAACATCAATTTAAATTGCGGCTCAACTAATGTTGACACCATTGCCAAAACTGTACCGGCATTGTCAGCCGATCTTGGGATAGCCCTTGATGGTGATGCTGACAGAGTTATTCTCATTGACCCTAATGGCAATACTATTGAAGGTGACCAAATTCTGTACATACTTGCAAAAAACGCAATCAATGTTAACAAGTTTAGCTCAAAGATTGTTGGAACAATTCTAACTAACTCAGGCCTTGAAATATCTCTAAACAACAAAGGTATAAAGTTATATAGATCAGAAGTTGGTGATAAGAATGTATTGCAGTTAATGAGACAGACTGGCTCAATCATAGGAGGTGAGAATTCAGGACATATTATCAATTTAGAATATTCACCTTCAGGTGACGGCTTGATGACATCACTGCTGATTATGAAAACGATGATTGAGAGTGAAAAATCACTTGATGAATTACTTGATGGCCTAGATCTTATTCCGCAATTAAGTCACAACATAGAAACAGATGTAACAAAAATATCGAATGACTTTATTGCCAAGATTTCTGATGATGCGAATACAAATTTGAAAAATGGCAGGGTATTAGTTAGAAAATCAGGTACAGAGCCAATGTTAAGGATTACTGTTGAATCTCAAGACAAGTTAGAAGCACAAAAGATTTTTGAATCCATTAAGACTCAAATTAACCAGGCGTAGCAAGATGAAAAAATTGTTCATAGTTGCCAACTGGAAAATGAATGGCAGCAAAAAATCCAACGAACAATTAGTCAATTATATTAAACATAAGGTTTACGAAAACCCAAATATAGAGGTAATTATTTGTCCTCCGTTTACGTATTTAACTCAAATATTAGAGCTTAAAACACCCATTATTAAGATAGGTGCTCAAAATATATCAGAGAGTCAAGATGGGGCCTACACAGGTGAAATATCAGGTTCTATGTTACAGGACATGAATATAGATTATGTAATCATAGGCCACTCAGAACGCAGGCAAATGTTCAATGATACCAATAACATTATTGCCCAGAAATTTGAATTAGCACACCAAAACAATTTAATTCCAATACTCTGTGTCGGGGAATCACTTAATGAAAGGAAAACAGGTAAGACATTGTCTGTGGTAGAGTCACAAATTAAATCAGTCATAGAATCAACCAGCATCAAATTATTTAGCAAGTCAATCATAGCTTATGAGCCAGTTTGGGCTATTGGAACAGGTGAAACAGCATCCCCAGAGCAAGCTGAAGAAGTTCATTCTAATATAAGAAGCATTATAGAAGAGTATGACTCAAACATTGCTACTTCAATCCCCATTCTTTATGGCGGTAGTGTAAATGGTGCAAACAGCAAAGATTTGTTTACAATGGTCAATATTAACGGTGGTCTGATTGGAGGAGCATCTTTAAATGGAGAAGAATTTATTAAAATTTATCAAGCAGCTGAGAGACTAACAAATGAATGATATATTATCATTGTTACTTTCATTTCACGTCATTATTGCAGTCTTAATCATTGCTTTAATTTTAGTACAAAAAGGAAAAGGTGCCGATATGGGCTCTGCTTTTGGTGCTGGTGCATCAGGAACTATTTTTGGCGCAAAAGGTTCAGCTAATTTTTTATCACGCACAACAGCAATACTTGCAACAATATTTTTTATTACCAGCCTGGCACTTGCTTATTTAAACAAAGGAACAATCAAACTAGAGAGCAGTGTTCTTGATAAGATTCAACCTGAAGCAATTATTATTGATGAACCTGAGAACCAAGAATCATTACCATTGATACCCTTAGATTCACCAAATAAAAGATAGAATTTTAAGATACTTTAAATAGCCGATGTGGTGGAATTGGTAGACACGCTGTCTTGAGGGGGCAGTGGCGAAAGCTGTGCCGGTTCGAGTCCGGCCATCGGCATATCTAATATATAAGCCGTTACAAATCCATGAATAATATATAGTTTATTTGACTATATTAGATATATACATATTATCCACATACAGAAGTTTTTATTTAAAATTCTAATATTATTTTTCATTCCTAAGTAATTGATTGATAGCTGCTTTATTTTCTTAAAAAGCTGATACAATACACCCGATTTATGAGAAATAAATTTGGTACTATTCATGTTAGAGAATTATCTACCAATTATAATCTTTATCTCAGTCGCTGCTGTACTTGGCGTTGTAATGCTACTCTTAGGCTTCCTTTTCGGCCGAGGTCAAAAATCCAAGGCTAAATTATCTCCATATGAATGTGGTTTTGAAGAATTCGAAGACGCAAGAATTCCTTTTGATGTTAGATATTACTTGGTGGCAATACTATTTATAATCTTTGATCTTGAAATTGCCTTTTTATTTCCATGGGCAATAGCTTTAAAAGAAATAGGCTCAACAGGATTAATAGCTATGGTTATTTTTTTATTAGTCCTTGTCATAGGCTTTATCTATGAATGGAATAAAGGTGCGCTTGAATGGGATTAGATAATAGTAATGATGATCTAATTAATCAACAAGGCCATGGCTTTGTCACAACATCTGTCGATAAATTAGTTAATTGGGCAAGAACAGGATCTATGTGGCCAGTTACTTTAGGACTAGCCTGCTGCGGTATCGAAATGATGCATTCTGCAGCTTCCAGATATGATACTGATCGTTTTGGTGTTTTTTATCGTCCAAGCCCTAGACAATCAGATGTGATGATTGTTGCAGGAACACTATGCAATAAAATGGCACCAGCTTTAAGAAAAGTTTATGATCAAATGCCAGAGCCTAGATGGGTTATTTCAATGGGTTCTTGTGCAAACGGAGGTGGCTATTATCATCATTCGTATTCAGTCGTTCGAGGTTGCGATCGAATTATACCAGTTGATATATACGTCCCAGGTTGTCCGCCAACTGCTGAAGCTTTAGTAAATGGCATTATTGAATTGCAAAAGAAAATTAGATCTGATGAATCCATTGCCAATGGATAAAGACAATAACATTACACTAATTAATGAAAAGCTTTCTGAGTTTAGTCTTTCACTATTATCATCAAGGTATGACCCTTTATATCAAATAGAACAATCTAATTTGGTCAAAATATGTAAAATATTAAAGACTGATCAAGAACTAGATTATTCAATTCTGATTGATATTTGTGCTGTCGACTATCTCACCTATGGGCACGCAGATTGGAAGACTAATGATGCTACAAAAACAGGTTACTCAAGAGCGGTTGAACATAAAATTATTACTGATGCTGATGAAGAATTTCCTGACCGCTTCGCTATTTTTTATCAACTTCTATCCATTTCAAAAAATACTAGGCTAACACTAAAAACATTCACCACAAAAGCTAACCCTCCAAGTGTTCCATCAGTTAATAAAATATGGAACTCAGCAAATTGGTTTGAACGAGAGGCCTTTGATCTGATGGGGGTACATTTTAAAGACCACCCTGATTTAAGACGAATTCTTACCGATTATGGTTTTATCGGACATCCTTTTAGGAAAGATTTTCCTACCAATGGAAATTTAGAGGTTATATACGATGAAGACAAAGAACAAGTAGTCTACAAACCTGTGAGTATTACAACTAGACCTAGTGTGCCTAAAGTCATCAGAGAAAATAATGACTGAAAGTAACTTATCATTAAATTTTGGGCCACAGCATCCAGCAGCACACGGTGTTCTAAGACTCATTATGGAAATGGATGGCGAGGTTGTAAAACACTTAGACCCTCATATTGGACTACTCCATAGAGGCACTGAGAAACTTGCTGAAATAAAACCTTTTAATCATTCTATTGGTTACATGGACAGGATGGATTACGTTTCCATGATGTGCTGTGAACACTCTTATGTATTAGCTATTGAACGACTTCTTGATATGACTCCACCAAGAAGAGCTCAATACATCAGAGTAATGTTTGATGAGATAACAAGACTTCTTAATCATCTATTGTGGCTGGGTGCTCATGGACTTGATATAGGAGCAATGGCACTCTTTCTCTACTGTTTCAGGGAACGAGAAGATTTACTTGATTGTTACGAAGCCGTCTCTGGAGCCAGAATGCATGCTACATATTATAGACCAGGAGGTGTTTATCGGGATCTGCCTGGAGAAATGCCCAAATATTTAGCCAATCGATATATTTCTGAGAAAAAAGTTAAACAACTCAATTATAACCGAGAAGGTTCCTTGCTAGACTTCATTCAAGACTTCACCGATAGGTTTCCTTCGCTCGTTGACGAGTATGAAACATTACTTACAGATAATCGAATCTGGAAACAAAGAACAGTTGATATTGGCGTAGTCTCACCAGAAAGAGCTAAAGATCTAGGCTTTTCTGGTCCAATGTTAAGAGGTTCTGGAATAGAATGGGATCTCAGAAGAAATCAACCCTATGAGGTTTATAACGACCTTGAGTTTCATATACCAGTTGGCCTTAACGGAGACTGTTATGATCGATATCTCGTCAGAATTGAAGAAATGAGACAATCTAATAAGATCATTCAACAATGCATTAAGTGGTTAACAGATAATCCTGGTCCCGTAATGATCGATGATAATAAGTATGCTTCTCCAAAAAGAGATCAAATGAAACATGATATGGAGTCGTTAATTTATCATTTCAAATTATTTACTGAAGGTTACTCAGTCCCTAAAGGCGAAGTTTATGCTGCTATTGAACATCCAAAAGGTGAGTTTGGAGTATTTCTGATGTCTGACGGAGCTAATAAACCATACCGAATGAAAGTTAGAGCACCAAGTTTTGCACATCTAGCTGCCATAGATGAAATGTCTAAAGGTCATATGTTAGCTGATGTCGTATCTATTATTGGAACATTGGATATTGTATTTGGAGAAATTGATCGTTAATTGTGGCATTACTTAATAAACATATTAAAGAAGAAATAGATCAATGGGTACAAAAGTTTCCTCAGGGAAAACAGCGTTCTGCAATTATTGCTTCACTGCATTCGGTTCAACATTTTAATCAAGGATTTTTAACCACTGAATTAATGAATGAGGTTGCTGATTATCTTGATCTCCCAAGAATTCAAGTATTTGAAGTTGCGTCATTCTATTCAATGTTTAATACACAACCTGTAGGTCGTCATGAAATTTCAATTTGTACCAATATTTCATGCATGTTGAGAGGATCTGATGAAATATTAGATCACATTCAAAAGCGTTTAAATATAAATGCTGGAGAATCAACTCCTGACGGTATAATTTTTCTGAAAAAAGAAGAAGAATGCTTGGCTGCTTGCACTGGAGCTCCAATGCTAATGCTTGATCATCAATATATTGAAAACCTGAATATAGAAAAAGTTGATGAAATTCTTGATGAGTTGGAGAACAACAATTAGTGATCTAAACCAAGTAATTTTTGCAAACATCGACACTAAAGATCCTTGGTCGATTGATTCTTACATTTCATCGGGTGGTTACGAAGCTTGGAGAAATATCTTAAACGATCAAACCAAACCATATGATGCTGAGACAGTCATCGAGATGATTAAAAAATCTGGTTTAAGAGGAAGAGGAGGAGCTGGATTCCCTACAGGTTTAAAATGGAGCTTTATGCCGAAAAATGATGAACAGAAATATATTGTTTGCAACTCGGATGAAAGTGAACCAGGCACATGTCATGACCGAGACATCTTAAAATATAATCCCCATGCCTTAATAGAAGGAATGGCAATTGCAGGTTACGCAATAGGCGCCACTGTCGGATACAACTATGTCAGAGGTGAATTTATGACCGAGTGTTACCCTAAGATTGAAAATGCATTAAATGAAACCTATCAAAATGGACTCATTGGAAAAAATATCTTGAATACTGGTATAGATTTTGACCTATATAATTTTTTAGGAGC
>CAZWGB010000020.1:2526-25557 GCA_964633465.1 uncultured Woeseiaceae bacterium | reverse complement strand
CTGTAAATGCAATTTTAACTAGATCATAGTTTAAAATATCATTTGCCTGTTCAAAAATTTCCTTTGCCGTTGCAAAACCAAGGTATAAGTCTTTACCCATCCCTGGGTACTGTGATCCTTGGCCAGGAAAAACATACATCACTTTATCTATCTCAGACATAAAATTCAGATTTTAAAAAAGGTTGCAAATTCTAGCTCTAGCACTATTTTAAAATGAGCAAGCATTAGCAATCTATGACATGCATCAACTATTATTGCTTATTTTTTTTAACGCATTAAGTCCAATTTCTAGGGTTTTTGAAATATTATTCACACAATACGTGTTAAATTTGATTTCGGATGTAACATTTTGTAACGCTATCAATATATCATTGTGGAAAAATAATAAACTTGAGCATCTGTTTGGTGTCAATCAACGAAGACTAATGGAGGCATAATAAAGAATGAAAGACATTCACATAGCGATTATTGGCGCCGGTATAGGTGGGATGACTGCTGCAGTCACACTGGCCCAGAAAGGTTTTAAAGTTAATGTGTTTGAACAGGCACCTGAACTCAGTGAGGTAGGCGCTGGATTAACCGTTACCCCCAATGCAACCAAAGGGTTGATTTATCTTGGTCTTGGTCAAGCAATGGAAAAAATAGGCATGGCCCACGACCTCCAAGGCGTAAGACATTATCAAACCAAAGAAATGATCGTTCCATTAAAACGGGGAAAACACATGCTGGAAAAATATGGAGCGTATCAATTTCAAGTTCACCGTGCCGACATACATGACATTCTAATAGAGAGTCTTGAGAAACACTCTCCGGGTTGTGTTTTTGTAGACCATCAATTGGTTAGTCTTGATGAAAAATCGGATAAAGTAAAACTCATTTTTAACAATCAAACTGAGTATGAATTCGATTTTGTTATCGGGGCTGATGGAACCCGGTCAACTGTTCGCAAATCAATTTTGGAAACTGACGAGCCAGAATTTTCAGGCTACGTTGCCTGGAGAGGAATCGTGCCTACTGACGGACTGGATGCCAGTGACTTTGATGAATGTGGCTCATCAGCCTTTATCTCACCCGGAAGAGTTTTTGCGAGGTATTTAATCCGAGATGCAAAGGAATACAATTATGTTGCCTTTCTGGCAACTGACGAGTGGGCAGAGGAAGGATGGTCGATCCCTTCGAAAGTAGAAACTGTTCTGGAAATTTTCTCTGATTACAATCAACAGGTCAAAAATATAATATTAGCCACCCCACCTGAAGGGTGTTACAAGTGGGGTATTTTCACCAGGAAACCAATTGATAAATGGTCTTCCGAGAGAGTTACACTGCTGGGAGATGCTGCTCACCCATTGGAGCCGTTTATGGGACAAGGAGCAAGTATGGCGATTGAAGACGGAGTGGTTCTTGGCAGAATCATTGAAGATTCAAATGATTTCATTGAGGTCATAAAACGTTACGAAACTGCACGCATTGAACGAACCCACTTTGTTACAGAACATTCTAAAAAAGCAGGCCAACGATTTACTGGCAACAATCCTGATTCTTACACCAAAGAAAAGCATAAGAATGAAGAGGAACTTGGGCTTTTCTACTATGATCCTGGGAATGTTATAGTTTAAAAATGGACAACGTCAAAGGAATCTTCTACAGGCCTCCATTTGTGGGATTGTTGGCATTTGTGGTTGTTTTTATTACTCAAGGTTTAGGCCATACCCTCATGGTCCTCGTTGAAAAAATTTTTGGTGAGGGATTGCAATACCCAGCAGCCTTCCTTTTAGGGCTGCTAGGTACCGTGCTGTTGTTCATTGGCATGAAAAAAAATGATGAAGTGCCAGCAACTTGGTTGGGTTATTTTGCAGGCTTTTGTCTCTGGACTGGGTGGGTAGAATTTTCCTTCGTTTTTTATGCCGAATATCTCAATATCGAGCAGATACTGCCAAACGGAAAGCTCAATCTCTATCCTGAGTATTTGGTTATGCAATCCTCAATCGGGGTTTTGATGACCAGTTTGCTATATTTCTTTTTCAACCGAGAAACTAAATGCAATTTTTTTCGCTGGTTTCAAAGGCATTTAAAACTTTCAACAGGCAAACCAACACCTGGTTATAAAAGGAACTACGCGGCGGTTACCGCTATGGAAACAGTCTATGTAATTTGGTTTTTCTATATCATTTTGCTGATTCTCTATGAAGATGCTTTTGTTGGAGATCGGCATCCCTTGACCTACATTTTCTTCTTCCTCAACACCATTTGGGCATTATTTCTTGTTATAAGGCTTATGAAATTTTGGAATGTCACCAGAGCCATTCGTTATGCCATCCCTACTGCAATCATTGCCTATACCTCCTACGAGATAATAGGGAGATGGGGACTGCTGATAGAATTCTGGGTCTATCCTAAAGAGTATCTAACCGAGTTGGTCCTGGTCTTTGGAGCAATTTTGATAGGAATATTCATTGCGGTTTTCACTCCAAAAGGCGAAAAAGAAAGACTACATAGAAAGCAATAAAACAAGGGACTGATAAAAATGTTTATTAATTTTTGGTATGCCGCCGAACAAAGTGAAAACCTTACTGATCAGCCGATACGAAAAAAAATGCTTGGTCAATATTTTGTTTTATTCCGTGATGAGGCGGGTAATGCACAGTGCTTAAGTGATGTTTGCATCCACCGTGGTGGTGCTTTGTCAGGTGGTAAAATTGTTGGGAGCTGCATTCAATGCCCCTACCACGGATGGCAGTTTGATGGAGACGGCAAATGCCATCGCATCCCGTCACTGGGAAAAGAGGCGAAAATACCAAAAAGAGCCAAAATTGACTCCTACCCAACAAAGGAAATTTATGGTTTGATCTTCTGCTTCCTTGGCGACATTCCTGATAAACAAAGGTGCCCGATACTTGAAGTCAAGGAATACAATTGGAAAGATTGGAGAACCACAACACAGCATTTTCAATTTGATATTGATTACAAACGTTCAATTGAAAATGGAATTGATGGAGCTCACAACGAGTTTGTTCATCCCACTCACGGTTTTTCAGGTGAAGATGAAGATTACAAATCACCTCCCATTGATATGAAATTAACCGAATGGGGAACTGGTTTTTTCAACAAAGTATACGCTCCACCCTTGAAAGAGAAAAAAATGAGGAAAGCCTCTGGACGTGATGTAAATGCAGTAATCGAAGCGGGAACAGGCCACCATGGGATATCCATGCTATGGACCTATATACACCCAACACCAGAAATCTTAATCCATCAGTATGTTTTTGAAACTCCCATTGATGAAACATCCACTAGTATTTACTTGATTAATACCAGAAATTTTCTTACCGATTCAAAAGACGATGAGCGTGTAATGGAACGCAATCAGGTGGTTGCATTCCAAGACCGTGATGTTCTAGTCAACATTAACCCGGTTTTGACGCCCAATAAAATTAACAACGAATTTTTTGTACCCATGGATCGACCCATTAAACGCTATCGTGAATTGCTGGAAAAATGGGAGCAAAAAGGGTGGCGAATCGATAGCGAGACCGTCGCTAAAAACAGACTTTCCCATGCATACGCAATCCCGAGCCCAGGGAGAAAAAAAACCAAGGGTTGGGTTGTTGATTCAATTCCGATGCTTTAACAAACCACTATTGACTGACTGTTACACTTAGTTACCATTTTTTGTTTAAATTTTCTGTCCCATGAGAATATAATCTGTTTGAGTAATTAAGAGTTAGAGATGTATATTAATTTTTGGTACCCGGTTTGTTTAAGCAAAGAACTTGAGGACAAACCTCTTAAACAACAAATATTAGGACTTGATTTCGTTGCTTTTAGAGATCAGCAACGCAAAGCACATTGCTTGAGCAATGTATGTGTTCATAGGGGTGGTTCACTGGCCAATGGTAAATGTATTCCTGAAAACAACGCCATCGCTTGTCCGTATCATGGCTGGCAATATGGTGGGGATGGCAAATGTCTGACAGTTCCATCGCTTGGACCAGGAAGCAAAGTTCCACCAAGAGCCAAAGTTGATAGCTATCCTGTTTCAGAGAAATATGGAATTGTTTTCGCATTTCTGGGCGATCTGCCTGAGAATGAAAGATGTGGTGTTTATGAAATTGAGGAATTTGAAGCTGATGGATGGCGAGCCAATGAGACCATTACCATTGATATTAATTACAACTACGAAAGATCAATAGAGAATGGCTTGGATCCGGCACACAATGAATTTGTGCATCCAACCCATGGATTTGAAGGTACAAAAAACGATTATAAGGTAAATCCCACAGAAATGACTGACACAGCATGGGGGGTTAATTTTGCTCAAGTGTTTGATGCACCTCCCTTGGATGCTGAAACTTACGGTGAAAGTGCCAGAAAAGAATCAGGAAATCTCACAGTCTATGGGGGTTACCACGGACCCAATACACTGATAACTCAGATTCACACTAAAGAGGAAACGGGTTGGTTTCATCAGTATTTCTTTGAGCAGCCAATTGATGAATTTCAAACTCGAATTTATTTTGTCAACATGCGCAATTGGCTTATGGATGAAGCCATGGACGCAATGATAATGGAAAGAAATCTCGTAATTGCCCATCAAGACATTGATGTTATGGAAAATTTACGACCCTTCGTGACGCCCGATACAATGACTAAAGAAATCTTGGTACCTGCGGATGCCATTATTGGCAAATATCGAAGTACCCTGAAAGAATTTGACAAGATGGGATTTCGCATCGATTTCAGGAAATTAAAGGATGAAGAACACAATACAGCTTATTCAATTCCCTGTCCTGCAAGGCGAACAGAAAAAAACTGGGTTCTGGATCCCGTGCCTTTACTGACATCAGATTAATTAATCTCTGGAAGAACTTTCTGGCAAAGAAAATACCCGGCTCATGTAAGTATCCCCATCTTGATCTGTTGCCTCGTCTGGATCAGGCAAAATACCTGCTAGTGCACGTGCCAATTGCTTTTTAAATTCCAACTGCATTTGCCGTGAGATTTGAATTCTTTGTGCCTGTGGAGAACCTGCCCCGTGAAGAGATTCGGTTAAATAACCTACGGCATTTCTCCCCAATGTCATATTTTCTATCAACCGAAGAATACGAATACGGTCTTCTGGATCCAAGTCTGCTTTTGTTCGCAGATATTTTTTGATGATTGAGCCCAACTCAGGATGCTTGAGATCTTTCTCTGAGGGCATCGTCACAACCAATGCCCCAGCTAGATCTTGGGCTAGTCTGCCGATTTCATAGGTAAATTTTGTTACATGATGTTTGCACACATTGGATAACATATCGTCGTTGATGTAGACACCAGAATTCGTTGCTTTTGCTTGGTAACTAGACGCTATTCCAGTTCCATAAATGGTTTCATTCAAATGGGTCATCTCTGTAAGCTTGTCTTTAACATGGGATGCACCATCAACACCATTGTATTCAGCAATGGCAGCAGCAGCTCCAATTAAGACATCCCCAACTCCTGATTTACAAACATAACTTCTTCGATGATAGCAGGTAAAGCGTTCAATCAAGGTTGAGGCAAAATCATATTCGCCGTCCATAAAAATATACTCATTGGGAATAAATACATCGTTCAAAATGACCAAAGCTTCTTGGCCAGAAAATTTCTGGTTGCCAGTATCCAAACCTCCCTCTTCAAGATGTCTGGTATCACTAGACTGTCTACCGTAAATATAAGTTATCCCCTTGGTATCAACTGGCATTGCACCGACAATGGCATAATCCTGATCCTGTTCCGTCAGTCTCACGGTAGGCATAACCACCATCCAATGGGAATTTATACATCCTGTCTGGTGTGCTTTGGCTCCACGTATAAAGACTCCCTCTTTATTTCGATCGACAACTCGAACGTAGAGATCAGGATCATCTTGCTGATGCGGCAACAGACTCCGATCACCTTTGACATCTGTCATTGCTCCACCGATCACAAAACCATGTTTTTGCACCATAGACAAGAAAGACAAGAATCTTTCGTGATATGAAGTTTGATTTTCTTGATCAATATCGTAAGTGACCGAATGCAGGGTATTTAAAGCATCCATGCCAACGCACCTCTGGAAACAAGTGCCGGTTAATTGCCCCAATTTCCTTTGCATTTTATTTTGCAAAATAAGATCGCTTGGATTTTCTGCGATGTGTAAAAAACGACTGATCCTCTCGTTTGTGTAAGGAGAAATTGCACTGGCCAAATCTGGGTTAGTTTGTGCAAGATCATAGGTCTCAGCAACAGCATTGATGGAAGGCCTGATGATTGGATGCTCAACAGGATCACTGATTTTTTCACCCAATAAATAAACATTCAGATCTCGATTTCTGAGACTATTTATGTATTCTTTGCCGGTTGCAATTGGCTTGGTCATGCTCCTAATTATAACAATAAGATAGTATTGTCGGCGCAATGATTAATGATTTTTCCTAGCTTAGAAAATTACAAAAAACACACACCAGTCGGGTTAAAACAAATACAAGCAGATATACTATAGTCTGAGAAATAACAACAGATCCAAGGAGTGAACTATGCCTCCAAATGACAAAGAGACTAAGACAATGGTCCGCCAAGACGGCACCTACCCATCACTGCCATTAAAAAAAGACGCCATTAGTGTTGCGATAGCACAAACAAGAGTCCATGGAGTGGATGGGAAAAATCCGGTGAAGGATATTAAACATAATTTAGCTTATATGCTTGAATGCATCGATATTGCTCAGGGCTATGGAGGCAAGAGTGATCTTATTTGTTTCCATGAATTTCCAATCGTTGGCTTCAGCAATTGGTCAAGGGAAGAGCATTATAATATTGCAATTGACGTACCGGGACCGGAAACTGAAAAAATTGGCAAAAAGTGCCAAGATTATGGTTGTTACATCGTATTTGGAACCTATGCCAAGGATCCAGATTGGCCCGATCACATTCTGCACCTAATGGTGCTAATGGGTCCTGATGGCAATGTTGTCGCGAAACATTGGAAACAAAGAAATGTGCGGGGCTTATTTCCAGGATCCGAACAATATACGAGTGCAATATACGACGTTTACGACCGTTTCATTGAAATGTATGGAGAGGATGCAGTAATTCCTATAGCTAAAACCGATATAGGCAATATTGCGATGTCTGCAGTTCAGTTTGAACCGGAGTTATTTCGTTGCATGGCCTTTAAGGGGGCAGAAATAATTTGTAGAGTGGCAACTGGTGGCTTTGAATACGAAGACATGAGACTGACCTCATACCACAACAGCTTATACACACTCATTGCCAACAACTCGGTGAATACTGGCAAGCGCAATCCTGGGTTTTTCGACGACACCGCCTACGGCGGTCCAGGACGTTCTGCGATATTTGGCCCCAGAGGATTGGAACTTGCAAACGCTGGAGCTTTTGAGACTAAAATTTCTGCGTCAATACCCATTCAAGACTTTAGAGATAAACACCGTATTCCAGATTTACATTTAAAACTCTATCAGCCGGTTTTCGATCAGTATCAGGAACGTTACGATCCTGGCATGTATCTTGACGAACTACCTCAAAGCAAACAAGAGGCGTACAAAAAATTCTTGGAAAATGCTCGTTGGGTTCACTATTGGTAGAACGAGTTACTTGTCTAAGGAGTAATTTTCCATCAAACTAAGCCAAGTGTAATTTCTTCACTTAATTTAAAGAGGGAATATATTTGAACGAGAAATTGGGTCCGATAGAGCTTGCAGCAGGCATCAGCCGATTTAATGCCGTCACTTATTTCTATGCCTGTTTCATTTGCATTGGAGTGCTCGCTGGTATGAATTTCATCCAGGGATACATTCTTACTGAAATGCTGTCCATACCAAGATCAGGTCAGGGAACAGTTAGTGGAAACCTAGCCTTTACTCAAGAAATCATTGCAATCGTACTTGTCGCTTTGTTTGGCATGCTCTCAGATCGCATTGGACGACGACCGGTAATGGTTTTTGGCACATTGGTTGTATCTCTTGGCTTTGCACTTTACCCCTATGCCACCTCAATCACTGAATTGTTCATATACAGGTCCATATTTGCCATAGGGGCGGCTGCACTTTCTTCGGTTCTAGCAATAATAGTCAACGATTATCCTCAGGAGCGATCCAGAGGTAAATTGATCAGCGTGCATTCAGTATTGAATGCATTAGGGGTAGCAGCATTTGCAACTCTGCTCGGTCGACTGCCAACTGTATTTACCAACAGTGGTTATGATCCAATTACATCCGGTCAATATACGATGCTGCTTGTAGCAGCACTGACTTTTGTCTCGGGTTTGATATTTCTGAGGGGCCTCAAGGGAGGTACGCCGGCAAAACATCACAACAAGCCCTCTCTGCGTGAACTGGTAACTGTTGGGCTAGAATCAGCCAGAAATCCAAGAATTGCATTGGCATTTGGAGCAACGTTACTGGCCAGAGCAGATGTTTCAGTGAACGGGATATTTATTTCGCTGTGGGCGGTTACCAGCGGCACGGCGCTTGGCTTGTCTGCCGGTGAAGCAATTAAGAGAGTTGTTTTAGTAATTGTTATCACCAATCTACTCAGCATTGTCTGGGCATTTATCTTCGGATCAATGATTGATCGAATAAACCGTGTCACCGCGATGGTAATTGCCATGGCATTAGGAACTGTTGCATACGGATCAATGTATTTTGTTGATTCTCCACTCAATTATGCAAACCTGCCTTTCTTCATCTTAATTTCTGCCAGTGCCATAGGGACCGTTATTGCTACTTCCAGTCTGATTGGGCAAGAGGCTCCAATGAGACAACGTGGCACTGTAATTGGAGTCAGCGCATTTTTTGGCGCTGTTGGAATTCTTACTGCAACAAAATTTGGTGGTCAATTGTTCGATGTAATGGGACCAAGGGGCCCATTTTTATTGATCGCTGCAACTCATGCCACACTGCTGTTGGCCGCAATCACTGTTCGTATAAAATCACCGGGTCAGTTTTTTACAACAAAGCCAACTGAGCCTGAAGAACGCGCCTTATGATCAAAAAGGCATATACCGATACCTCCGGCGGGCAATGCCACTATCGTTATCAAAGTGGGATGAGTGATCCCATTGTATTTCTGCACCAAACTCCCAGTTCTTCCCAAATGTTCGAAGCAATCATGCAGCGACTCCAAGACTACTCGACTTATGCCATTGATACTCCTGGTTTTGGACAAAGCTTTCATCCAGACCATGTCCCAACTATGGCAGAATACTCTGTTTGGCTGGTGGAAGCGATTCAAAATATTGCAATAGATAGGGTGCATCTTTTTGGGCATCACACTGGCAGTTCCATGGCCATCCAGATCGCCCAAGACCATCCGGATCTAATAGCATCCTTGACCATGATTGGACCTTTCATTGCTACTGCCAACGAGAAAGAAGAGATGCGAAAAACAATTAGTTCAGATTGGGGTCCTGTTGAAGATGGAAGTCATTTGATGAAAGCATGGAACTTGGTCGGCAACAGCTTAGGAGCAAAAGGAAATATTGAATTGCATCATAGAGAGGTTATAGATGCACTCAGAGCTCACGAATCAGCTCACCAAACGCATGAAGCAGTTTGGGATCACGATTTTATAAAATTTTTTAAAAGTGTTGAATGCCCAATGCTGGTTATGTGTGCCCCTGACGATGTCTTGTATCCTTTTTTTCATCGGGCAAATGAACTGCGTCCCGATTCTGTCAGCATTGAAATCAAAGGTAAAAATCTTGAGCCTGACCTTGATCCAGATGCCATTACTGAGCATTTTAAATCTTTTATTGAGAATTTGTGAGATCTGCAGTGGATGAGATAAGAACACAAAGGATTGCATCGTTTTTAAGTTGGATTATCTTTATTTTGTTTGTTGTGGTTTTTGTCAATATGATGGAGTTGCCAAGGGTTCCAATTGAAGCGCCCGATAAAGATGCATTGAGGAATTTTCATATTGCAACCGGTTCCTTATTGTTTGTATGCAGTTGTTTTCGGGTTCATTTTTGGCTGCAATCCCCGCCTCAAAAGAAGCAAGATAAATTGCCAATCGAGGCATACACACAACTCCATGTCCTTCAATTTAGTCTCTATTGTGCTTTTATTGGTCAGGGACTAACAGGGATTGTCACCGCTTGGGCAGATGGATTAATTCAATTTTTACCAGGAGCCGCAACAGTGAATCATGCTCTCTGGGTTTTATCAGGCTATTTACACAGTGTGTTTGGATTCTTCTACATTGCAATCATTTTATTTACAGTTCTTACTGGCTTTTACCACATGCTCTGTTACAGAATCTGGAGATTCAGCATCTTTGCTTAACAAAATGAAATCTTATTTAAAAACTGCAAAAAAAAGACACTGGTTATTGATCTTGATTCTATTTACACTTTCATGCTATCTACCCTACTTGATTTTTGGTGCTTATCCGTTTGCCAACAAAACCAATGCCACTCAAGAAGAAGTTGAGTTGTTAACGAAAAGTATGGATTTAACGGACTATTACCAAAAAAATCTAGAGGCAATCACCAATGATCAACGTCAATTGGAAGAAAATGCTTTCGCAAACTGGGATGGAGGTAAATGCAGATTTTGCCACTCAATCAAAAAGAACGATCGAGACCGAATGGCTCCAAGTTTGCATCGTATTTTAGGCAAACCTGCAGCAGTTTCTGAGAATTTTACTTATTCTCCAGCAATGATTGAAATGAGAAACAATGGGTTAATCTGGACACCTGAGACAATCAATGCTTTCATATCCAATCCTGAAAGTTATATCTCAGGAAATAGGATGCGGATGGAGGGTATCAAAGATCCTCAAACCAGAGAGTTAATTATCAATTACATCGAGCGGGAATCACAATGAAAGGAGAAAAAAATGGCTATTGAATTTGAAACTGAAATCAATTTTCAATCCAATACTTGGAACAGAGATGCGTGGGCTAGAATACAGGGCGATCTGGATTCTGAGAAAGAGGCAATTTGTTACGTCAACGGACAAATATTGGGGGTTAGACCAGGTGAGGCTGTTAAACAACTATGTGGGTTTGAGACTTTTTTATGCACTCGTTTAATGCCGGCAGCAGAAGACGGTAGCATAAGACGATTAAACAAAGAGGTTATCTTCTATACCGATTCAAGAACAGGACAAATGATAGATGAGTGGACCAATCCATGGACCGAGGAAAAAGTAAAAGTTGTTCATGTGGCGAATGACCCTTTCAACTATACAATCTCAGAATGGCTCATACTTGCTCCAGAAGACTTTGGAGGAGGAGAAAAAGGAGAGCCAAGAAAGATTCCCCTACTGTTTCCTTGGCAACGATCGGGTGATGTTATTACTCTAAATACTGACATGCACTTACATTATCCAAATGCATTACAACCTGAAAAATGGGTGAGAGAATCGTCAGGAAAAATGGCTCAAGTGTCAGAAATGATGCGTTATTTTGTTTCTGCAAAAGACTTGGAAAATCCAGAATTAACCTCAGTCAACTATAGGGGCACTTGGAACAGAATAACCCCTTGGCTACCGTGGATGCTGATGGGACAAACTCCTGGTCACTGTCTCTACATGAGCACCATGCTAAAATCAGACAATATTGAAATTATTCCTGAACATGTTAGGAAATTTTCTGAAGAAAGATATCCTGGAATGTTGTCTGCACCTAAAGAAGATTACGGTCCAAGTATTTCAAGTCTGGAGTATTATTCCAGAGAACAAACACCTGCGCCGCCTCTGAAGGACTGATTTAGGCAATAATCTTTTGTCATCAATTGTTTTATTTGGAGCAACTGGCAAAACCGGTTTAGCCTTGTCCAAAGTTATTTCGGACAAAAATTTAGAACTGTTTGCTGCTGTAAGACCGGGGAGAAATTCCAGTTTACTGGAATCGTTTGGCGCAAAGATATTAATTGCAGACGCCCTGGACCAAGATCAAGTTCATAGCGCTTTAAAAGACCTTCATAAAGGCAGTATCATTGTTAGTTTGGTCGGTGGTCGACATCCTGAAACGGGCATGCGAATTGATCACCCAGCAAATAAGAATATCATTGAAACCTCTGTTGAACTGGGTTTTTCTCGGTTTATTTTTATCACCAGCATAGGTTCGGGAGAGAGCAAGCCTCAACTCCCTAAAGTGCTGAAACCAATTCTTGGCTCGATAGCTGATGAAAAAACAAAAGCGGAAAACATACTAAGGGCCAGTAAACTTGACTACACCATCATACGGCCCGGTCAATTGACCAATGAGCAAGCTAGTGGAGATGGTATCCTGACCGAAGAATGTATTTTGGGAACTATGTCACGGGAAGACCTAGCTCTAATGATCTTGAAATGCATTGAAAATGAAGAAACGATTGGCAAAATTTACTCTGTTTTAGATACCAACAAAAAACTTGATCTCAGCTGGGTGAATAACCGTTAAATCAAATCGCTAACAGTGGAAGAGAACAAAAATTTTGAACAATACCCATCCAATCGCCGTGCGTGGTATGCAGTGGTGGTATTAACAATTGCCTATATTGTTTCGTTTCTAGACCGACAATTGTTGGCTCTAGTTGTGGAGGATGTGAAAGCTGACCTAGTCTTAACGGATACCCAAGTCAGTTTATTGTTGGGATTTGCTTTTGCCTTGTTCTATACAACAATGGGCATACCCATAGGCAGACTGGCAGATAAGAAAAGCAGAAAAACAATCATCGGCATAGGTATAACTTGTTGGTGCCTAATGACGGCGGCCTGTGGACTGGCTAAAAATTACACTCAAATATTTTTAGCTCGGGTTGGTGTTGGTGTAGGAGAAGCGACCTTGAGTCCTAGTAGTCTATCCATGATCAGCGACTATTTCCCTGTGGAAAAAAGAGGCCGAGCCATGGGATTTTTTAATATGGGGGTTTCTGTGGGCTCAGGTATTGCCTTGATAGTTGGTGGTCAAATTGTTGCTTACGTTGCAGGTTCCCCACAAATAGTTCTGCCTTTTATTGGAGAAATATTTGCTTGGCAAGCACTCTTCTTGTACGTGGGGCTTCCAGGCTTATTGGTTGCAGCTTTAATGACAACTGTCAAGGAGCCTTCTAGAAAAGGCAAAATTGAAATTACATCTGCAGATGGTAAGTCAACTGACGAAATATCTATTCCTCAAACCATTAAATTTCTCTGGAAAAGACATAAGGCATATGGATGGTTATTTTTATCGATGGCATGTTCGGTACTGATGGGCTATGCCTTCCTTTCATGGCTTCCCGCAATGTATATCAGGACCTATCAGATAGGCATAGGAACGGTAGCCCTCTGGCAAGGTGTGGCCTTCCTTGTGGGTGGCCCTTTTGGTGCAACGATGAGCGGTTGGCTCGGTGATGTATTGTTTAAAAAATGGGACAAGACTGCACATGTCAAACTGTTTGCATACAGTATGATCGTGATGACTCTGGCTGCAGCATTGGTACCTTTGATGCCAAGCTACCAATTGGCAACGTTAATGTTTGTTCCTCAAATCATTATGGCTGCAGGTCAAACCGCCCTAGCGCCGGTGGCAATAATTAATATCACACCCAACCAAATCAGAGGACAAGTCATTGCTATTTATTTTTTTGTCATCAGTATGACTGGCTATACACTTGGGCCAACCAGTGTTGCTTTGCTTACAGACTATGTGTTCCAAGATGAAGGTCTCATCCGATACTCAATCAGTATCGTTGCTCTAGTTGCAGGTACGATTGGTGTGTTTGCAGGCTTCAAATGCATTCCTCACTACCGTAAATATATTTCAAAGGTGCAAACGGGAAGCTTTTCTGTGTCAGCCTAGATCCTTAAGTCACAAGCGATGCTTCAATCATCTGATCAATTGAAACATCATCAAAACCAAGCTCTTGTAAAACTTCCCTGGTGTGTTCGCCTAATTTAGGAACTTGATGCTTGACCCCAAATCGATTGCCCTGCATCTGAATGGGCAAAGCAGGTAATTTTGTCTGCCCTCCTTGAGGTAAATCAATATCTAGCAAACCTCCAGAATCATTTAAATGTGGGTCTTCAAATAAGTCTTCGGGTGTTGATATCGGAGCAAAAGGCAGGCCTGTTTGTTCAAGTTTTTCCATCAAATCTTGCTTGTCGTATTGCTTGAATAACTGCTTGATCCTTGGAATGATCAAATCTCTTTTTGCAACACGATTGGCATTTAAATCCATTGTCTTGTCTTCAATAAATTCAATAAGGTCAAATGCCTCACAGAAGCTCTTCCATTGACTGTCGCTGACTACTCCGACAAACACTTGTTCGTCGTCCTTGGTCTCAAAAATATCGTAAACAGCCCAAGCTGAAACTCGGACAGACATCGGTGGTGTAGGCATCCCTGTTGTTGCCGTTTGTGCCATGTGTTGGCCCATTAAATACACAACATTTTCAAATAAGGCACTGGTTACTTTCTGGCCTCTGCCAGAAACCTGTCTTTCTTGTATCGCAGCTAAAATTGCAATGGCTCCAAACATACCCCCCATAATGTCAATTACCGATGATCCTGCCCTTAAAGGCTGTCCTGGTGGGCCGGTCATGTATGCAAGACCGCCCATCATCTGTGCAACTTCATCCAGTGCCGTTCGGTCTTGATAGGGTCCTTCTAAAAAACCCTTGGCAGAACAATAGACTAATTTTGGGTTTAATGGTTTTAGGTCGTTGTAACCCAAACCAAGTTTTTCCATGGCGCCGGATCTGAAATTTTCAATGAAGACGTCACTTTCAGCTAGAAGTTTGAGAACAATTTCTTTGCCTTCTTTGGATTTAACATCCGCGGCTATACTCCGTTTATTGCGATTAAAAGTTAGGAAATAGCCCGATCCTGCACCCTTTAGATTGCGTGTCTTATCGCCTGAAATGGGCTCGATCTTAATCACATCTGCTCCAAGATCTCCAAGAATTGCACCCACAGCTGGTCCCATTACCATATGGGTCATTTCTACTGCCCTAATTCCTGCCAAAGGACCTAGTGAATTTTCCATCTTTTACCTAGCCAATTGAAGGTTGATTAAATTACTATTCTACTTGATATTATGTTTATATATAGCCCTCAAAAAACAAAATCATATGGACAAGAATGAAGAAATAGAGCTGCAATCAGCGGTTTTTCAAAGATTGGCTGACCATCTTCGCAAAGAAACCGAACTGCAAAACATTGATCTGATGAATCTGACAGGTTTTTGTCGCAACTGCCTCGGCAAATGGTACCTAGAGGCGGCAGAGGAAAGTGGATTAGACATTGATTACGATACCGCACGAGAAAAAATCTACGGGATGAAATACGAAGAATGGAAGCAACGCTATCAGAAGCCTGCCTCTGCTGAGCAACTTGAACAAATGAATCAGAAAAAACGCTCCTGATGGAAAAAAAATCCTGGATTGGGCTGGACAAGATCATCCTGATCATCGGTTTGATAATCTACGGTACTGGGTTTTCACTGCTGTACATTATTTTTGCACCACTATCGAGAAGCATCGGACTTAGCACCAATCAATTCGGCATTTTAATTGCAATCTCGAATGTGGTGCTGGTTTTTTCATCCTACTTTTGGGGGAAAAAAAGTCAGTCCATTGGAAGAAAGCCTGTATTTGTCATCGGTTTATTCTCATATGCAATAGCCTACGCACTATTTGCATTTGGAATTCAGATCGGACTGTGGGGCTTACTCGCCTCTTGGCAGCTGTTTTCACTGTTGTTTGTAATCAGATTGCTATATGGAGGCTTAATAGGAGGCATCCAACCTGCTGCAACCGCATATATGTCCGACTCAACTGATGCAAACACCAGAATCAAGGGCATGGCATTGATTGGCATGGCATCTGGAATTGGCACCATGATTGGACCTATTATTGGTGGTGCCCTTGTTTTTATTCATCCAATTTTCCCGATGTACTTTGGTGCAGGTATTGCCGTCCTGGGAGGAATCTTAGCAATGATATTCTTGATTGAACCCCTAAAACAGGCGCCTGTCTCCGAACCGGTAAATTTAAAATTTTACGACAAACGTATAATGCCTTACCTCATTGGTTGGGCTCTGGTATTTCTGGTATTTACTTCAACACAGGTTATTGCTGCGTTTTTTATCGAAGATCAACTCGGAGTTAGCACGCAGAGCGAGATTATAAAAGCAACCAGCATCTCGTTGTTGTCCATGGCATTAACCACGACTTTGATGCAAGCGGTTGTTTTGCAAATAATCAATGTTTCACCAAGAACTTTATTGCGTTTGTGTTTTTTTATATTTGGGGCAGTTTTGTTTGTGATTCCTATGGTAAAAAGTTTAGGCTACTTTTATTTATCATTCGCAGGCATCGGCATTGCATTTAGTATGGTCACCCCAGGGCTGAACTCAGCTGCGACTTTGAGTGTTGAGACACATGAACAAGGTGAAGTGGCTGGCTTGTTGGCGGCAGCTCCAGTGATGGGTATGATTTTTGGACCGACTATCGGTGCCCTGCTCTACACTGCAGACCCTGGTTACCCGTTCATGTTTGGCTCCCTCATAGCTATTGCCCTAGGCATTTATTTCCAATTTTTAAAAATCCCAAAAACTGAGCACTGAAATCATTTTTACATCAAGTGTGCTGTGCTTCAGTGAACCCATCAGAGGCCTGTTCAGTTTTTTCATCCTTGCGCCAGATTTGCCTGGGTCCGTAACCGTCTTTTCTTAAAAAATGTTCAGTGTAAACAATCCGATCTGGATCCAAACGCATCAGTTGAAATTGTGGAGGCTGGTCAAACCCGGTATTAATCTCAGCAGCCGATCCCTGCCACCTGAAAATAGTCATGCCATAATCCCACTCAGGTGTCCCTGGATCCAATATTTCTGCTCTACCGAATAGCTGTGCACCTTGAGCAACAACCCAACCTGCCATTGGATTTGCAACCGCAAAAGAAACTCTCGGATCACGCTCCATTGCTTTCAATTTTGGACTGCCTGGTTGTGGCAAAATGTAAATCGTAAATTTGTCAGCATAGAATTCCAATGGGCTTACAATGGGTCCTTTGAGGCCCAATGTTCCCAACATGCCTAAATTAGTTAAAGTCAGAGCCCGTTGAATTCTGTGCTCCAACATGTCTCTTGGAAGCGCTTTGGTTGTCCAAGGAATTTGATCCAGCCAAGGGTGTGCGTTACTCATTTTAATCTCCTAAAAATATCCATAGATGAGTATACTACGATTGAAGATAGTAATGTATTGCAGCTAATACATGATTTTTTTGCTAACTAATAATATGGCTTCTTAAGGTTACGAATAATGTATACAAATGTTTGGTATGTGGCTGCTCGCAGCAGCGAACTGGAAGACACACCCTTGCACACACAAATGTTGGGAACCAATTTCGTGTTATTTCGCGATAAAAAAGGGTTGCCAGCTTGTCTGAGCAATGCGTGTCCACACCGTGGTGCCAGTCTGTCCAATGGATCTTGCAATCAACAAGGCATGGTTGTTTGTCCTTTTCATGGTTGGCAATTCGATCGTGAAGGCAATTGCACCGTGATACCATCTGTAGGAGTAGACGATCCTCAAGCTGCAGCACCTGGAGTAAAAACAGATTATTATCCAACTGTTGAGAAACACGGATTAATCTGGGTGTTTCTCGGTGATGAACCAGAAGCAGCGGAACCAATTTTTGAGCTGCCTGAGTTAGAAGATCCAAATTTTACTTACATTGAATACGATGTAATTTTTGAATCAAATTTCCATTTGGCAAAATTCAGCAACCTAGACTATGTTCATTTACCTGTAGTCCACGGGATCAAATTTGAAGACCAAGAAAATCCTTTTCAGCCTCCATCACATACAGTTGAAAGAACCGATTATGGCTTGACTGCATTCATCCAAACAGAAGCAACCTACAGCGAGGGAGAATGGGAAAATGTGAGAGAAAAAGGAACCCAGGTTAAATCTGTATTGAAATATTTTCTGGCAGGTCAGACACTTCGTGGTGAAGTTGAAATTGGTGCGGTTGGCTCTGGAAAATTCAACTGTTTTTATGAATTTTCTACACCCATCGATCAAACCACAACCATGATGAGATATTATTTCTTCCGAAATTTTATGACTCAGAAAGACATGGATTCTGTTGCTCTTGAGAGGAATCTGAAAAATATTTTTCAAGACAAGGAAATTGCTGAAGCTCAAGTCCCCAGGGTCGGCCCAGATGGCATGCCAACTATTGTTGGGAAACATGAAGATACAATCCTTAAAGTGTATTGGGAGCTGATGCATGAAATGAAAGATAAAGGCTGGCAAATTGATCATAAAAAATGGCAAGAATTGATTGCTAATGGTGAGTATTGTGTTATTCCATCCATTGCCAGAAAAAACAATCCAGAAGGCTGGGAATATTCTCCTATACCGAGATTAAAGTCCACTAATGACTAGTAAAACGAGTACAGTCCTGATAACGGGTTGTAATCGTGGAATTGGCCTGGAATTCGTAAAACAGTATCTTCTTCTTAATTGGAAAGTAATAGCTACTTGCAGAAACCCAGAGCAAGCTAATGATTTAATAGATTTGTCGATTGATTATCCTCATCTGTTACTGCACCCACTAGACATTACCAAAGAATCCAGTGTTAATGCTCTCTCAAGAGAAATTGGGAATCTCCCCATTGATATGTTAATCAACAATGCAGCTTATTTAGGACCACCAAAGCCACAAAAATTTGGTCAAATTGATTACCACATGTTTACCAAAAGTCTTGAAGTTAATGCAATTGGTCCTATCCGAGTGACCGAGAAGCTGATTGAAAATATACAACTAGGAAATATGAAGAAAATTATCTTCCTAGGAAGTGCCGCTGGATCCATTGCTCAAATTGCACCACCAATTACACTGTATGCATACAGAGCCAGCAAAGCTGCCCTACATTTATCTGTAAACAATCTCTACCATGAACTAAAACCCGAAAAAATAATGGTATCTTTAATCAATCCAGGATTGGTGGATACTCGAGGTTTTTTAGATCTACAGCCAGGTGAACCAATTCCTGATCGTTTAAGAAAAATTGTACCCATAGAGCTAATTAAAATGATTCAAGAAGGTAAAATCCCAATGATTACTACTCTGGAATCAGTTACAAAAATGATTCACTATATAGATCGCCTTACTGTAGACAGCCAACCGTTATTTGTGAATTGCGATGGCACGCCAATGCCTTGGTAGTTTGGCGCGCCCGGAGGGATTCGAACCCCCGACCACCTGGTTCGAAGCCAGGTACTCTATCCAGCTGAGCTACAGGCGCAACTTTGAAACTCTTTGCATTATATATTAGAAATGAAAGGAAATAATAATGCTTGTTGCCGCAGTCGTTGGCGTGCCTCATCAACAGATATTTTTTGAAATTTAATTCTATCTCTGGGCCTTAATTGGCCAACTAGATGACAATCTATCGAAGACACTTGCAGCAACCTTGGGTAGCCACCCAAAGTTTGTGCATCGGACCCCAACAGAATTGGGGAACCGTCTGTAGGACATTGGAGAGTGCCCGGGAAAAGAGGCCCGCTGATCATGTGATCAACTTTTTCTATTTTCAATTCAGGGCCAATCAGTCGATTTCCCATCCGATTTGAATCATTAGTAACCGTATAGGTTTCAGAAAAAAGAAGCTTTTTTGAAGCTTCATCCATTGCATCAAATTCAGGGCCAGGCAATGCTGTTAAAATCCAATCATTTGATAAGTTCTGCCCTAAATTTTCCAATGACTCCAAACGTCCACCCTGTTGTGCTTTATCCCCAGTTGTTGCGATAACATCACCTGATGCTAAAGGTTTTCCATTCAGGCCACCTAACTTGGCAGGCAGATAGGTTGATCTACTTCCCATAAAAGAATCACAGACCAAATCTTTTGAGAATGCTATATAGGACCTACAACCTACAAGGCATGCCTGCATCATCAGCTCATCTCCAGCTTGAATCCTAAAAGGAGCAAACATGTCAATAGCACTTCCATTGACCTCCGGTTGCATATCTGCACCAGTAATCATGATTTGCATATTACTTAGAAAGCGTAATCTAGGTCCTGTTAAGGTACATTCCAGAACAGTTGCATTGGGCAATTGACCGAGTAAAAAATTAGCTAGTTTGTAAGAAAAAAGATCTGCGGCTCCCGATTGTGGTACCCCCATATGTCGGCAACCATATCGTCCATGATCTTGAATGGTTGTCTGCAAACCTGGTAAAACAACTTCTATACTCATTGTTTACTCGGGGTTTGATATTCTTGAAATTGTTTAGATGTTATAGCCATGAATTTTACTCGCATGCCTGTCAAGAGTTTAAATGGATTTTTTACGCTTGAATTAAACAAGAGCATCGGACTGCAACCGATAATCTGCCAACCACCAGGTCCTCCAAGCGGGTAGACTCCAGTGCGATTTCCTGTAATGCCAATGGATCCTGGCGGGAGGTACAATCTTGGAACGGAACGTCGGGGCACAAACAAGGCTTCAGGTAAATCGCCCAAATAAGCAAAACCAGGAGTAAAGCCAATCATTATCACCTCATAGGTAACACTTGTATGCTTCTCTATTACAGCATCGACACTCAATGATTTTTCTTCAGCAATTATCTCCAAATCCGGTGCAAATTCTTTGGAGTAGCAAACTGGGATATTGATTAGGGGATGACTTTGATTAGATTCTTGAAAATTGAATGCATCGATTGTTTCTTTAAGCTTTTTGTGGGCACTGGTAGCAGAAACTTCAAGTGGGTTGTACTTAACTGCAAAAGACTCTTCAGCAGAAACAACATCCATCCAACACTCTTCAGATCTCATTAGAAATTCCGAAAGCGAGAGAATATATTCATTCAATTTAATTTTTAATTCTTCTGATTGCACTCTTACCAACAAAGCATCATCACCAAATCGAGTAATGGAGGCTTTAAATTTTTTTATCATGAAGCAAAACTCTTAATCAAAACATTCTCACTTTCCAAGAGTAAGCGAACCATTTGAGCGGTCTCTAAGGCATCAGGGCTATCGCCATGAAGGCACAGAGTCTTAGCCTCAATATCAATGAAGTTCTTGCTTTCTGTTTCAACTCTCTGCTTGCAAACAATATTTTTAGCTTGTTCACAACGCTCTGAAATACTCTCCAAAATTGCTCCTGCATAATTTCGATCCAACAGAGAACCGTCATCCTTGTATCGTCGATCAAGAAAAGCCTCAGCAACAAAATTTGAACCAGAACTTCTTACTGCATCCGCCATGATTGAATTGGGTGGTCCAACTATAGCTAGATTTGGATCAACCCCATTGATCACATTGACCAGCAAATCAGCTAAATTTTTGTTGTTTGCTGCATCGTTGTAAAGACGTCCATGAGCTTTGACGTGAGAGATAGGAACATTTAGTGCTTCCGATACGAATAAAAATGAGCGCAATTGATTAATTACCGATTCTTTCAATGTGGAGTTATCAATATCTATCTTACGTCTTCCAAAACCTTCGCGGTCTGGATAGGAAGGATGTGCTCCAACTGCAACACCCTTTTGCTTACAAGCTAAAATCATTTTTTGCATGCTTTTTTCATCGCCTGCATGTCCTCCACAGGCGATATTACAAGAACTAATATGACTGAGAATTTCACATTCATTAAAATACTGATTTTCAGATTGGTATTCGCCCAAATCAGCATTGAGATCAATTGTTATTTGCTTAGATTTCATGTCTAATCTACTTTTTTGCATTACAAAAAACTCCATTGTAAACGAATTTAGATCGGAGAATTCAGTTACCTTTAGTAACAATCTCATCAATGTAATTTCTTAAAGAAAATAAAAGATCATTTTTTATCTAAATTTTTTTTGCGCAATTTTACGCATTAGAATCAAACACAGGATTAATACCAAAAATCAGTGATAGGACAAATCATGGGATTTAATGATATTTTATTTAACTAAATTTCAATTACTTAGAAATAACACTTAAACTAAAAACAATTGTGAAACAGGACATAAAAAGATTTCACAAATTTTTTTATATTTTTTGTTCTAAAAATCTTGAAAAAAAATCACCTCGTCGTAATATTTAAACCATCTCAAGAGACCGATCAGAAGGTGAGTGCAGAAACCAAAAGAAGAGTCGAAAAGAGAAAGAGACCTAAAGGGTGAAAGCGAAAACGGCTGGAGAAAGCTAGCAAAAAACAAAAGCCGATTCCCACCAAACTCGAAAAGAGAAATCGAGTGAGGAGCTGAAGAAAAAATCTCACTTCAGACACCCAAAGGACTCGACAGAGAACAGAGCCACTGGCTCTGTTTTTTTTTGCTCTACAAAAGTAATTTTAAACTTTTTTGGATTTAGTAGTTTTGTATCCAACCCAGGACAGTAAGACAGCAAGAGGAAGCGCACCCCATGCTGCAGATAGAGAAGATAAACCCAAGATCAGCATGCCCTTAACTGCAAACCAAGCACCCATTGCTTCTCCAGATCTAGCAAAAAAGGTATCCATAAAAACCGTTGATTTATAACGTTCTTGCTTTTTTAATACTGTAAATATAGTCTCCCGTGCTGGCTTATTGAAGCCATACTCAAAGACTCTCAAGATACAAACGACTACTAATACTGTTGTGAAAACAGGAAATGTAGCATAGGCAACCAAACCGGCAAATAATATAAAACCGTACGCTATTAAGACCGCTGCCACCCCAATTTTCCTTAAGACGAAAGCAGTGATAAAAAATTGGCAGATTAAGGTTAGGGGAGTAATGATTTGTTCGATGCGTGCAAAAAATGCAGTCCTCTCACATGGATCGGATGACCAATTCTGAATAATGTCCAGAGCAACCATCCAACTGACTGTCATCACAAAAGTCCAAAGAATCATATACAAGGTTAGGTTTTTCACCGAAGGAGCAGAAAAGACACTTCGTAAAGGGTCCATCCATGTCCCGCCCAATTTTTCTTCTGGCTCCTCCTTATTATTGAGGTGATTTGTTGTCGTGGGTTTAAATCCCAAACTTAAAATAATTGCAAGGCTAAGAGCAACAATTGAAACAATTATTAAACAAAAAGGACCCCAAACAGTCAT
>CAZWGB010000020.1:0-2516 GCA_964633465.1 uncultured Woeseiaceae bacterium | reverse complement strand
AAACTCTGTTGAGTAATAACGAGCTATTGAGGCACCAGTAAACGCACCCAATGATCCACCTGCACTAATAAAGCCAAAATATTTTTTAGCCTCATCGCTCTGGAAAAAATTAATCATCGCTACCCAAAAAATTGAAACAACAAAAAATGAGTAAACGTTACACCAGATGTAAAAAATTTTGGCAATCCATGCTCTGCCGGACTCTTCCAAAAAATTCCAACCGAGTAGAAAACACAAAAGATTCAGAATAAAAAATAAATAGATGTAAACAACAATTCTGTCCCTCTTTATCCTTGATATAACCCAGGAATAAATAGGGTTTGAAAATAACATGACCAATAGAACAATGGAAAGTAGAAAAGGAATATTTTCCAGCCCTGCTTGCACTGCCATTTCGTTTCTAACGGGTCTGATAACGTACCATGAACACAAGACACTGAAAAAAAAGAAAAATGCCTTTAACAATGACGACATTTGGCCTCTAGGTATATCCAGTTTATGTTTAATATTTGCGTAGTTCATTGTCTTTAATTGACTAAAAGGGAGGCATTAGAACCTTTAAATTGATGCTCACTATGACTCTCAAGACCCTATTTTATATAAGTTTTAAATACATAAGTGATTATTTGACAATTTATTTATTATCTAGAAAATAAAGAGGTCACATCAAATTGGAATTAAATAGTGAACTTATCAATGAGCAGATTCTTCAATACAACAGCTCTTATTCTGCTGTTAGTATCTGCAACCGCATATTCACAGTGGTCGGAGCCACCACAAGAGGAAATCATCATTCGAGGTGGCTGGTTGTTCGATGGCATCAGCAATACACGCCGGCAAAATACGGGGATTGTGATTCGACAAGGGAAAATCGTTGAAGTCGACTCAAATCTACAAGGAAAAGTTCTTACATCTACCAACGTAGTGGATCTGATTGACTCGGAAACGATTTTACCCGGCATGATCGACCTGCACGCACACTATAATTTTGATCTTGTCGACGTAGGTCGCGTGGAAGAAGTTGTCAACAACGGCATTATATTTCTAGCAAACGGAGTGACGTCAACTTGGTCGGCTGGTGAGTACTATCCTGAGCGAGTTATTAGGCAGCGGGACTTGATAGATAGTGGTAAAGCAACAGGGCCAAGACTTTTCGTCTCAGGTCCTTATTTTGGTGGATTCAGATGCGAATACAACATTAAGACCGCTGCGGATGATTGCTCTGCCTGGCCGAATGACATTACAGAAGAGGAAATACGCGCAGAAGTCGATAAATGGGCCAAACAGGGTGTCATCAGCATCAAAATTAAACAGGCAACACCCAGTGAAACCAATATTCTAATTGAGCAAGCACACAAAAACGGTATGACAACAACTGGACATCTGTCTAATTATCATGGCGAATACGATGTTCATCCAAGAGATGCAATTATAATGGGACTTGATCGTCTAGAACACCAGATTACTTTGGGCAGTGGTGACAAGGAAAGCGCCGAAATGGAAGAGATGATCGATTTGATCCTCAAGCACCAAGTATACTATGACGCCAACTTGCAGATGTATGGCGGCATCAATTTAAGGAAAGAACTTGGCCCAGACATGGTTTGGACCAATGAGGCAAAATACTTTACCCCCTATGCTCAGGCGCTGCTTGATAAACGTGGTGACCCACCACCTGAATCAGACGTAGCTGAATATACACAGCGTGTTCTTGAGTTAAATAAACTTTATCAATCTGGAGGTGATAATCTTCTCATCGTAGGTACCGATGAACCTGTTTACACAACATTATTACCAGGGTTTGCATATCACCGTGAACTATTTGCAATGGTGCATGCCGGTTTACCAGAAATTTCAGTATTGAAAGCTGCTACGATCAACGGTGCCAATGCACTGGGTATCGGAGACAAATTAGGATCCATAGAATCTGGAAAACTAGCTGATCTCTTCGTTATCAAAGGAAATCCTTTTGAAGACATTAAAGCTACACGGAATATTCAATTCGTAATGAAAGAAGGTGCTATCTATTACCCGGATTCACTACTAAAGTCAGCGGAAGGCATGATTGGACCCAGGGGAGCAGATGATCATGAGGCATGGGAGCTGCGTATTGAGCCACTGCGATCAACAAAATCAAAGCAGTAATTAATTCAAAACTCTTAATTTTTTAATTATATATATATTATATGTATAATATTTATTATATATATTTATTATATATATTATATGGCAAATCGAAGAGAAAGATTCAAAAGGCTCTATCCCAACAGACTGAAGAATGCTGTATGGAATATCCAATCCATTGGTAAATTATCAGCACGAACAAATTACATTTATAAGAATAAAGAAGTTGATGAAATTTTATTAACACTCATATTTGAAATTAAGGCAGTCATGATTAAGTTTGGATTGGGCTCAACTGATATGAGCTCAGTTTTTAAAACAGAAACAGAAAATAAAGACCCTGTATTCAGAGAAGAAACGGAAAAACTTTTAAAAAAACTTTATGAAATTCA
>CAZWGB010000019.1:0-27018 GCA_964633465.1 uncultured Woeseiaceae bacterium | reverse complement strand
ACTTCTCCTAAAAAAGGACCTGACAATGCAGTCATGATAATTGGGGAAATAAAAACTATGACCATACAATTCACCAATGGAATGAGACTCAAGGCAACAAAAAATGTGATTGAAGATATGGTCATCAAAACAGTCCTTAGAATATGCCATTTCCAGTATTGGGTTTTAAAATTATCTTTCCCTCTAGCAAGATATCCAGACCCACCAATAATCAAAAGAGAAATACTGGAACGAAGAAAAGTGACTTGCATAACGGGGTAATTTTTGAGAAGAATTTTTGCTACAACATCCAAGCAGACCATCAAAAATACTGCAAACAGCATATAACTGATGCCCATAAACAAAAGTTTATTATCGCGCATAAACCTTTAATCGTTGTTTAGGTTTGGATTTGATCGCAACCGCCTTTTACTGGCAATTCAATGCTCCCTAAGATTTTATTAATGTCAGACTGTTTGTTGGTCTCTGCTGCTTTGACAATGAGCTTTGGTGATATGTGCGGCGCAAACAAATTAATAAAACTGATTACATAATTTGTAAGCAACATCCCTCGCCTAAAACCAAACCAAGCAGTGCATTTTGGAAAGATTTTTTCACCGCTAGTCGCTGCAAAATTTTCATGGTCGTCACACTCATATGCCATCCCAGATACAATACCGATACCCATACCCATCTTCACATAAGTTTTTATTATATCGGCATCTCTAGCTGCAAAAACAACATTCGGCTCCAAACCTGCCTGTCTGAATGTTTCACTAAATGAAGTCTCTGGATTAACACTGAAAGCATATGTAACCAAAGGTTCTTTTGCCAAACGATTGATAGTTAGATTTTTAAAATCTTTTTTTATAGCATGGTCTAGGGGAGCTATGATTGCATTGAACCAATGGTAGGCAGGCAATAATACTAATTCTTCGGTGAGCTCCAATAAATCAGTTGCTATCGCTATATCAACTTCATTACTCTGGACCATTTCTTTGATCTGCAACGATGAGCCTAATTTCAGTTCTAATTTAACTTTGGGATACTCAAGCTTGAAGGCCTGAATCACTTCTGGTAGAACATATCTAGCCTGTGCATTTGTTGTAGCAATGGTCAATATTCCTGCATCAACAGAGGTTATTTGCTCACCCAGTAGACTGATATTGTTAACATTTTGAAATATTTTTCTTGCATACAAAATAACCTCATTGCCAAATGGGGTAATCGCAGTCAGTTTCTTGCCTTTTCTAACAAAAACATATGCTCCCAATTCTTGCTCAAGCAATTTAATCTGTTTGCTGATTCCTGGTTGGCTGGTGTTTGAATTTTCAGCAGCTAAACTGATGTTCAGTTTGTTGTCGACAACTGCGAGAAAATATTTTAACTGCGTCAATGTCATGGCTGATGTTTTGCAATAGAAAAAATGAAATGAGAATTAATTATAACAAATAATTATATATAGGATTTTATTATAATTCTTAGATATACTGTTATCTAAAGAATATTTTCGATATAATTATCAATAGTTTATGAAATTTTTACTGAAAATGGAATCGATTTGGATGCTCTTATATCAGTGATCGCAATACTCGAATCTATTCTGAACCTCGACCCTCAACCACAATTGCTTCGTACATGATGCCTTGATCAAATTGTGCAAGCCACGTTGCGCCTATTCTTGGATTATTCATTAAAATGAGGGGAAAGCACTCGCTCAAAAAAGCAGGGTCTCTGAGAACAGAAGTAATTTCATAACAGAATAATTGACTGCCCTCTTTGCCCTTCACCCACCATTTACCTTGGTACTCAATATTAGATGTCAAAATACCATTGCGCTCAAAATATAAATCTACGTCAAATGGATCTTCTTCTTGCATCACAGTATAGCGAATTGTTGCATTGTAAAGGTTTGTCCAATAATCAGGTTCGGCATCAGTATTTGCAATTACCTGAGCATAAAGATTAAAACTTAAAATAATAGCCAGATTAAAAACGATCAGTTTTGCAAGAGCATGTGTGGTCAAATTTCTTATCCGCTGTTTCATTGATTACACATTATACGAAAAAAGATTACTTAATAGGATTAGTTGATCCAATGTTATAGGATGTCATTTTGAACCTTTAGATAAAGAACAAGCTACGAAATGATTAAACAAATTCTACAGTGGACAGGAGTTGCAATTAAAAAGATTTTTAAATGGTTTGGTATTGGACTCTTGATTATTATTATTGGAGGATTCATACCAGCAACACAAGGTGCCTATGGCCTCTTTTGGGAGAGATGGACAACTTCGCTGCTTGGAAATCCACTCAATCCTAGATTGTCATGGTACAAACCCTTAGAAAGAACAATGGGTAATTTTTCACAACCGCTAGCGACAATAGCAAAGGAAAACGATTCAAATTTAGAAGGTGTTTTTCAAGAAGCCAGTGACTATGCTGAGTTTCATGGCAGTGACAGTCTGGTGATACAGCACAATGGCAAAATTGTGTATGAAAATTATTGGAATGACACTAAACCAGAAAGTTTATTTGCACTGCATTCAATCACTAAAACAATGAATGCCTTACTTATAGGCCATGCCATCGAAGAAGGTTTTATTGATTCGGTTGATATACCTGCCGCAACATTTATAGAGGAATGGAGAGGCTCAAGTAAAGAAAAAATTCAAATTAGGGATTTGTTGAATATGGCAAGCGGAATCCAGGAAAGCTACGATTTTAGCCCTACGTCCACTCGGATCCAAAGAATCATGGGCCTCGATATTGTTACACCCAACATTGCAGCAGAAACAAAAGGCGAGCCTAGTACTGCTTTTTTACATGTCAACCCCAACAGTCAGATCTTGGGTATTATCATTGAAAGAGCAACTGGCAAGAGATTTAGCGAATATTTTTCAGAAAAGATTTGGCAACCTCTAGGAGCGAGGGATGCTTTCTTTTTTGTTGATAAACAGGACGGCATGATCCATACCGACTGCTGTATGTGGGCATCAGTCAGAGACGTTGTTCGCGTGGGTGAAATGATGCTGAATAAGGGTGTCTTCAACGGTAATCAAATTATTCCTCCAGGCTGGGTAGATGAAATGATCAAACCCTCCAAGGCTAATGCCAATTACGGCATGCAATTATGGTTAGGAAATGAATTTGTTGAATATAGACCTTATGATCCCGGCACAACAACATTTGCAAACTATCACTCTGAACCATTTAAGACAGATGATGTTTTTTTTCTTGATGGCTTGGGCAAAAAAAGATTGTACATTATTCCATCAAAATCACTGGTTATCTTGAGAACCGGTCCCAACTCTTCTGAATGGGATGATTCTAAGCTACCCAATTTGTTGATTGAAGCTCATAATTAAAACAACATAGGGAAATGAGGAAATGAAAATAGCAATTATTGGAGCGGCCTATACTGGCCTTGCAACTGCCAAGTACTTCAAAAGCCTAGGCCACAACATCAGTGTTACTACCACCAAGGAATCCAGAAGAGAAGAATTGGAGGAAGTTGCCGATAAGGTTACGGTTATGTTTGGCAGCGACCAAGATAAAATGAAAGAATTATTGGTTGATCAAGAAATTCTTGTCTTGACAGTTGCAGGTGGAATGGTTGAAAAAGATGGCAAAACCATTATGGATCCTGATCTATACAGGGATGCCTATGTTGGCACTGCAGAAAGTGTTGTCAATGCCATCGATTCTAATTCCAGTCTTCGACAGATTATTTTTACAAGCTCACTCAACGCTTATGGCGATGGAGGCGGCGCTGATGAAATTACTGAAGAGATAGAAGCCAATCCATTGAATCCATTTCAAGAAATATATGTCACAACTGAAGATTTGCTCAGAGGTCTTGAAAATGATCAATTGAGAGTTTGTATTTTTAGAACTGGAACCATTCATGGACCTGGGCGGGAATGGAAAAATCAATTGGCTCAAATGTCAGGACAAAAAATTCCATTTGATGGCAGCTCGGATGCAATGATTGTGCATCGTGATGATGTAGTTAGAGCCATTGAAATGGCGATCAATAAAAATCTGAATGGCCTTTTCAATCTCTTTAACGAAGTAAAAACTACTAAGGCAGAATTTTTTGCTCATGTCTGTGATGAACAGGGATTAACTCATGTTGAGTGGTTAAATCTTAGTCCAGGCCCTAAGAACGTTTCTAATCAGAAAATTAAAGATGCTGGATTAATGTTTCTTGATCCAGATGCAAGTCAAGATTTTAAAAATCTCTTATAAAGAGCTTAGTTTTCAGGCAATGCATAAGCAATGATCTCATCGCTGATTCCCTTCGGGTAATTCCACATATGACCGCCCGTTGCAATGACAACATATTGTTTCCCATTTACCATATAGGTCATTGGCGACGACATTGCAGAAGTAGGCGCTTTAATTTCCAATAGTTTTTTACCGGTCGATACATCAAAGGCTCGAAAACGCTCATCTGCTGTGGCTCCTATAAATACAACACCTCCAGCGGTGGTTATTGCTCCGCCTGCAAAAGGTGTTCCCCATTCAAACCCTATTGGTAATGGGCTCAATTTATCAATCTTACCGAAAGGTGTTTTCCACAAAATATCACCACTGATCATATCAACCGCTACCATTAAAGACCATGGTGGTGCGGTGCAAGGAGAGAATAATGGAGACAACACTGCTTTTTGTTCCAGACCGTAATCGGTTCCTTTGATTAATCCTGGTGGTCCCATCGGGTTGCCTGCTCTCGGGTCTCTGGCCTTGACCTTATCCACCTGATCTGCTGGGATTAAACGAACGTAGAAAGGCACTTGAGATACAGGCACAACCAGAATATTTCTCTCTGGGTCAAAAGCACCACCTCCCCAGTTAGACCCCCCACCCACTTGTGGATACATGACTGTGCCTTTTGTTGACATTGGAGTAAACATTCCTCCATAACGGGATTCAGCTATTATTTTCCTGCACGCTTCTCGCTCATAGCGAGTAACTCCCCAAGCATCATCAGGAGTAATTCCTTGACGTACCAATGGAGCTGGTTTTACAGGAAAAGGTTGTGTTGGCGAGAGTTGATCACCAAGAATTCCATCGGTAGGAACAGAGCGTTCTTTGATTTCAAAATAAGGTTTGCCGGTATCTCGATGAAACGTATAGACCATACCGGTTTTACCCAACTGAATAACGATTGGGATTTTACCCTCCTCTGTGGTGATGTCTACAAGCATAGGATGGGTTGGCAGATCCCAATCCCAAATATCGTGGTGAATTGTTTGGTAATGCCAAGCCAACTCGCCTGTCGATGCCTTTATGGCCAAAACGGAATTGGCATATCGGTTGTCCCCCGGTCTTAACGCGCCATAAAAATTAGGAGCAGCACTGGCTGTCGGTATAAAGACTAAATCACGCTTGCTGTCCACAGACATTGTGGTCCAAACGTTTGCTCCTCCGACGGTATATGGAAGAGAACCTGGGGTGCCCTCATCCCTCACTAAGGTATCAAAAGCCCATAAGAATTTTCCTGTTTTGGCGTCAAACCCACGAACTGCTCCATTAACAGAGCTGGCATCTTTAAATTTATTGCCGGTTCCGCCTATAACTACGACACCGTTAACAACAGCCGGAGGTGATTTAAGTTGCATGGCCCTGATCTGGTTGGTGGGCTCAATAGATTTGATGAAAGGAACAACATCTACAATTCCCTCCTTACCAAAGTTAGAGCAAGGAACTCCAGTTGTGGCATCTAATGCAATTAACCTCTTATCACTTGTTGCTAAAAATAGACTGTGCGCACAAACTTGATTTGGATCTGCATCCGGGTCTCTCCATTGCGCTAGACCTCGGCAATTAAATCTTCCAGCAAATGGTGTTAAATCAATCTTTGGGTTGTAAAACCATCTTTGCTCCCCGGTTTCCGGATCGATGGCGATGACTTCATTGAACGGTGTGCATAAGACTAGATGGCCACCGACATCGTTGGGCAAAATGATTGGAGTAACCTGAAATCCTACCAAATGTTTGAGAAACGACAGTTTTTCAGGAACACGATCTAGATGCCCTGTTTTAAAAGTCCATGCAACCTCCAGTTTATGGACATTGTCTTTGTTGATTTGTGTCAGAGCAGAATATCTACCACCCCCTTCATGACCGCCATACTGCATCCAGTCACTTTCAGATGCATAAGAATTCAGAGGGGCTGCGGCAAGAAAAAATACACCAACAACACAGGCTTTGATTCGCCCGATTATGTCTAGACCACAGAAATTAAACACAGCGCTATTGATTAATTGGCTCATTGATGAGAGCCCCTTTTCTTACATATATTGTTCTCGATACCAATCATTGATGTCATCGCCTGTAGTTAGTAAGACGTCATCATGGCCGGCTATATATTCAAATGCGCGTTTTAAATGCTTAAATTTGTTGGGTTGACCTACGTGGAAAGTATGCAAGCAGATGGGCATGCATCGAGCATTAGTGGCTCCCTCTTCATACAAAACATCGAATTGATCAACAATCATGTCACCAAATGCTTCTGAAGAGACTCCAAGATTCAAAAAAGCAGGAATATCATTGATCTCCACAGTGTAAGGCACTGCAATCAGATTGTTTTCAGGTGTATTAAATCTGAATGGGTGATCATCAGCCGTGTAGTCACATAGGTACTCGACTCCATTTTCTTCAAGAATTTTCGGAGTATTGTCCGTATGAGTCAAAAATGGACTCAACCATCCCTTGGTTTTTCTACCCAATGCTTCTTCCATGGTCTTGCATACCGTGCTGATGATTGATCTTTCTTTCTCTTCATCCAGGGGAATATGTCCACCTTCGCCATCGGGAGCATTCCCAATGAAATTTGCTGGTGCATTGTTGATGCCATGACCAATGAAAGCCCAGTCTCTTGCCATGCCTTCTTCGATGATTCTTGGATACTCCCTGATGATTTCTGAGTTCAGACACACTGTTCCTCTCATACCAACTTTGTCCATTAATTCCATCATTCTCCATAAACCCACTCTGTTGCCGTAGTCTCGCCAACCGTAGTTTAGTGGATCTGGAGAAAATCCTTGTGTTCCAGGAATCAATGCTGTTCCAGGAATATCAGCAGGAAAATGTTCAATATTAATATATGGTAAGACTGCAACTCTTGCCCCATCTGGGAGTTTAAAAGGCTCCCGATCTATGATTGGTACATAATCGTAATGTTTGCATTGCGTTAAATCACTCATTCTATTTCCCCTTTTGTAAATTCAATTTTTTTCAAATAGTAAATAATCTAGAGACTGTTTAAATAGCCCATAGCTTGCTCTTTGCTAATTACATCACCGTATTTTGCGTTGATATCAAACAAATTTGCCTCATGTGGGCCTTCGGCTCTGTCACCAATGCACTCCCTCACGCAAATAGGTCGGAAACCATGTTGAACCGTATCAACAGCTGTAGCCCTGATGCAACCGGAAGTGGTGCAACCAGTAATAATGAGAGTGTCTACCCCCAGACCATTTAATGTTGCAACCAGAGAAGTTCCAAAAAAAGCACTGGCATATTGTTTCACAATGACCACCTCCCCTTCTTGAGGTTCAACACCTTCACAAAACTCAGCATATGGGTTACCTAAAACCAAATCTTTTAAAACTGGTGCTTTTTTAATCCAAACGCCTCCATCCTCTAAATTTGGTGCAGTATACAAGACTCTTGTATGAATAATGGGTACGCCTTTTGATCTGGCAAGTGCAAGTATATCTGGCATCTGAGAAATGCATTCCACGACGCCTGGAGCATATAGGTCTGATCCTTCAGTAGTGTATCCTTGCAAAAGGTCTATAACGATAAGTGCTGATTTTTTACCAAAACCTAGACCCGTATCCCAAACTCCTGCGTAATTGTCTTCAGTTGATTGTTTTGACATGTACAGCCTCCCCTCTTTGGCTAATTTTATTAAAACCGTATATTTTTTTCTTCAAGCCCCCTATTAATTTAAAACAGGGGCGAACTGGTAATCATAATAAATAATTGTAGGTTTGACTAGAATTTGGAGACTGAATTGTTTGGATTATTGATTTGTATAAGCTGAATTAGCTGTTTTAAGGTAAGAGGCTATTTCATTCAATTCAGATTCAGACAACCAAGAAAATCCAGGCATAACCCCACCACTAATACTGTTATCTGAATTTGGCATTCGACCAAGCTTCAGCATTTCAGTCAATTCCTCTAGGCTAGATTGGGAGACAAAATCAGAATTCTGTAAGCTGACACCTAGACTGGCAACTCCTTCTAAATTGTTCCCATGGCAAAAGACACAACGTTTCAGATAGTTTTCACGACCAAATTGAGATCTATCTTCAACCAATTTGGTATCGATTGGACCTGCTGTTGTCTCTATTACAACGTCCAAACTCCTCGATACCATGCCAAAAGCAGCAACTTCATTACGTTTCTCATTGGCCGTGTTTGTGGGAGTGTTGTAGACAAGATAACCGGGTGCTTTCATGCTGTAAACTCCCATGCTCACAAGAGCAATACATGATGAGGTGATTACTATCGACAGATGCCTGTTGAAAGTAAGTTTGATTTTAGGCAGAGAGTTAATGAAAGTAATGATTAAGATACTGGTGCACAACAAAACTCCAATGTGCAGAATAAAGACTAAGATTTCAGGGGACCATTGGCTTCCCTGATGATAAATGTCTGTTATGCTTAACGCAGATGTTTTCTCCATTGTATTGATGGATGAATATGCCCACTGGAGATCAAACCAGTTTTGTATTGCGGTAAATAAACTTGCTGTAATTGCAAACCCTAGAGCATAACCTGATTGCCTTAAGACCCCAAATAGACCGGACACCATTCCTGCTCTTTCTGCTGGTGCGCTTGCTAACATCAAATTATTGTTAGGCGAGAAAAATAGACCTGTACCAGCCCCAATAAGCAACATTGCAGGCAAAATCATCACAACTGTAGATTCAGCATTCAGCATCAGTAAAAGTATGTACCCGACACCAGTAAACAAAGCGCCCACCATGCACAACTTCTCTGCTCCAAATCGATCAGAAGCATTGCCTGCAATTGGGCTGATCAATAAAGTTGCCAAGGCCGCCAACCCCAGAGCCAAACCAGCGTCCCAAGCCTTCATTTCCAAACCACTTATCATAACAATAGGGAGGATAAACAAGTAAACAGGGAAGCTTGCGAAAACAGATGTAAACGCAATCGATGCTCTGGTGAAATTGTTGCTCTTGGTAAATAAATCAAGATCTATTAATGGGTCATTGTGCTTTCTCTCTTGTTTTAGAAACAAAGCAAAAAAAACGAAACCAAAAATAAATACAATCCATACCAAAGGATCCAGATGATTGTCCTCAACAGGTAGCTTGTTACATCCAAATAAGATGCCAAATAAAGCCACAGTTAAATAAAGAGCGCCCAGATAATCGTAGGTTTTCTGCCGACTGGTAAATTGAAACGGGTGCTTAAAACCAAGAGCAAAAAATGCAAGTGCTATGGCCAATATGGCGAATGGAATTCTGGACCAGAAAATTGCTGTCCAATCGTATGCATCGATTAACCACCCAGCAAAAACAGGTCCCATCACAAAACCAACCGCATTTGCTGCCTGAAGAATACCCAGTGCCCTACCTCTTCTTTCAGCACCATACATTGCGGTGGCAATCGCAAAAGTCGTAGGTAAGAACAACGCCATACCAAACCCTTGGATAAAACGAATAGTAATCAGTGTGTTCGCATCGGGCGCCCATGAACAAGCAATCATTGCGAGACCGTATATCAGGGTTCCAAATTGGAAAAATCTTGCATGGCCTATGCCATCTGCCATCTTTGCTGCCAACAACATTGGGCCACTTGCTGCGATTAAATAACCCAGAGCCACCCAAACAATCTCGCTGGTACTGGAATCGAGCTTATCGATCATATCGGGAATAGCGATAGGGGTAAAACTCGAGTCCAAACTGGCCATCACAGATGACAGGACCAATGAAGTCATTATTAAGAATATACGTCCTTTTGACAGCTCCATCGTTGGATCCTTTGTTTCCAGATTAGGTTATTTCTAATATATTTTGACGTCAGGGATATTGAAAAGTGATTTCCATTCCTTGGCAATCAGAATGTCCATCAACCTAGATTCCTTGCCTTCTTGTTTTCTCTCCATTTCATATTGCAATGTGATCAATGCCTCATCCACCTCCTCACCAAATAGACTTCGCAGGTATTCAGTTGGTACTCTAGGCTCATCGGAAAATTCACCGCTCTCGTCGAAAGTGGGAGGCAACATCGGTGGGACATAAAAAACATTGGGTTCTGTTCCATACTCAGGGTGAAGTGGCAAAGCAACTTTCCATTGGTATACCAGTTCATGAATAGGGCCGTTTTCATCTTCTAGAAACCCTACAAATCTTAATCGACCTGGGCATTGCCGAGCACATGCCGGAGCTACCCCTTCCTCGAGTCTCGGGAAACAAAAAATACATTTCTGTGATTTTCCAGTTACGTAATTGAAATATATTTTGTCGTAAGGACATGCTTTGTTGCATTCGCGAATGCCCTGGCATTTGTCCTGATCAATCAAAACCACACCGTCTCCTTCGCGTTTGTAGATTGCTCTCACCGGACATGCTTCTAAACAGGAGGGCTTGGTACAATGATTGCACATCCGAGGTAGATAAAAGTGGTAATTATTTGGGTAATCTCCCGAACTGGTATCTTCATCCCAATTCGAACCTTTTCCCATAGGACGCTCTTGTTGCAGCTGAACCTCGACACCCTTGAAATAGACTTCATCATGGTTTAATGGGATTTCATCGCCATGATCTTCCTTTGCAGGCATCAAGCCATCACGAATGAGGCTGCCATTAGCATCAAATCCACCTCCTCCTTCTTCCCAGTAGCGTGGGTATCCTGGTCCCGGTTTAGTTTCCACATTATTCCAAAGCATGTATTCTTGACCGGGCTCATCGGTCCAAAGTGATTTACAAGCTGTGGTGCACGTCTGACAGCCTATACACTTATTCAAATCAATTACCATTGAAACTTGGCCCATTCTCAAACCTCCATTTAACAGTTATAGATCATCGATCGTTCCTAACTGCCATTCGATATCGTTTCCAATAAACTTATTCAATTCTACAACAATTTTTGTATACAAATCATCTGGAGAAATTCTTTTTAGCGTGCTTTGAAAATTTGGGATCCAATTGCTTAAATGACGTGTGGAAAAATCAAGCTGCGCCAGCTGATAAGACAACCTGTCCTCAGTGAGGTTGTGTTCCTGAAAACACAAAAAATACATGAATTCCAATTCGATGGACAAATGATCCATTTGCCATTGGTATTTCTCTCCGAGTGTGTATCCAAAGTAATCATAAAAACGTATCAAATCTTCTCGCAAACCTGCCGGTTGGAGCAAAAACAAGTCTTCTCTGATTGGAGCCGGTGGTCCTTCGTTGCCAATCTCAAACAGCCCACTGTATTCTTTTTTCAATTCAACCAGATCTCGGCCGGTAAATTTATTCACAAGATCTGAGAGATCTAAGGAGTATGGGAGACCGGTTGTGCTTGGGATGCCGCCATGGAGCTTGCTCTTGATGTCCAAATCATGGGGCGAGCTCAACAGAAGAGAAAATAGTTCGTATCCTTGGGAACGGGGTATTGCGGTTTTCTCAGGAGACCTTAAATCATCATTGCATACTCTTTGGTCTCTCTTTTCTGAATTAGACTGATTATTCATGTTGATCTTTCGAAATCACAAGTGAAGTCTTTGTATGTTTGATTCGGTGCAAAAGCAAGCGGTTGGTATCCCAAATGACCATAGTCACCAGCCATTGAAGTTGGCTTAATCAATCCAGCGGTTGGGATGACTTCACTAAAATTTTTCCCATGTTTGAACATTTTAGGATCCCAGCCATGGTACATAAACAACATTCCAGGCTGAATTCCAGAACTTACATGCGCCATTGCGAAGAATTCTCCAGCCGAATTAAAAACTCGGATCATATCATCATCTTTTACGCCACGCTCCTGAGCATCATCAGGATTCACATAAATGTCTGGCTCACCTCTTTGCAGACTCAATAAAAAGGCATCATCTCGCCAAGTACTGTGAATGCCATGCCTGGCATGGCCCATCATCATTCTCAAAGGATAACCATCGATTGAGAGCGACTCTATATATGTGGGCAATGTTTCCCCAAATTCAATAAACCACTCATGGTCGATGTAAAATTGCTGACGGCCAGTAAAAGTTTCATAGGGGTGTTTGTCAACGACACTTTTCACAATTTCAGTATGATATGGGGATTCTTCATTATCCCAGGCTGTATTGTCCACACCATTCACTCTGACTATGCCTTTCTCTGAAAGCTCCTCAAAAGTAATCTTTGGAATACCATGACTGGTGTTGATGATGAATTGAGCAACATCCTTGGAATTTTGAACTCTGCCCTCCATGGTATAAAGTTCCAGGGTTTTTTTGTAATCTCTCCTGACTGTTCTACCATCCACAACATCTTTTATTGGAGCAACACCTCGTTCAGTGGCTCGACGACTGATCGCCTCAGCTAATCTTCTGTTGGCCTCCCAATCATCGACAGATTCACCTAAGGGAGCAACTGCTTCATTTAGAACTTGTAAATACGGTACCCTGGATTGAAGCATTAAGTCGTTTCTTTCATAGTGATGTGCAATGGGTAAAACATAATCAGAATAAAGTGATGTAACCCCCATATCAGGCGCCAAAGAAACGATTGTCTCCAATTCGTCAAAGGCATGTTTTCTCCAAGCGTTGCTTGACGCACGCCAATTTGCGCCATTGTTGCCTGCAAAAATTCCCATTTTCCAGCCGTGTTTGCTGTAATCTGGAAACCAATCTTCACTAATACTTTTTTGATAATACTTGTCGTAAGTATCTGCTAATTTCTTGCCGTAAATTTCCCGCGTTAATTCTTTCATGTTGCCGTGGTCATAGTCCCAGGTTGTCCCTGAAATCAGTCGAAAAGCTGGACCAATATCTGAAAATCCAAACTGATTCATTCCTCTGGATATGGGTGCATTAGCCACTTGCAAACCTCCACCTTCTTTACCGGTACTGCCCGTAAGCGCTAAAAGCAATAACATGGCTCTTTGCAACAGATCTCCATGCAACCATTTGCAAGAAGCATAGCCTGCATAAATCATGCTTGGGTTAGCATTTGCAAAGATTCTCGCGGTTTCCCGAATCACCTGAGCACTAACTCCTGTAATTTCTGTGGCTTTTTCAGGAGTGAAATCTCTGCATTCTTCTTTTAACAGTTCAAATACTGTGGTTACTTCAATTTCACCATCGAGAGTTTTTACCTTCCATCTTCCCTCCAAAGCTGGCTCAATATCTCCCAGATCAAGCGTACCGTGTTTTCTTCGATCCCTACCAGTGGGTTTGTCGGCCCGACCTGTTCCAGGTGCTTGCACCATATTATCGGTGGCCTCATCCCACATATAGTAGACATTGTCTGCAACTGCCAAAAGACCATAAAGTGAGAGATGCTCACTTCGTAAAAACTCTTTGCTGTCGGTTCTCACGAGCAAGGGTAAATCGCTTTGTTCCTTGATATAGGCCTCTTGATATAAATTTTCCTTAAGAATCACTTCCACCATTGCCATCGCCAAAGCACTGTCGGTTCCTGGCTTCGGATTCAGCCAAAGACTTGCATGCATAGCAGTTGGCGTGAAATCTGGAGAAATTGCAATCACCTGAGTCCCGTTGTATCTTGCTTCCCAGAAAAAATGTGCATCTGGGATTCTCGTAGCAGCTGGATTACTCATCCATATCAAAACACATTTTGATTTATAAACAGAGGCAAATGTATCCCCAGTATAGACCTGACCGAGGGTCATGTATGAGCCTGTTGGTAGATCGCCAACACCGGAAAAAAATTCAGGAACAGTAACGCCTGTAATATTTGCAAACCTGAGAAGGGAGGCAAAAGATGCCATTTTGACTGACATTTGTGTTCCACTTCCGTAAGAAATGCACTCAGGATTGTATTCAGTTGCAAAATCGAGAAATCTATCGGCAATCTCAGTTGTCGCCTGTTCCCAACTGATTCTTTGCCATTTACCTTCTCCGCGTTTACCTATTCTTTTTAAGGGATAGAGGATCCTCTGGTTACCATACATATACTTGTGATGACGCATGCCTTTTTGACAACCTCTTGGACCAAAATCCGGAGCATCCCCTATTTGTTCGTACTCACCTTGTTGTTCTTCTCGCCAGACCACGCCATTCTTAACGAAAACGTTGAACGCACATGTTCCAGCACAGTTGGTTCCATGGGTTCCGCGAACAACTTTATCCCAAGTCCATTTTTTTCTATAAAGATCTTCAAAGCCTCGGTAGGTGTCGTTTGCGAGGATTTTTGGGGTCACTGCATATTGCAATGCAAGGCCAATACCTGAGGCCGTTGTTCCTTGCAAGAAGTTGCGTCTGCTTAGCTTAGTCAATGTAGTTACTCATTGTGATCATAGTTTATCTCAAATTCCTTGTTTTGTTTAAACCTTATCGGAGCTACAAATGATCAAATAAAACTGCTAGATTGCAATAATACTTTCTTTTTATCTGATGTAGATGTGTAATAAATGAACCATGATCACATACAAAGAAGCTATCAATATTCTCAGTAATGCATTGCAACCATTGCCTGACTTTAAAATAGATTCAGAACAAGCCCATGGCGTTCTTGCAAGAGATGTGATCAGCACAAAAGAAGTGCCCAATTTTTCAAATTCTGCAATGGATGGTTTTGCTGTAAGGTCTGTTGAGACCAATGGAGCCAATGAAGATAGTCCAGTAAGACTTGAAGTGAGAGGATGCATTCTTGCTGGTGAATTGGCCCCAGCAATAGATCAAAAAGAATCCTGCTGTGAAATCATGACAGGATCCGTTATACCAAATGGTTTTGATGCCGTTATTCCTGTTGAACAAGTTGAGATTACCGATGAAGATGGGAGAGCTTTTATTGTGATTAATCAATCCGTTCAAACAGGACGCAATGTTCGATTCTCAGGCGAGGACTTTAAACCTGGTCAGGTGGTTGCTAAAAAAGGCCAGCTGCTAAATCCTCATATTTTGATGGCTATCAATGCAAATAAAATAGAATCAGTCTCAGTTTTTCGCCCTCCCAATGTAGGTATCCTGACTACTGGAAGTGAACTTGAAACTGTTAACCAAGAGGAAAACAGTCCCACTATTCCAAATACCAATGGGCCGTTTCTTCAATCTTCCATCAGGAGGATGGGCATCCCTTGTAATGGCATGGTCAGTGTTGGTGACTCATCACAGATGATCCTAGAGAAAATTCAAGATTTTATGGACCTTGAGAGCGATATTATCATTATCAGCGGAGGCGTTTCAGCAGGCAAAGCTGACTTTGTGCCTGGGGCTTTGCGTACACTCGGCGCTGAAATACTTTTTCACAAAGTTTGGATCCGCCCGGGCAAACCGATCTTGATGGCTAAATTGTCCACAGGTCAATTTGTATTTGGCCTTCCAGGCAATCCTGTTGCAGTGGCAGTAGGATTCAGATTCTTTGTTAACCAAGCAATTAGAATCTTGCAAGATCAGGCTCTGGAAGAGCCAATTTCTGCGATTAATAAAAACGAATTCAAAAAACCTGAGAAATTTTGTTTTTTTGCCAAAGCACAAACTCGATATACCCAATCGGGCAATTTGGAGACAGAGATTCTGTCTGGACAGGAATCATTCAAACTCAGCCCATTTTATCAGGCAAACTCATGGATGATTCTTCCTGAAGGCACAGATGTGATCAAAGCAGGAGAAAAAATAGATGTTATGCCCCTGCAACCAGGCGAAGCAATATAAATATCGGATAAATAGAGGGCTTTAACTTTTTAAAGCCCAAACACTACACCATCCTTTCGCATTCACTAGCTTGTACTGAAAAATGGAACAAGGGCCCCACTCTGGATCTTCCGAAGTTTGAAACAACATGCAATTGGCACAATTTTGCCCAGGCTTGAATCTTGCAGCCATAGGATTGGAAATATCAACATCCGCTGCATCGTGAACATATAAGAACATCTTAGCCATTTGGTCTTCTTCGGTAAGACGATCCTGAGCAACGACTTTATGACCAAACAGAGACACAGGTATAATTGCTGAAAAAACTTTTAATATCGACCGACGAGAATTGAGCAGTAATTTCATCATCCAATCTCCAAAATGATTTATTTGGTGAAGAAGTTTACCAGATGTTATCTAGAAGGAAATTAAAATTTTATGTAAATAATTTTAGTACTATCAATGACAAACTCCCTTGTATAAAGAATACTCCAGTTAGTTTAATTTCAAGAATTAGAGAGTATTTGCTCTTTAGATTTATTTCCAAATTTGATGGCTGCAAGTGTAACCACAAAAGTAAATATGGGTTCACCTGCATTGCTAAGAATTGGACCAATTGGTGTTGGTTGAGCAGCAAGCAACATAATGAAACAACCTACCGCAAGCCAAGGCCATTTATGTTTTATCCATATTGCTATTCCCGATGCCAAAAGTATTAATGTAAGTAGTATCGCAGCTGCTGGAGATACTCTTGTGCCTAAACCTTCCAATCCTGGAGTACATGCCTGTCCGATTGGAACCTGCGTCACATATCTGAAAGTTTCGCCATAACACGCGGGGTAAAAATCTATAATAAAAATGTGTCTAAAGTCTTCTATTATAAAAAACACCGCAAGAATACAGAATGAGCCCATAACATATTTGTTTGATGCAAATTTAAAATCAGCTCCTCTCAAAATCATTCCTGCTACTATAAAAAGAAGTGGCAACATCAACCAATGTGCTGAGTAACGGATATATGTTGCGATTAAAAGAAGATTTCCTTCTCCTAGAAATTGTCCTATCGCAATTACAAAGGAATCAAACCAGAGCAATGATGTTGGGCAAAGTATTAAAAGAAGCATGTTATTAGGTTGTTTTAAGTAAGCTTTTGCTGCATAAACCAAGCACGCTGTGGCTAGAAATGCTATAAACATATATCCAATAGTAATCATTCCGTTACCTATATTTTTGTCTCAAAAAATTCTATCTTTAATTTATCTTTAGTTTATTGGATGATTGGTTAAAATTAAAACCCATTTATCAAAAAAAGTTAACTTTTTATGTTTACTGAGTCTTTCCAAATCTACTTTTCAGAACATCAAAACCTTTTGTATTTAAGCACTCTGGTGCTAGATTTGGGTTTAACAGTTTTGATGTTTCGCTTTTTTGGGAAGGAAGGTTTGCTGGCTTGTATTGTTTTATCAATTTTACTTGCCAACCTCCAAGGTCCAAAATTAACTGTCATCTTCAGCATGCAAACAAGTTTAGGCGTCATCTTTTACTCAAGCATATTTTTCGCGACAGACTTGATGAGTGAAAAATTTGGTAAAAAAGAGGCGGATAGAGCTGTAATGATGGGCTTCAGCATCAGTGTAATTATTCTTTTGATGTTAAGCATTTCTCTGTTGTTTCTTCCTTCAATACAAGGCAATCAAACGTTTTCAACTGAAGTGCATCAGGCATTTGTCACAATTTTAGACTTTACACCCCGATTTATTATTGGCTCATTGTTCTCTTATTTGATCAGCCAGCGATTCGACGTTTGGTGTTTCCATAAAATCAAGCATTGGACAAATGGCAAACATCTTTGGCTAAGAAACAATTTATCAACCATGGCATCACAAACGATTGACACTACCTTATATTCCTTAGTGGTTTGGTGGGGCGTGGTGGATTTGGAAACTGCAATTCAGCTGGGATTGGCAAAAATGGCTTTTAAAATAGGAATTGCTGCATTCGACACTCCTTTCATCTATTGGGCCAGAAGCTGGAAAGGATAAAAATGGGAAAATATTCCTGACTTAGTGGCAAGCCTTTCCGTATTTTTTTAACCTAAAATAGTTGTATGGCAGTGGAGTAATAAAACCAGCTATCAACATAAATGGAATCACCCACCAAGTGAGCATGGCGCCCCCAGTTAAGAGCACATCCACAAGATTCATGGCTGCTTCCATAGAAATCATCGAGACCAATGACATTCCTATAGCTGTCTTGAAAGCATTTTTTAAATCCATCTGACGCGAAAGAATAAATGTTTCTAACATGATCGAGGTAATCAAACCATTAATAATAGCTAAGGTCATGATGCTTAATACAGAAAAAGACCATGGATTCTGTGTAACCTGAAAAAAATAGATGGTTCCAAAATCTCCTATCGAGCATCCCAATAGACACCATAGAGTATTAATAGAAGCCCGCTTCCAAGTGTGTTTACACTTCCATGAAATCGAGTTTTTCAAAGTTTCAGTTTGTTCCATCTAAAATGCTCCCTGAGAATGCTATTGTATCCATTTTATAGGTTGTTTATTAGTTATTTTACTACTGGATTTTCTTTGGTGCCCAGAAATGTCTCGCATCTGGAAATTGCCTCTAAGTTGCAAACATCCATATCCAGATTTGCACATTTTGATATTGCTCTATCTACACAGGCATCGAATTCAGCTTCAAATGCCGTGTCATATTCTTCAGGAGTCTTTCCATCGCAAGAAAGTAAAAGAATCGAAGCAAAGATGGAAAGAAAAGGAGTATAAATTATTTTTTTCACTCAGTTCCGCGGTTTTAGAAAACACTATCGCCACCCTCCGTGGATGAAACCACAGAGCTATATTGTTAAGAGAAATGAAAAAAGATAAATACTAAATATTAGTCTCTACGTTCTCTTGGCCTAGCTTGATTTACTCTTAGATTTCTTCCTTGCTGTTCGCTGTCGTTAAGTGCATCAATGGCTGTCTGAGCTGCTGCATCATCATCCATTTCAACAAACCCGAATCCTTTCGAACGGCCTGAGTACTTGTCCGTAATAATCTTAACCGAGGAAACAGCCCCAAACTCTGCAAAGAGTGCTTCAACATCATCCTCAGTCATCGACCAAGCTATATTACCTAAATATATATTCATATTTATCAATCCATATCATTTAACAAAGTGTGCATATTAATCTTTAATGAGAAGATTAGTAAGTGTTATTTTCATTTTTTTCAAAAAAAAATTCAGCAGTATTTTATGAAATCAGCTTGTAAATCGAAAATTGGCAATTTTTTAAAAAATTTAACATGCAAGTAGGGCAGAGGATATAATCAACCGGCCGTATGACTTAATTAAAGAACTATCTATGGATTCTATCGATAATGCTCTAAACGAAGTTGCCAGCCTCGTTGGCAAAAATTATGTTGTCCAAGACTTGGAAACCTTAACTTTTTATTCCACTGACATTTTTTCAACTGCAAATGAACAGGCCGTTGCAATTATTAGACCTGGCAATGCAGACGAACTAATTGACGTTAGCCAAATTTGTATCAAATATGAAGTGCCATTAATTGTCAGAGGTGGAGGAGCCTCCTACACAGGCGGTTACTTACCTGTGGTTAAGAATACAATCATGATTGATACCCAACGATTAAAAAATATTGAAATAAATGCAGAAGATATGTTTGTTACCGTAGAACCAGGCGTAACTTGGTTGGAGCTCTATGAAGCTCTTAAACCTTTGGGATTGAGAACTCCTTTTTGGGGCCCATTTTCTGGTCGGGTCTCCACAATTGGGGGTTCAATGTCCTACCATGCAATCAGTCATGGAACTCACAATTCGGTGTCTGCAGATTCGCTTGCAGGCATGCAGGTGGTTATTGGCAATGGTGATGTGATTGAAACCGGATCAAAGGGGAACTCATTAGAAACGTTGCCTTTTTACAGATACTATGGACCGGATTTGGGTGGATTATTTCTAGGAGATTCTGGTGCCTTGGGTATCAAAACCAGAATTACTCTTAAATTAGCAAAATTTCCGCAAGGTTTTGCTGCTTGTTCTTTTGGATTCCCTGATTTCGAACATCTGTTTTTAGCGATGAGTGAAATATCAAAAGCCGGAATTATCTCAGACAACCATGGTCTTGATCCTCGAAAACAAAAAACTGCGATCATGGAAATGGAAAATACCAATCCGTTAGTAGCAGCCAAGTCTGTTTTTTTATCCTCCAAGAATCCATTGGATGGATTGCTTCAAATAATGAAACTGGGCTTTGCAGGAAGAGATTTTCTTAAGAAATCAGCCTTTTCTGGGCACTTTACAAGTGAAGGCATCAATAACAAAGAAGCTAAAATCAAACTGGCTGAAGCACGATCAATTGCCCGCAAGTATGGGAAAGAGGTCGCCAATTCAATACCCATTTTCCTTCATGCAAATCCGTTCATGCCTTTGACGCCTATTCTGGGTCCGAATGGAGAGCTTTGGAAACCTACCCACAGTGTCTTGCCTTTTTCTAAAGTGCTTAAACACAACAATGATTTTGAATCTCTCATGACTGAATACAAAGAAAAAATGGAACAACATGGAGTGACCATGAACCGAATGTTTTCTTTCATCGACAGTAACGCTTTTCTCTATGAGCCGACTTTTTTATGGAAAGATCAGCAAAGCATCTACCACAAAAAAGTTTACCCCAAAGATCTGAAAGAAATCCCTGTTCATCAAGATAATCCTGATGGACTCAAATTAGTTCATGAAATCAAGGACAGAATAGAGGACATGTGTCTTGCAAACGGTGCAATTCACTTCCAAATTGGCAAAGACTACCCGTATTTAAAGTCGCGAACCAAAGAAACCAGGGCTTTACTTTGTTCAATAAAAAAACAATTTGATCCAAAAAATTTAATCAATCCTGGCTCGTTGGGGTTTGATCCAGTTAATGGAAACTGAATACAATAAGGGACACTTAATATGAGCAATGAAAAAAATTACGACCTTGTAATCAAAAATCTCCAAGTTGTTCGGCCGAATACAAATGGTGTTGAATCAGCCGATATAGGGGTTAAGAATGGAGCATTTAAGAAAATTGCTCCAAGCATAGAGGTTACAGAGGCTGCAGAGATTTATGATGGTAAAAATAGGCTTGCCTTTCCCGGTCTAGTTGACGCTCATATGCACACAGGGATATACAACCCGCTAGATCAAGATGCAGTTATCGAAAGCAGATCAGCGGCCATGGGAGGTGTCACCTCGAGCCTAAACTACATCAGGACCGGGGGCTATTACCTTAATAAAGGTGGGCCGTACCAAGCTTTCATGCCGGATGTATTGACACAGTCAGAAGGGAATTTTTACGTTGATTATGCCTACCATGTGGCACCCATGGATAAAACACACATTGAAGAAATTCCATTATTAATTGATAAATTTGGCATTACATCTTTCAAAATATTCATGTTTTATGGCGGACATGGCTTGCATGGTGCATCTTCCAGCCAACATGAATTTTTGATGATTGATGAGGAAGAAAAGTACGACATCGCGCATTTTGAATTTGTCATGAGGGGTGTCCAGAAAGCAATGGCAGAATATCCCGATAAGCAGGAAGACATCAGTTTGAGCTTGCACTGCGAGACAGCCGAAATCATGGCAGCTTATACCAAATTGGTACAAGCTGAAAACAAACTGGAAGGCCTCCATGCATACAGTGCCTCAAGACCTCCTCATTCAGAAGGTTTGGCAATTTTTATTGCCTCCTATCTAGCCAATGAGACGAACCTACCAAATGTTAATCTACTCCATCTAAGTTCAAAAAAAGCTGTGGATGCGGCATTGCAAATGCAGCAAGTATTCCCCCATATTAATTTCCGCAGGGAAGTTACGATTGGCCATTTGATGCTCGATGTTGATACTGCAACGGGCAATCTGGCAAAGGTCAATCCCCCCATTAGACCGAGAGAGGATGTTGAATACCTATGGGAATGCCTGCTTGCAAATAATATTGATTGGGTAGTGAGTGATCATGCCTGCTGCAAACATGAAGACAAAGTAGACATGGAAAATCCTGAAGATATTTGGCTGGCAAAATCAGGCTTCGGTGGAACTGAATACTTAATGTCCGCTCTGGTTAGTGAAGGTTCCAAAAGAGGTTTAGGTCTCAATAAAATGGCAGAGTTAACCAGTTTCAATCCTGCCAGACGTTATGGGCTTCATGGGAAAGGTGACATAGATGTCGGACTTGATGCAGACTTGGTTTTGGTAGACCCTAATGAAACCTGGACCATCAAATCATCAGAATCTGAGTCAGGACAAGGATATACCCCATTTGAAGGCACAGAACTCCGAGCTAGAGTAAAAACGACATTTTTACGCGGAAATTGTATCTTTGACGATCATCAAGTCTTGGGTGAACCTAGCGGTAAATACCTAAAACGACCTTATTGATCTATTCCCATAAAATTTCATCAGATTGATACCTAGCATATGGCTGTCATCTTTTTAGTAACGTTTATTGGCTTGATGGGATTTGGATTTATTCTACCCTTATTCCCATTCTATGCAGAGCGCATGGGAGCAAGCCCTGAAATTATCACACTGACTATGGCTGCTTTTTCTCTGGGCCAGTTTGTTGCTGCCCCATACTGGGGTCGCCTAAGTGATTCCATAGGTAGGAAGCCAGTCCTGATCTTTACCTTGCTTGGTTCGGCTTTGTCTTATGTAATTCTGGCTTATGCACCTAACTTAACAGTTGTGATTCTAAGTCGAATTCTTACTGGACTGATGGCAGGAAATGTCTCTATAGCTTTTGCCTACGTAGCTGACATTACAGATGACAGCAATCGTTCAGCAGGATTGGGAAAAGTCAGTGCTGCGTTAGGATTAGGATTTATGACTGGTCCTGCAATTGGAGGATTGCTGGCTGGTAATAATGTGGAAAATGCAAATTACTTGCTTACTGCATTAGCTGCTGCGGGCATCAATTTTTTAGCGATGCTTGCTGCAATTGTATTCCTGCAAGAAAGTTTAGATGTTAAGAAAAGAAAACCATTTGAGGGTTTTTCGAAAATTATTACTCTAGCCACGTTTAGCCCAGCAAAATCAATACTGCCATTGGTTTCCTGTGGCCTGATATTCTATGCAGCGATGTCTATGATGGAGTCTATTTTCCCCTTGTGGGCCAACAAAATATTTAGCTATGGCCCCAGTAATATTGGTGGTGTTTTTTTTATGCTTGGTTCGCTTGGAGTAATTATTCAGGGAGGTCTAATTGGTCGACTGACAAAACTGCTTGGTGAGAAGAAGCTCGTTCAGTTGGCTGCTTTATCAGCTATGACAGGTTTGATCTTAATTGGAAGCGCGACTTTTGAATTTTCCCTATGGATTGGTTTATTTTTCTTTGGCTGTGGAGCAGCAACTTTTAACCCAAGTTTATCAAGCCTGATATCAAAGTCGGCCGATCCGTCTTCGAGAGGCCAGTATTTAGGACACTATCAAGCTGCCTGCTCCATGGGCAGAATCGTTGGGCCCTCGTTCTCTGGTTTTCTCTACAGTTACTTTCACGAATCCACTCCTTTTTATACAGGCGCCATAATAGCGATACCGGTTCTGATTTTAATTGCCAGTTTCACCTTGAGAAAGACACCCAAGATAATAAAATGAATTGGAATAACAACAACGGTAGGGTTTGACATGAAAACAATAGTGATTACAGGGAGCACTCGGGGAATAGGTCTGGGTCTAGCCCGAGAATTTTTACAACGAGGACACCAAGTGGTTGTGTCTGGAACTAGCGAAAGTTCTGTAGCTAATGCTTTAAAACAACTCGAGGGTTTGGGAGAAATGATAGGGCAACCTTGCATGGTCCAGGATTATGAATCGGTACAGAATTTGTGGAATAAGGGATTTGAGCGTTTTGGAAAAATTGACATCTGGATCAACAATGCAGGAATATCGACTTCAAAATCGATACTAAATGAACTTCCATTGGATGAAATCCAAACCACAGTGAACACCAATCTTCTTGGCAGCATTCTGTGCTCCAAAATAGCAGCCAAAGAGATGCTAAAACAAGGGTTTGGTCAGATATATATGTTTGAGGGTTTTGGCAGTAACGGACAACTGCAAAAAGGAATAAGCGTGTACGGATCAACAAAACGTGCCTTACGTTATTTTACTGCTGCTGCTGCCAATGAGTATAAGGACACTCCAATTCTGATCGGTTCTATAAGTCCAGGTATAGTCACCACGGACTTGCTAATTCGTGCATCCAAAGACAACAGCAAAAGCTGGGAACGATCTAAGAAAATTCTCAATCTTCTAGCAGATCGCGTAGAAACAGTGACACCTTGGTTGGTGGAGCAAACACTGAATAACAAAAAAAATGGTGCCAAAATTTCTTGGCTTACAAGAAGAAAAGTCTGGGGCCGTCTGCTGTTTGGATCTCTCTTCTGTAAGAGGCGAGTGGTTGATGAGTGGGAGGCTGAACTAAATCAGCAAAAAATAACTTGATGACCATTGACTCAACAACAAAAGGAAAAGACTTTATAAGACAAAACATCCTTTCTGATCTGGCAGAGGGCAAAAACGAATCAAGGGTTTTTACCCGTTTTCCACCGGAACCCAATGGTTACTTGCACATTGGGCATGCACAATCTATTTGTCTTAATTATGGGATTGCCAGTGAATTCGAGGGACGGTGTTACTTGCGTTTTGATGATACCAATCCAACCAAGGAAAGTGAAAGTTATGTTGATGCCATTAAACAAGATGTTCTCTGGTTGGGATTTAACTGGGAGAAATATTTAACCCACGCTTCTGATTATTTTGAGGACTTTTACAATTGTGCAGTGCAGCTGATTGAAGATGAAAATGCCTACATAGACAGTCAAACAGCAGATGAAATCAAAAGCAGCCGGGGAACATTAAATGCACCAGGTATAGAAAGTCCTTATCGCACTCGTTCGGTTGCTGAAAACCTTGGGTTGTTTGAAAGAATGCGGAGTGGAGAATTTGAAAACGGTGAGCATGTATTAAGAGCCAAAATTGACATGAATGCAGCCAACATCAATCTGCGCGACCCAGTTCTCTATCGTATACTTCACGCTGAACATCAGAGAACTGCGGATCATTGGTGTATTTACCCATTGTATGATTTTGCGCACACCATTTCCGATGCCATTGAGGGCATTACCCATTCGCTATGCACCCTTGAATTTGAGGATCATAGACCTTTGTACGAATGGATTTTGGATCACTTAAACTTGCAACACCGACCCAGGCAAATCGAATTCTCCAGACTGAATCTTGAGCACACCATAACCAGTAAGAGAAAGCTCTCTGAGTTTGTGGAAAAAGGCCTTGTCGAAGGGTGGAATGATCCTAGAATGCCAACCATCTCAGGAATGCGGAGAAGAGGTTACCCTGCATCTGCCATCCGAGTTTTCTGCTCAAGAGTGGGGGTAACAAAAAAGGAAAAATCAATTCAGATTGCTCAACTTGAGAATTGTGTCCGACAGGAGTTGGATAACAATTCTCCGAGAGCCATGGCAGTTATCAAGCCACTGAAAGTGGTCATAGACAATTATCCTGAAGATCAGATTGAATCTCTCACAGCCAGCAATCATCCAAAAGACCAAGACATGGGAACACGAACACTTCCTTTTTCAAAGGAGATTTACATAGAGGAAAATGACTTTATGGAGGATCCTCCTGAAAAATTCTTTAGATTAAAACCAGGGGGAGAAGTGCGGTTAAGATTTGGCTACATTATCAAGTGTGAAAAAGTCATAAAAGACACAGATGGAAATATTCTGGAGATCCACTGCAGCTATGATCCGGATACAAAAAGTGGTAGCGGAACTTCAACAAGAAAGGTCAAGGGTACGATTCATTGGGTTTCAGCAAAGCAGTGCATCTCTGCAACGCTAAACCTCTATGAAACCCTGTCATCAGCAGCCGAACCTAAGTCAATTGCTGATATCAATGAAGGATCACTATCTGTCGTTGAAAATGCTGTTCTGGAAACAAATCTTGAGCATGCGTCACCAGGTGATCAATTTCAATTTGAACGAACTGGTTACTTTGTAGTCGACGAAAACTCAGTTCAGGATGAGAAATTAGTTTTTAACCGTGTCGTGACCCTGAGAGACAGTTGGGCAAAAATGAAGCAAACTTAGGTTTTGTAATAAAAACTTCCGTCATAGTCCTTTTTCTTTTGCCAAAATATTCAGCCAATTCTTATAAAGAATCTTGCCCGGATGACTCCATTCTACTTTGACCAATTTTGAGAAATCTATCTCATGAAAGTTTGGTTGTTCCTTTGATAATAAGACTTTTTCCTGAATATTTTCCAAGATAGAAATCGCTTTAAGAGAAAAATAATTTTCCGGAAGTGACGGGTAGTCTGGTCTAAGATCGCTTAAAAAATTAGTGATCTCCCTTTGGTATTCTTTCAGCAGGCTGATTGCATCGTATTCCGGATGACCCTGATAAAGAACCAATTTAGTGTCCTTGGTACTGGCAAGAAAAAAGCCTGCCTGATTATTGAATGCGAGTATTTCCAAATCCGTCTCTAGGATCTGCGCCAAGGGTAAATCATAGAAATGAGAATGCGGCCCCATAAACCCATCATCAAGTCCAGACATCAAAGGATTTGACGGATTGGCAATTGTATGTGGAAATACTCCCCAAGACTTCTGATCTCTAAGTTCCCTATCAATATTGAAATAATATTTCATCAGTGCGTGAGTCGCCAAACAAGAACAGAGGATAGAATTTGTATTTTCCATCGCCCAATCCATCACCTCGACCAGAGGTGTCCAAAATGGTTCATCGGTCATATCTGGTTTTGAAGGATTAGTACCTGAAATAATTAATCCATCCAATTTCGATGCATAAATTGTACTGATGTCGTTGTAGTTTTTTGTTATGTAATCCTGAAATTCTACGCCTCTTTCTGACGATCCCACCGTGATGGGATAAACATGAACCAAGATACTTTCATCGCTTCCTAGTAGGCGGATAAACTGTCTTTCCGTAGCCTGAAGTGCAGCATCTGGCATCAGATTTAACAAACCAATATGCAATTCCTGTTTGAAATCCTTTGCCAATGATTCTTCATCAGCAATGATCAAGTCTTCTGTTTTAAGTTTACTGAGTGAAGGGAGCTTTGGATGAGCTACGATTGGCATAATGTAAGATG
>CAZWGB010000018.1:0-27738 GCA_964633465.1 uncultured Woeseiaceae bacterium | reverse complement strand
CCATGGAACAAGGATAATCGGCACCTGATTACGGAATGGGAAAACAGCTAGTCCTTTAGCTGTTCTTGAAAATGAAACTAAAAATTCAATCTATGAATATCTAGAAGCTATAGCAAATGCTGATAATAATTTTGCAGATGAAGAAAAAGATCTTTTGGATAGACTAAAAATTATCTGGAATATATAGAAATTGGTGCCTGAAGCAAGGGTCTAACCTCTATCAAAGACGACTGTCTTAAAACCATCCACCAGCATTAACAATTTATGAAATTTGACTGAGTTGTTGTAGGCTTTGGGCATGAAGAAAATCATCCTCTTTGCACTTCTATTATTTTTAATTTGGCTGGTTATGGAAGTCTATTGTCGCCTACCTGATCAATTCAAAATAACAAAACTAGATATTCCGAAAGATACTCAAACACTAGTTGTGTTATTTCATGGGGCTAAAGATCATCTTAATCCAGAACTAGAAGCTCTAGCGAATGAATTTAGAATTTATCTAGACACAAATCAAAATGCAGAAGTGATTAATTACAATTGGTCTTATGGGTCAGACAATAGATTAAGAGCATCAACTAATGCGATAAAAATAGGAGAATCCTTAGGTTCCGAAATAGCAAAATACAAAAGATTAAGACATATCCGTCTTATAGGACATAGCGTTGGTGCATTTATACCAGATGCTCTTTGCCAAGCATATAGGGATCAAGGAGGAAATGCTCATATAGAAATTAACTTTCTTGACCCTTTTAGTCTTAGAGGTTTTGCAGACAAGAATTATGGAGTTCGTTCGCACGGTCATTGTGCAGATTTTGCATCGTCAATTTTGAACACTAATGACGCTGCGACCTCAACAAACACAATGTTAAGATACGCTTGGAACTTTGATGTGACCGATCTCAAGCGACCTTCAGATTTTATAAGAAATGGCCATTATTGGCCTCCTTTATATTTTTTATTATCAATGAATGAAGATACAGCTAGGATGGGTTTTAAAACTCACAACGAATATTCTCGAGGGGATATTGTTAAAGCAAAAGATTAGCCTTATCTAGGTTTTAGGACTAAAAAATTATTTTAAAAAAAATTTAAAAAGTGTTGGTCTTTATGGTGATGATGAAAACTTTATCCCATATGGCGATGCACAAGAAACAGAAACACTAGATAAGGATAGCATCAAACTGCTAAAAGAAATGAAGGATAACTAAAGACTAGTTGACGTTGTTGATCAAAGGATCAATAAGATAACTGATGTACCTTAAATGCTCTCAAATGCTTTATAAATAAGGTTTTTGAGATATATTCTTAGTAGTTAAAGCCTTGCTAATTTGTTAATAAATGATTGTCTTATTTGTGATTTCTTGACTGTTTGTTGTAGGCTTTATAGACATGAAGAAACTAGAGGTAAATAAAAATGTTTTCGAACTCAAAAGATAAAATTAATTCTCGTCTCTGTCTTTTCATTGTTTCTGATGGTTGGTAATCTGGGCAATAATTTCTCCCATTTTTAGGTTATCACCCACTTTAAGAGTATCAAACCATTGCAATTGAGAGGTTTCAGGAAAGAGCAGCAAAACAGTTGAACCTAAATTAAATTGTCCCATTTCTTCTCCTTTAGATAGCATTATCGGTTTTTCGTTTTTCTCTAGTTTGGATTGCCAGGCTGTGGTGATAGAAGACACATTTAATGCAGCAACTAAAATTAAAATGAAAGGCGAGATTTGGTTGTTAAAGACATTAACCAATCGTTGGTTCTTGATATATAAATTAGGTATTTTTTTAACAGAGTCTTGATTGACAGAAAATATTTTTCCTGGGATGAGTTCACTATTTTTAAGCCTTCCATCCAGGGGCATGTGGACTCTGTGATAATTATAGGGGGCGAGATAAATGGTAACGAAATATCCATCCAGGTAGTCCCTAGTTAATTCCTCATTTTCATTGACCAATTGTTTTAGCGAGTAATACGAGTTTTTTAATTGAACAATTGAATCGCCATGTATTCTGCCAAAGGCAATCACAATACCGTCAACAGGAGAGATAACCTCATGTTTTGAGCCCGTAACCGGTCTGAGTTCGGGCTTTATTTCCCTTGTAAAAAAGTCGTTAAAAGTTGAATAATCTTTTATTGCATCTCTTTGAAATTCACCCAAATCAATTCTGTACCTATGGATAAACCATTTAATCAAGGTGTTTTTTATTATTCGAATCCTGATTCGGGATAATTTATAGACACACCAGGATAAAATTCTTGATGAACTAATCATTTGAGTGATTGCAAAATATTTTCAACGGCTGGCTTTTTCTTGTGTGTTCTAATGTAACATCGAAGAATCATGAATAATATCAGTTTGAAACCGTGGAGTGTCGAATCAAAGGCCATTGATTTGATTCAGGAAGTTGCACAGCTTTTTGCTGAGCACGATCTATGCTTCGGTCATGGTACGGATAACCCTTTGGATGAAGCAAATGCCTTGATTTTTTTTGTTCTTGGCTTTGATTACCTTGATGCTGAAGCAGTGAGTTCCAAAAGGGTTTCTCAAGAAGAGTTTGAGCGCATCATGGAGCTGGTTAACCAAAGGATTTATGACAGGAAACCGCTCGCTTATTTGACCCAAGAAGCTTTTTTTTGTGGGCATAAGTTTTATGTTGATGAGAGGGTACTGGTTCCAAGGTCGCCCATTGCCGAACTAATCCAAAATCAATTCACCCCCTGGATAGAAGCTAGCTCGGTGCAGTGCGTTTTGGATGTTGCAACCGGGAGTGGCTGCCTGGCTATTGCCATTGCCAAAAGTTTGCCAGGTGTAGAGATTGTGGCAAGTGATGTTTCAGAAGGAGCACTTGAAGTTGCAAATATTAATATTGATAGGCTGTTTGTACGAGAACAGGTGACTTTGGTTGCATCGGATTTGTTTGAAAATATAGAGGGTGATTTTGATGTGATTGTCTCAAACCCACCTTACGTCAGTCCTAAAAGTTATCAGGACTTGCCGGCTGAATATCTTCAAGAGCCTGCATCGGCACTTGTTGCTGAGGACAGTGGACTGGATTTTATTACCAGAATACTGCATGATGCTCCTCCATTTCTCAAAGACAATGGAATACTGGTTATAGAGATGGGTGAAGCGGCAAAGGCAGCTGAAAGAACTTTTCCTTACCCTTTTAAGTGGGTTGAGCTGGAGAAGGGCGGAGAGGGAATTGCGGTGATTGAGGCAAAACATCTCAGATAGTTTTTGGTTACAATAAGTAGGTTATGAATGAGGTTAAACCATGGCTGGCAATACAATAGGTAAATTATTTACAGTCACTACATCCGGGGAGAGTCACGGTCCTGGGATGAGTGCTATTGTTGACGGGTGCCCGCCTGGCTTATCCCTTTGTGAGGAAGACATTCAGGCTGAACTGGAGAGGCGAAGGCCCGGTAAATCAAGATTTACTTCGCAAAGACGAGAGCCTGATCAAGTAAGAATCGTGTCCGGTGTTTTCGAAGGCGTGACCACTGGAACGCCAATCAACTTAGTCATTGATAATGTTGATCAAAAGCCGAAAGATTACTCGGCAATTAAGGATAAATTCAGGCCTGGTCATGCTGATTTTACCTATTATCACAAATATGGTATTCGAGATTATCGGGGTGGTGGCAGGTCTTCAGCTAGAGAAACAGTGATGAGGGTTGCTGCAGGGGCGATTGCGAAGAAGTACCTTCGTGAACAAACAGGAATTGATATTTATGGTTTTTTGAGTCAATTGGGACCGATCAAAGTTGACTGCATTGATAGGGAGTTTATTGATACGAACCCATTTTTTTCAGCAGATCCTGGGAAAATCACAGAGCTGGAAAATTTTATGGACCAACTCAGAAAGGAGGGCGATTCCATAGGTGCAAAAATTGATGTTGTTGCAGTTGGGATGCCAGTAGGTTTGGGAGAACCTGTGTTTGATAAGTTGGAAGCCGATATCGCTCATGCACTGATGAGCATCAATGCAGTAAAAGGGATTGAAATAGGGGCAGGATTTTCCGTGGTTACCCAAAGAGGGAGTGAGCATCGGGATGAGATTGATACCTCTGGGTTCAAACAAAACAACTCCGGCGGCACATTGGGTGGTATTTCATCCGGTCAAGATATTCTTGCAAGTATTGCCCTCAAACCAACATCCAGCATCATTAAAGCTGCCGATACAATCGACAAGCAAGGAGCTAAAACAGAAATCGTCACTAAGGGTCGTCATGACCCCTGTGTGGGCCTTAGAGCAACACCAATCGCTGAAGCCATGCTTGCAATCGTCCTGATGGATCATTTTTTACGACATCGGGCTCAAAATGCCGATGTCAAAACTTAATTGAACTTGTCCGCTGTAACATCATGTCTGAATACAATGTAGCTGTTGTCGGTGCCACAGGACTGGTTGGGGAAGCAATCATTTCAATATTGGAGGAAAGAAACTTTCCTGTTGAAAATATTGTCCCTCTGGCGAGTGCTCGTTCCGTTGGCAGGGAAGTGAGCTACCGTGATGAAAGAATTCCCATAGTTGAATTGGAATCTTTTGATTTTAGAGGCATGGATTTTTGTTTTTTTTCTGCAGGAGCCGATGTTTCAAGTAAATTTGTTCCCATCGCAACAGAACACGGAGCAATTGCCATTGATAATACCTCGGCTTTTAGATACGAGGATGATGTTCCCCTAGTCGTTCCCGAAGTCAATGCGGATGCTCTGGTTTCATACACGACTCGAAATATAATTGCGAACCCAAACTGTTCTACAATTCAGCTGGTTGTAGCTTTGGCACCGATTCATAAGATTGCAAGGATAAAAAGGATTAATGTGGCTACATATCAATCAGTATCCGGTGCAGGCAGGCAGTCTGTTGAATTATTGAATCAACAGATTGAAGCAAGTTTGAATAATATTGATGGGAGTTGGGAGCAGCTTTTTGCTTTTAATGTGGTTCCCCAGATTGATGCATTTCAAGAAAACAGTTTCACCAAAGAAGAAATGAAGCTGGTCTGGGAGACGCAAAAAATTCTCAACGATTACGATGTTCTTGTGAATGCAACAGCAGTCAGAGTTCCAGTTAAAGTAGGACACGCAGAGGCAGTTAACATAGAAACGGAGATTGGTATAACGCCGGATCAGGTTAAGGAAATTTTGTCTCAATCACAGGGGATTCAAGTTATCGATGATGTCAGCGAAAGCTCCTATCCCACACCAAGAACGCATGGGGAACAAACCGATGATGTGTTTGTGGGTAGAATTCGAAAAGACCATACCTTAAAGAACGGGATTAATTTATGGGTTGTTGCGGATAACCTAAGAAAAGGTGCTGCACTAAACAGCATCCAGATAGCAGAGGCACTGATACAAAACTATATTTGAAAAACCTTATTCAGTGTTTAGGGTAGACTAGAAAAGTGGTTGATTAAACTGGTTAAGCATAAACATGAGTTGGTTTGAGAAAATAGTTCCGTCAAGAATCAAGACAAGAAAAAAACAGCGGTCCAAATCCGTTAAAGAGGGCGTTTGGATGAAATGTCCTGCATGTAAAAAACAACTCTATCTTGCAGAAGTCGAAAAAAATTTATTTGTTTGCAATAAATGTGATCACCACATGAGAATTAGTGCACGCGAACGTCTGAAGCAATTTCTGGATCAAGAATCACAGTCAGAGTTGTTTCCCAACATCGTTTCTGTGGATCCATTGAATTTCAAAGATACAAAAAGATACAAAGACAGATTGGTTCAGTCCAAGAAAGTTAGCGGTGAACAAGACGCTCTGTTAGTTATGGAAGGCACTTTGAATAATATTAAAGTCGTAGCTTGTGCTTTTGAATTTAAATTTCTTGGAGGCTCAATGGGATCTGTCGTCGGTGAAAAATTTGTCCGAGCTGTGGATCGAAGCATTGAGAACGGATCCCCATTAATTTGTTTCAGTTCAAGTGGCGGTGCCCGCATGCAGGAAGCATTTTTATCGTTAATGCAATTGGCAAAAACTACCTCGGCATTAGTTGATTTAGCTGCCAAGAGAATTCCTTTTATATCCGTTTTAACTGACCCAACTACCGGTGGAGTTTCCGCAAGTTTGGCAATGTTGGGGGATATAAACATCGCTGAACCCGGTGCATTGATCGGATTTGCTGGTCCGAGGGTTATCAAAGATACAGTGGGACAGAAACTGCCAAATGGTTTCCAGAGTAGTCAATTTCTCATGGAAAAAGGAGCGTTGGACATGATTGTTGATCGCAGGGAGATGAGAGATACAATCATAGAATTGATTCAAATACTGACTCATTCGAAAACATAAGAAAAAATTAATTTAACTTATTATTAATAGGATAGTTTTTGTTTATGGAAAATTGGGGACTTTCAGAATGGCTCCATTGGCAGGAAGCACTTAATCCAAAAGAAATAGATCTCGATCTGCAAAGAATACAGATTGTGGCATCAAGACTGGAAATTCTACCACCTGAAAATCTTACATTCTTAATTGGCGGGACTAATGGAAAGGGGACTACACTCGCTCTAATTGAAGACATGTTAATCCAAAAAGGATTAAGGGTAGGCAGTTACACATCACCGCATTTGGTTAACTACAATGAGCGAATTTGTGTTAACAAAAAACCCGTAGACGATTTAAGGCTGATTGAATCCTTTAGGCTCATTGAATCGCTCAGGGAAGATGTCCCTTTGACCTATTTTGAATTTGGTACTTTGGCAGCCTTTATAACCCTTAATGATCTAAACTGTGATGCTTGGCTCATTGAGGTGGGATTAGGCGGTCGCTTGGATGCAACCAATATTATTTCACCTTCAATCTCTATAATTACAAACATAGCTTTGGATCATCAGGAGTGGCTGGGCACTTCACTGGAAGAAATTGCCAAAGAAAAAGCCGGGATAATATCTGTAAAAACTCCCTGTATTTTTGGGGACTTCTCTTTACCTGAGAGCATAGAGCAGACAGCTTTAGAAAAGCAGTCTGCTTTGCATGTGCTAGGTAGAGACTATGGTCTACGGCACCTTAAGCAGCGGACGATAGGTGAACCGGAGACTACAGTTTGGCATGGTAAGGATATTGCCATCAATGCCATAAGAGTCCCATCACATTGGGCAGAAGGAGAATATTGTGATTTGGCTATTGCCCTCATGGCAATTGAGATAGTGGATTCTAAATTATTACCAACTACAAAAGAATTGAACCATCTGTTAAAAAATTTTTCCGTACCGGGAAGGTTTCAAATCATTGAGAAAAAGCAAACCTGGATTCTTGATGTGGCTCACAACCCCCATGCTGCAAGAAATCTGAGTTGGAGACTGCATAGTCTGGGTTTTCAGGAAAACAACATAAATCCTTTAGATAATGGTCATTCGAAATTTACTGTTATTTTAAGCATGATGCTGGATAAAGACGTTATTGGTTTTGTTAAAGAAATAGATCAACCCTTCGTTACAGAATGGATTGTGTGTGAAATGGATACACCAAGATCTCATTCGGCAGAAGTGTTACAAAAGAAATTAAATGATTATGGTATTACTAATGTTAGAGCAGAGCCAGAGCTCCTTGAAGCATTCAGTAATATTAAAAATCGTAGTAAAAAAAATGATAGGATACTGGTAACTGGTTCCTTTGAAATCGTGGGTCCTGCAAAGAAATGGTTAGACTCAGAGTGATTCTCTTATGAATGAAAAATTAGTAGGTTTGCTGCTGTGGCAGTGATTCAATAATGATTTATCATATCGTTTTTCCCAACTTATCTTTTCCGTTAGTGATTTTTGGTTCAGAAGAAATGATATCAATTTTAGATTTTATTCTTGTTGGCACTTTAGCAATTTCTGCAGTTGTTGGGTTTTTTAGAGGATTTGTATCGGAGATTCTTTCTTTACTGGTTTGGGTCATCGCATTTTGGGCTACTTTCAGTTTTGACGATAATCTAGCTAACTACTTTCTTTCTTCAATTGAGTCGGAAGCTTCTCAAATTTGGTTATCCCGTTTAATGATAATGGCAATCGTTCTGATAATTGGAGGAATCATTAATAAATTGTTATCAAAAATTGTAAGCTGGAACTTTACTGGTAATTTACTATTCGGCATATTATTTGGTTTCTTTAGAGGTCTAGTTTTTATAGCTATCACTATTTTGATTCTTGAAGACACTAGATTGTATAGCGAACCTTGGGTGCAGGATGCGATTCTCCTAGAATATGCAGAAAATATCACTGATTTTGTTACTAATTTATTTTTGGATTACTATGAACCCGTCGAGACCATAATGTTTGAAAAGGAAATTTAATGAAATGTGTGGAATAGTTGGTTTAGTTTCAAAGCAGGCAGTCAATCAAGACTTGTACGATGCGTTGACTGTCCTGCAGCATAGAGGACAAGATGCCTCTGGAATTATGACCGACGATCAAGGTGTCTTATGTCTCAGGAAAAGCAATGGTCTGGTCACCGATGTGTTTTCTGAAAAGCATATGTTGAGGTTGCAAGGCAATATGGGGATCGGCCATGTTCGCTATCCAACTGCAGGCTCTCTCAGCTCAATCGAAGCCCAACCGTTTTATGTTAATTCGCCCTATGGAATTTGTCTGGCTCATAATGGCAATTTGGTGAACACAGATAAATTAAGACAGCACTTGAATCTGGTCGATAGAAGACATCTTAATACCCAATCTGATACAGAGGCTTTGCTAAATCTTTTTGCCCATGAATTGCAAAAGGATTACCAGAAAGAACTGACCGCGGAAACTGTGTTTCGAGCAGTCAAAGGTGTTTTTGAGAATTCTTCTGGAGGTTATGCAGTGGTATCAATGATCTTGAATAAAGGCTTGGTTGCTTTCCGAGATCCAAATGGCATTCGTCCAATTGTTATAGGTACCAGAGAATCAGATCAAGGTACTGAATACATGGTCGCTTCCGAGAGTGTTGCTTTGGATGTACTAGGATACAAACTTCTCAGGGATATTTTGCCTGGCGAGGCAATTTTCATTGATACTGATGGTAATTTTTCTACACAGCAGTGTGTTGAACAAAAAAGCTATACACCTTGTATTTTTGAGTTTGTGTATTTTGCCAGACCCGATTCGGTTATTGATGGAATGTCAGTTTACAAGTCCAGACTTAGAATGGGGGAAAACTTAGCTCAAAGTATCATTGCTAAGGGTCTTCATCATGATGTGGACGTGGTCGTACCAATCCCTGATACCAGCCGAACCAGCGCCCTCCAAGTTGCTCATCATTTAGGGGTAAAATACAGAGAGGGCTTTATAAAAAATCGTTACATTGGCAGGACTTTTATTATGCCTGGGCAGGCAATACGAAAGAAATCGGTTCGCCAGAAGCTAAACCCTATTGGAATTGAGATCAAGGACAAGAATGTTTTATTGATTGATGACTCGATTGTAAGAGGAACAACATCAAGACAAATTATTCAAATGGCAAGGAACGCAGGTGCAAAGAAAGTGTTTTTTGCTTCGGCTGCTCCACCAGTTAGATACCCCAATGTTTATGGCATCGACATGCCAGCTGCCAGCGAATTGATTGCAAGTGAAAAAAGCGATAAAGAATTGGCTGAAATTATCGGAGCAGATTGGCTTCTTTTTCAAACTTTGGAAGATCTAATAAAAGCTGTAACCTATGAAGAATCTGGAATCCAGTCATTTGATACATCTTGTTTTTCTGGAGAGTATGTAACCAATGATATTACGGAAAAATATCTTAAGTTCCTTGAATTAAGACGCAACGATGCTGCGAAAACTGAACAGGAACAAGCAAGAAAGCAACTGCAAATTAACGAACCATCAATTTCGATTAATTAATGAGGTCAATTAATTGAGGCTCTGCATCAACCCACTTTATTATTTTTGCACTCGATGCTGACCAGTCACCTAGAACCAATCGCACCGATTGTTTAGTCCCAAAATCAATTGTATGACTTCTGGGTCTATGGGTATGGCCGTGGATGAGTATATCAATGTTGTTTTTTTGGACCACAGCAGCTACTTCATTCTCATTAACATCCATGATTGCATTCGGTTTCATTTCTTGGGATTGAATGCTCGCATCTCTTGCCTCATTTAAAATGTTAAGTCGTTTGTCAATTGGAAAACTTAAGAAGCTTCTCTGCCATTCCCGGTTTCTTACTATTTTTCTATAAGCTTGGTATTCAATATCATCAATGCAGAATTGATCTCCGTGACTGAGCATGATGTTTTTATCTTTATAAGAGAAGATGGTTGGTTCTTTCAGTAACTCAATACCGGTCTTTGATAAAAAATTCTCCCCGATAAGAAAATCTCTGTTGCCATGCATCAGGTATGTTTTAATGCCTGATTTGACCAAATTTTTGAGCTGGTTGGTAATCTCATTGTAGAGCGGGTCTTCGTAATCGTCTCCAATCCAAAATTCAAAAAGATCACCAAGTATGTAAAGTTCTGGATTCGGTTTTGTGGTTGTGAGGAGCTCACCAATGAAGCCTTGAAATAAACCTGTAACCTCAGGTCTTGTTTGATGTAGATGCAGATCTGAAATAAATAACTTTGTCATGTATTCAATATGGTAATTGACTTAGATTCATCTATTGTTTTCTGAAGTAAGTTTTTTTGCTTCTAAAATAATGATGGGGGCAGCCGGAACATCTTGGAGACCTTGGAAGGTTTGGGTTGCACTTTGGCCAATTGCATCAACAACTTCAAAACCACTAATAACCTCTCCAAAAACAGCATAACCCCATCTAGTAGGCATTGGATTCAAGGAAAAATTATCTGCTAGGTTGATATAGAATTGCGAACTAGCTGAATGCGGTTCATTACTTCTGGCCATACCTAATGACATGCGACGGTTACTCAGGCCATTTCCTGATTCATTGACAATTTCAGGTTTGGTTTCCTTAATTTCAAATTCAGTTGTATAACCTCCTGATTGAATAACAAAACCTTCAATGACTCTGTGAAAAATAGTGTTTGTGTAGAACCCTTCTTGCACATAGTTTAAAAAATTTTCGACACTGATGGGTGCTCTGTTTCTATCCAGTTCGATTGTAAACGTTCCTGAAGTGGTAACAATTTCCACTTGTGGATAATTTTCAGATGCAATGCTTTGGTTCATAAAAATTAGGTAACCAATCAGAGTGAGCAACAAATTTTTGAGGTATTTTTTCATGGTTTGAGTCTTATTTGGTTAATTTGCAACCCATTTTTCAGATGAGATCTTTCTTTGGTATTTAGGTATTTCTAAATTCAATGTCGAGGCAACTAGAGTATTTTTTAGGAGCATGGCAACTGTCATTGGCCCAACACCACCAGGCACTGGTGAGATCCAAGATGCCCGTTTTCTTGCAACATCAAATTCAACATCACCTGTAATCTTACCATTTGTATCTCTGCTGATACCGATATCGATAACAACAGCGCCTTTTTTTATCCAGTTCCCAGGGATAATATTCGGCTTACCGACTGCTACTGCTAGAATTTCTGCTTGGCTTACAAAGTCTTCCAAATTTTTGGTAAAGCGGTGGCACACTGTTGTTGTAGCACCTCTTAGCAATAATTCCAGAGCAAGTGGTCGTCCTACCAAGTTAGAGGCGCCAACGATGACTGCATTTTTACCCATGGCATCAACTCCAATGTAATCCAGCATTGTTATTACTCCAATGGCGGTACAAGGTCTTAATATCGGTATTCTCTGCATTAAACGTCCTATGGTATAGGGGTGAAATCCATCAACGTCTTTTATAGGATCTATAGTTTCAATGATCTTTGTTTCGTTAATGTGATCTGGAAGAGGGAGCTGAACAAGAATGCCATTAACCTCGGAATTTTTGTTTAACAGTACAACTAATTCAATAAGTTCCTTTTCAGATGTGGTTTCGGGCAAATCATAATTGAACGATTGCATTCCTACTTGATCGCAAGCAATTCTTTTGTTTCTGACGTAAATTTTTGATACGGGATTCTCGCCAATTTGAATGACTGCCAAACCCGGTGGATTTGTCCCTTCCGTTTTTGTTTTGGAAATCGCCTCTTTAATTTCTGAGATGGTCTCTTGGGCTATCTTTTTGCCATCAATTATTTTTGCAGTCATATAGAATCACTTTGTTAAAGCTGGGTAAGTCAAGATATCAGAGGTTAAACTTAGATCCAACCTGGAAAGGCAATCTGGATAATAATAATTTATTAAAATCGTCTGATTTTTTCCAAATCTCAGTATAATACTGGACTTAATTAGTTTTGAATAATTATCGGGGCATAGCGCAGCCTGGTAGCGCATCTGCTTTGGGAGCAGAGGGTCGGGGGTTCAAATCCCTCTGCCCCGACCATGAATGCAAGCGCCAGTAGCTCGATCGGTCAGGGACATCCTGCGAAAATACTTTTGCTTTTAGAGTTAATCTTCATTAAAAGCGAATAATTTCCAAAATTTCAGCTGTCCTAATTTTTCTTCCCTCAAAATTAGGATGGTGTTCTGTATCACAAAAAATATCTAAATCAGATTTACGAGTCTGAATTATCAAGTCTAAATTTTCTTTTTCATATCTAGTTTGTAATTCAGATAAGTAATCACCATAAACTTTGACATTCTCACTATATAAAGTTGGCACTACAAAATAAATTTTAGCTTTAGGAAAAAGTTCACTAATTTTATTTTGGTAATTTGTTGATTGTCTAATTAGAGAAAAAATATCTCCTCTTTCGGACCCCCTATGGAAAGCATCATCGCAATTAAATTTATTAAAATCAAAATCACCATAAAGTTTCTTATTTAGAGAATATATTCTTCTTTCTGTATTAGAAATATTTCCAATATAAGATAAAAGTGATTTTTGTGGGACAAAAGAGAATGAAGCTCTACCTGTAATATTCAGATTATTTTCAATTTCCTGAGGTTTATTTAAATAAAAATGTAAATCAGAAAATAATATTATTCGGACAGAATCTAGGTCAATTATTGAAGCCATTTCTTTTAAGAATAATAGATAGTTATTTGAACTATACCCTTGGTTCAGAAGAGCTAAATTATAAAAATAATCATGCTCTAAATTTTTGCTAATTTGTTCTGCAGAAAGACCAAAAACAGCATTTGATCCTCCTAATATTAAACCTGTTATTTGGATTTTATTATCTTGAAGACTCTGCAAATTAGTCTTATGTTGCTCGATAATATCCCCTTTACCATTATCATCAAAAAAATAAAAATCATAATATAGAAGACCGGAATATATAAAAAAAAGAGTAACAAACCCAATTTTAGTTATTAATTTTATAATTTTATCTTTGCCCATAAACTGGATAATTCATACCTATTGAATCAATTGCAAGTAAAACAAAAAGTGAAGCTAAAATTAATTGAGTAACAGGCAATCTTAAGAATTTATATGTTCTCTCTCTAAAATGTTTTCTTTTTCTTAAAAGAAACTCTATGCCCACAAGAAACAAAGCCAAGACTAAGGAGATAAGAGAATGATTTGAAGAGTTTATAAAAAGTGAGAGAGTTGTTCCCATTGCCTCAAAAGAGGGAGTTAATTTCATTATTAATCGGTCTGTTTCTGAATCGGCAAAAATAACCCTTCCAATGATAATTGCAAATATCATTAAGAAAGTAGAAAGAATTTTATATTCTTTGCTCAATAATTTAATAGTAATGATAAACATTAAGGCGTGAAAAATTCCCCACATTGCAAAATTCACTGTGACACCGTGCCACATAGCAGATGAAATAAAAACTATGAACAGAGCTAAACTAGTTGGATAGTTTTTTCTAGTGGGAGAATAAAAAAGTGTTTTAAGTACTGTTGAAAGACTTATATGCCAATTCTTCCAATAGTCTATTATATTCTCCGAGGAAAAAGGTTGTTTGAAATTCAAAGGTATTCTGACTCCAAAAATACCGAAAATTGAAAATACAATCAGAGATAGTCCACAAAAATTAAAGTAAATAAAAAGCTCGAATATTAATCCAAAAGTTATGACTTCTATGCTATTGGTCAAATCAAGCATCCAGAAAAAACTGGTTAGTGGAGCTGCAATTATTTTAAAGAAAAAGATTCCAACTAAAAAAATGGTAAATAGTATGAAGCCCTATCGAGTAGTCTTTTATGGGCTTGTGATTTAAATTTTGTTGCAATCGGACCTGTTACTAATAAAAGTGGGTTAGATGCTACCCATATGGATGTATTGTTTATTTTTTTGGTGAAGATATGGTATGCAAAATAAGCTGTAAAAAAAGACAAGCCGAATAATAACGAACTACTAGAGTCATTATATTTTCCCGTGAGAGGTTCTGTATAGCCTGCCATTGTTGTTATAGCAACTGTAAAAAAAAGTAAATAGGCAAGAATTTTTGGAGAAATATATCTTTTAGATAAGAAATATAAACACAAAATCAGGCAAGAAAATAATAAAGGTGAAAAAAGATAAAAACTATTAAATACATATCGATCTTGCGATTGAAAGTACTCAATGAGAATAGCTGAAACTATAAATGCGACAAATAAAAATAAAGGCAGAAGATCAGCCTTTGTACGGAAAGCCTTTATTTTCTTAACTAAGTTCACTCAATAAGTAAGGTTATAAATAGGGTTTAAAAAAATTATGAACAACCAAAGACCCCATCTATTTTTATCAAAGATGCCCATTATTCTTTAAATTAATTTCTCCAAAAATCCAGTATATTCAGAATTTTCTATTTGCGCTTGTCAACCAAAGAGTGGCTAAATGATTAATCGAGGAAGCAAATATACAAAAACTAGGATATAGATATAATAGTAATGGTTTTGCGCCCGTAGCTCAATTGGATAGAGCATCAGCCTTCTAAGCTGAGGGTTGGAGGTTCGAGTCCTCCCGGGCGCGCCAGAAACATAATAGGGGCATGACTTTCAGAGACCATGGAAAAACTTTTTAAAGAGCCAGAAGGAATTATTTATAATGGAGGAGCAATTTTCTATGCAATTACTGGTTATATCATAGGTTTTTTCGGTCTATTTAATGCCAATATTATTATTAACATCCTTTCGTCTTTGCTATTAGGGCATGCAATGATAATTGCAGCTTACTTAATTCATGAATGTGCCCATAATCTAGTTTTTAAAAAAATTAGATTAAATAAGTTTCTTGGTCGATGCTTAAGTTGGATTTGTGGTTCTTCTTATGGAACATACGAAGACATTCAACATAAGCACTTTAGACATCATGTTGATGTTGATGATGTTGTATGGTTTGACTATGAAGTTTTTTTTGAAAAAAATCCTAAAGTATTAAAATTAACCAAAATATTGGAATGGTTCTACATCCCTGCTCACGAATTTATAATGCATTTCATTATGATGTTTTCTGCGTTTATTATTCCTCAAAGAAGAAACCAACGTCTTAGAAATACTGTGGTAATTGGAATACGATTCCCTCTTTTTGTGTGCTTAGTAATCTTCTTACCGAAGGTAGCAATGTTTTACATTTTTTCTTATATATTATTATTGACTGTTTTGCGTTTTATGGACTCCATTCAGCATGATTACCCCTATAATTTAACCCTTTTTAGTAGCGACAAACCCATAAGAAAAGGACAATATGAATGGGAGCAGGAACATACATTTAGTAACCCTCATTCCTTTGATATAGAAGCAGTAAACTGGTTAACTCTGAATTTTGGTTTTCACAATGCTCACCATCACAATATGACTGTTCCTTGGTATCGTCTACCTCAGAAGCATCGAGAACTATTTGGCGATAATCCTGAAACTGTAGTACCGTTTTTATCCCAATTGAAAATTTTCCACAAAAATCGTGTAAAAAGAATATATGGTAACCATGATGAGTATGCACCTAGTGGAAAAGAATATTTAATAGCTGCTAGGAAAGGAGAAACTATAGGTGGAAATGCTGCGTCTTTTCTAACGTCCTTTTGATACTACAAAAAGAAGTTTAAATTTTTATCAAGATTAAAGGTAAGGTGAATAGTGAAAAAAGCAATAATGAAAACTGAAAAGGGAGATATCCACATAGAGTTTTTTGATAAGGATGCACCTAGTACAGTCAATAATTTTAAAAACTTAATTCAGGATGGTTTCTACGATGGTCTAAATTTTCATCGTGTTATACCCAATTTTGTTATCCAAGGGGGTTGTCCCAATGGTACTGGCACGGGTGGTCCCGGTTATCATATACCTTGCGAGATCAATACTCAGAAACATCTTGCAGGATCTCTTTCTATGGCGCATGCAGGTAAAGACACAGGTGGCAGTCAGTTTTTTATATGCCACTCTCCCCAACCCCATCTTGACGGTGTACACACGGTCTTTGGTCAAACCTCAGATATGGATGTAGTAAATTCAATCGAACCAGGAGATACAATCATCTCAGTTAGTGTTGATGAATCTACTGAGTAGAGAAACCAGTCCTTACTTACTCCAGCATTCTGATAATCCTGTTGATTGGTTTCCTTGGTCCGAGGCAGCTATAGAGAAAGCAAAACAGGAATCTAAACCAATTCTACTATCCATTGGCTACTCCAGTTGTCACTGGTGCCATGTGATGGCACATGAATCTTTTGAGGATCTAGAAACCAGTGAAATGATGAATAAGTTTTTCGTCAACATTAAGCTGGACCGGGAAGAAAGACCAGACCTTGATAAGATCTATCAGGTTTCATATCAACTTCTGACCAATCAAGCAGGAGGCTGGCCACTAACTGTTTTTATCAATCCAGATACCCTACAACCTTTTTTCATTGGCACTTATTTTCCAAAAGTCTCACGTTATGGTTTGCCTTCATTTAAAGAAGTTCTTGGGGGTGTTTATCACTATTTCAATGAAAATGGAGACAAAATCCAAGAAGACGGGTTGGCCATCAAAAAATCACTGGTGAAGATGGAAGAATTCTTAGATGTTGAATCAAAGGAACCGGATCACGGTTTGGTGTTGAGTCTTTTTAAAAATCTACAAGAATATTTTGACCCTGAGAATGGAGGCTTTGGGTCGGCGCCAAAATTTCCACCAACACACAAGATTGATTTTTTAATTAAATTACTAAGTGACCAGCAAGTTGGACAAAAAGATAAAAATTTGGCTTTTTTAATGGCGGATTTATCTCTGAAAATGATAGCTGATCGTGGTTTGTATGATCATGTAGAAGGAGGATTTTTCAGATATTCAGTTGATCAAAAGTGGGAGATACCACACTTTGAGAAGATGCTTTATGACAACGCTCAATTAATTCGCCTATACGCATTGATGCACAAGATTTCAAATAATCCTCACTACAAAGAAATAGCATTATCTGTTTCAGGCTGGATGGCCAATAAAATGCTCTCTGATCAAAATTTATTCTTTGCAGCAATTGATGCCGATACTAATCAAGAAGAAGGCGGAACATATGTTTGGTCAGAAGATGAGATAGAACAACTTTTGGATTCCAATGAATACTTGATCCTTAGACAACATTTTGGCCTGGATCAGGCAACAAACTTTGAACATTCTTTTCACTTACAAATAAAGAGGAAATTAGCAGATGTTGCCAAGGAACAACAGCTTTCTCTCGAAGCAGCGACCCGATTAAAACAGACTGCCTTGAAAAAATTACTACAGGCAAGAGAAATGAGAGCTCAGCCTGAAGTGGACACAAAGCTCTTGACTGGGATCAATGCTTTGACAATCAGTGGTCTGTCGGCATGTGCAATTGCATTAGACGATGAAGAATTAAAATCTACTGCCTTGGAATGCATGAATTCTCTATTATTATTGAATTTTAGAGATGATGTTCTCTACACTCAGCCGACTTATGCTAGCAACGAAGTTGAAGGATTTCTTGATGATTATGCTTTTACTATCAATGCGATTATGCACACTCTGGAATTGAGGTGGAACACCGAGTACTTAGCGACTGCTATACGTTTAGCCTCAAGAATGATTGAACAATTTTATGACAGTAAAAATGGAGGTTTTTATTTTTCTTCAAAAGCTCATCAAGGCCTGTTTCATCAGAGTAAAAATTTTTATGATGATGCAACCCCGTCTGGCAATGCCGTTGCTGCAAAAGTTTTACTAAGGTTAGGATTCCTGACAGGAAAAGTAGATTTTATTGACATAGCCGAACAGATGCTCAAAACAGTAAACACACATATGAAAAGTCGTTTAGACGCAACCACCAGCCTGAACACTATAGTTATGGAATACTTACAACCAATTGATGTGGTTATCCTTAGAGGTTTTAAAAACGACCTCAAACTTTGGCAATCCAAAACAAGAAAATTACTTAAAAGGCGTACGATATGTTATGCCATTCCTGAAAGTGAGTCAGATCTACCGGAGGGTCTTTCGTCCAAGATATTTGAAGGGGTAACTGTGGCATATATCTGTCATGGGTTTTCTTGTTCCAAGCCAATAAATGACTTCAAAAACTACCAAGAATATTTGACTGATTCATCTGCTAGGGCACAATAAGCCTTTTTGAAACTTAATTAGAGTTAGAATATTGATAAGAACAATGGTGGGCGTAGCTCAGTTGGTAGAGCTCCGGGTTGTGATCCCGGCGGTCGTGGGTTCAATCCCCATCGTCCACCCCATGGTACTAGGGCCGTTAGCTCAATTAGGTAGAGCAGTGGACTCTTAATCCATTGGTTATAGGTTCGATTCCTATACGGCCCAGATAATAAGGAGTTAAAGATGAATTCTGATATTGAGATAGCAAGGAAGGCAGATATTAGACCGATCGCAGATGTAGCATCGAATCTTGGTATCCCTGAAGAGTATATTGAAACCTATGGTAAGCATAAGGCAAAAGTTAATCTAAAAATTAACTCAGACAGTGAAATTGCAGGTCAAAATAATGGAAAATTGATCTTGGTCTCTGCAATGACTCCAACAACAGCCGGTGAAGGCAAAACAACAACCACAGTTGGTTTAACTGATGCCATGGCATTGCTTGACCACAGTGTGGTCACTTGCATGAGAGAACCTTCATTAGGTCCTTGTTTTGGGATGAAAGGAGGTGGTGCAGGTGGTGGTATGTCGCAAGTGATTCCTATGGAAGATATTAATTTGCATTTCAATGGTGATTTTCACGCAATCACTTCAGCACATAATTTAATATCTGCAATATTGGATAATCATTTACATCATGGGAATAAGTTAAATATTGACCCACGTAGGATCATTTGGCAAAGAGTGTTGGATGTGAATGATCGTGCTTTACGCCAGGTAGTGCTTGGCTTAGGCGGACCTTTAAATTCTGTTCCACGCCAAGATAGTTTCTCTATCACAGCGGCGTCTGAAATTATGGCCATTTTTTGCCTTTCAAATGATTTTCAAGAGCTTAGAAAGAATATTGACGCAATTATTGTGGCCTACAATTTCAATAATAATCCTGTTACTGTTTCTGATCTGAAAGTTACGGGTGCCTTAATGGCCTTATTGAAAGATGCAATAAAACCCAATCTAGTACAGACACTTGAAGGCAATCCTGTTTTTGTTCACGGCGGACCGTTTGCAAACATTGCTCATGGATGTAATAGCATCATTGCAACAAAATTAGCTATGAAGTTGGCAGACTACACCATTACCGAAGCCGGTTTCGGAACCGATTTAGGCGCTGAGAAATTTTTTAATATTAAATGTCGAAAAGCAGGTATTTCTCCTAACGCAGCAGTGATTGTTGCAACTATTAAGTCATTGAAGGTCCATGGAGGGGCTGCAAAAGAAGATGTTACTCAACCCAATCCAGAGGCTGTGAGAATAGGTATAGAGAATTTGAAAAAACACATTGAAAATATTCATGCTTTCCACATTCCTTTAGTTGTTGCTGTCAATCGATTTTCCTTTGACACAGATGAAGAGATTAATATCGTCAAGGAAAAATGTGACTACTTAGGGGTCGATGTCGTTCTATGTACAAATTGGCAAGATGGTGGTCAAGGTTCTATAGAGTTAGCCAAAACAGTCACTGCCCTCTGCGATAAACACACAACTGATTTTGAGCTATTGTACGATGATCATTTTCCACTGCTTACTAAAATCACTAAAATTGCCAAAGAAATGTATGGAGCAAATGAAATTTTAGCTGATAAGCAGCTAAGAAGAGAGATTGAGAGTATAGAGAATCAAGGATTCGGACATTTACCAGTCTGTATGGCTAAAACACCTGGCTCCTTATCCACGGATCCCAATCTTAAAGGGAGACCAACAAATTTTGGAGTCCCGCTTAAAGGCGTCAGGTTGGCATCAGGGGCTGGCTATATTGTTGTCTTGACAGGCGATATTATTACCATGCCTGGGTTGCCTAAAAAACCGGCAGCTGAGCTTATTGATGTGGATGATAATGGTCTAATTAATGGATTGTCTTAGCTGTTTTTCTAGACAAATGATGGGTTCGAAATACCCGATCCCAAAGAGAGAAAACAGAAGCAAAATGAACATCTTGATATTTATGGTGCATGGCATGATATTCATTAATGCCTGCAAACGGCAGATGTCTATAGAGTGAAGATTTGATCCCTGAGTGGATATCCAGTTCATGTAATACTTTAATGATCAGGAACAAAACCATGGTGGTAAATGAAACCCCACCAACAATCAAAAAGGCGATGAAAGGACCCAACAGTCCAATCAGCCATTCCAGTGGATGTTCGTAAAGATAGTCTGACGGGAATGGGTTTCTGGCTCTATGGTGTATTTTGTGTATTTTTTTAAACAAAAAATCACTTTTATGCAGGAGCCTATGAAAACAATAGAAATAAAAATCATCAATTAATAGAACCACCATCAATTGCAAAAGAACAACCCAGAAATTTTGATAACTAACCATGATCCAGTCACTCATCAAATAGAGTCCAGCTGGGAAAACAACGCACATAACCATTAAATTTATCAAAATAAGTGGCAAATGTTTTCTGAATGAATTTGGTTGATGTTTGTGTTTGGGAATATAGGAGAGTTGATTAATACCGTTAATCAATATTAGTTTCGAATAAAATATTCCAAGCAAGTTTAATCCTAGAAACAAACCGCCAATTGTTAAGAATATATTCAGGTAAATGGAAGTATCAATCATATCAGTTGGTGTACTTTTTTCGCTGTGCTGTAATCATATGCCCCCATTTGTTTTCTGCAACAGTTAAAGCATCAGGGAACGAATCTAATAGACAATCCTTGTTCATTGGCGCAAATTTTTCCGGACCACCTTCTTCAGGCCACTGACGAGTTGCATCGACAATAATTTTACTCGAGAGGTGGCTGTTGTAACCAGTGTTATCGGGGTCACCCATGGAACTCGGATCGGTTGACAAGCCAACCGCATTTTTAAGAATTTTACTCGCAGTTCCAGGTTGCCAGCGTGCAGCCATTGCCCGCACCACTTCCAGTGAGTTGTGGATGTTAACATCCTTGTCTACCACCACCAACACTTTAGCAATGCCAAGGAATTGTGCAAATTTTTCAGCATGTTCAATTGCTTCACCTGGCCTTTGCTTATCTATGCTCATGAAGAAGAAGCCCACCATATCAGATGGTAAATGCATCCCGACTAAATTAGGAATAAGTTTCTTCATGTTGAAATTAGAGTTTGCTTCTCCAGGAGAAGTTATAAAACCTCTGGATACTCCAGTAAATGAATTGACAAATATGGGATGTTTCCGATGGGTGATTGTTTTAATGTTCATATAGTATTGTGCTTCCATCGCTTCACCCATATAGCCGAAAAACTCACCAAAAGGACCTTCAGGTTCCATTTCATCCAAAGGAATTTCACCTTCTATAACCATTTCAACGTTTGCAGGTACAAGAATCTCTGAATCCTCGCACTTGACCACTTCAACAGGTCGTCCTAAGTAACCCCCAGCAATTTCAAGTTCATCTTGTTCTAAACGAGCAGTTTTGGAGCTACTCATTGCAAAAACAAAAGGATCTGCTCCATAAATAACCGCTGCTTTTGCTACTTTTTCTCCACGTTTTGCTCGCCCTGACAATGAGACTTCTCCATGCTGACCTCTACCAGCATTCACAGCAATTTTTCTTGGTCCTTTAATTTGCATGCGATAAGTACCAACATTTCGACCATTCTCAGAGTCAATGGTCACTAAATTGCCCGTGTTGATAAATCGTCCATTATCAACCGGATTTGTTTGCAGAAAAGGAAAATTCTCGATGTCAATTTCATCACCACGAAGAATTATTTCTTTGCAAGGCGCTGCTTGGGAAGAAATTTCTTTAGGTTGTATGCCCTTAATTGGGCATAAGGTAGTCATTTTCTTGAGAGCCTTTTTGTAATTTGATACTTGGTCTTCACCTATTTCGCTAATATCAACACCCACAGCTAAAGCTTCTATGTCTGCAGCTCCATATTGGTTTGCAATAACTGGTCCTTCGAACCACTTACCATTAATTTTTACCCGTTCAGCAAGTACAGCAGGAGCACCTAAGAAACCAAATTCATCGATGAGTTTGTACATCAGAGCGGTGAATTCGTATTGATCTTGATCTATTTCTTTAATACGAAGGAGTCTGCCACTCGCTTCGATTGCATCTATGAATTCACGCAATGAATTGAAAGGTCCGGTTTTTTTCGTTTCGTCAGGCATTAAATTAACTTTAACCCAATGAAACAACCTCCACAAGCAGGTCGTTGTGATATGAGAAGTAAGTTTGAAATATATTTAATAATCAATTTTCTGTCTTCAAGATATCTTCTCGTATTGACTCGATTCCATTATTTTTGTGGCCACTGTGGGTTGGTATGCATTTCTTGTTTCGCTGACAGCTCAAGCTTCTCGGACAAATTATCCTAGCAGGTACATTAATTGACTCACCCAACCATTGAATTCTTAGGATGTGGCTTAGTTTCTCAATCACTGCCCTCACACTAGGACTGAGTTCTGCCTCACCCCCGTTTTTTTGACATTCTTCTTCAAGGCTTTGTAAAAGTTCGTTGCCATCAATCCCTTGGTTCCTTAAGGCCGGAATCAGATCAATTCCAAGAGATAGTAATTTCAAGTTTCCTGCCAAGTCTTTTACCCGAATAGTGTGACAGCAATAGAGGTAGGTTTGGTCGCCATTTTTCAAAATAGAAATTTGAGATTGTGGATTTGTAACGTAAGTCTCATTCAATAACCGGAACACAGCCCAGTTTGGACATGGGTCTGATACCATCGTCATATTTCCCCATGGTAAAGGTATTCCATTGCCACGATAAACTGCAGTCAGGTATCCCGGTTGATAGGCTTCAAAGTAATGCCAGTATGTATAGCTGGATACCGCAGTTACACGCCTCATCAATAGGGCAGGAGAGAGTTTTAATTGTTGGGCAGGTAGGATTTGATGTTTGTTTCGGACCAAGTAACGATAAAATGGTTTTTTTGGACAAAGTAATGCACCGGCAAAAAAGCTGGATTCAAAATCATGCCAGGCAGATAGGACATCCTGTGAATGGATATTGCCGGTAGCAGTCGAATTTTGACCATTCGAACCGAACTCATTGTCTCCAGAGGTAATCGCAGATCTCAATCCGTCTCCCTGATGCAGTATTTTGTGGCCTAAGTGTGCTGATAAATCATATTTCAATCGTTCAGAGTCTTGTTTTAAAGCTTTATTTACATAGACCTCAGAAGGAGATTCAAAAAAAGAACGAAGCAGTGTTTTGTTTCTAGCCTGGGGCATAGTTTCAGTCGTTTTTTGACTAAACCACTTAATTTTCAGCCCATTTTTTTTGTACAAGTGCTTTAAGTCATCATGGTTTAATGGAAATTTTTTGTTGCCGACCTCTTCGGCAGCTCTTTCCAAATCTGGAAACCGGTTTCTGTTTATTTCTTGATAAGAACGGATCAGAAGTTGGGCAAATTGTTTGCCTGAAATGCCAGTTTGTTCTAGCAGTTCTGGGATTGCACCTTGCAATAGTTCTTTGCTGTAAAGAAAACCAGGCTCTAAAGGGAGAGCGAAGTGCTTCAGTTCATCCGTTTCATCAATGGGAACAGAAATATCAAGGTTTTCATCTAGAAACCATTCCGGTTCTTTTTGGAAAATGTTTGCAATTAGTTCAAGAACATCATCAGATGGTAACCGTTTCCCATTTTCAATCATGCTGAGGTAGGAGACTGAAGGGGCCGTTTTAGGATTATCCTCACTGCAACGCTCTGATAAATCTTCCAAAGTGAGCTTATTGCTCTTTCTAATGGTGCGGATTTTCGATCCGAGGAAATGACTTTTTCTAAATAAATTAGACATTGTGAAATTTACATTGTGAAATTTTTTCTGTGAAATTTTAACCAATATTTGTTTACAATTCCAATTTAAAACAATAATTAATGTAATCACAGAATGCAGAACAAAAACAATATGCTTGAGGGTTTGCCCAAAAAGAGAAATTTTACCACACTGACCAGAAGGCCACTTTCTGAGATGGAGACGGTCGATTTAATGATTTATGGTGAGGATGTTGTGTCAACTATGATTGATAAAGACAACACCAAATCAATAACAAGTAATAATTTAAGGAAACAAAATGTCCAAAGCAACTGATATTGAGAAACTTAAGCAGAAATGGGCCCAAGAGGACCGGTGGAGTGGGGTTGTGAGAACTTATTCAGCTCAGGAAGTGGTGAATTTAAGAGGTTCTTTTCCCATTGAGTATACCCTTGCCAGAATGGGAGCTGAACGATTTTGGCGAGATTTACACAATGAACCCGTGATCTCAGCATTAGGAGCAGTTACCGGCAATCAAGCTGTGGAATCTGTTGAGGCCGGTCTGAAGGCAATTTATTGTTCAGGTTGGCAAGTGGCAGGTGATGGTAATTCTGCTGGTGAAATGTATCCTGACCAGAGTCTATATCCAGTTGATTCAGTCCCTAAAATGGTGGAAAGGATCAATAATTCATTACTCAGGACCGATCAAATCCATCATCTGGATGGCGATCACTCAATCGATTGGATGGTTCCTATAATTGCAGATGCAGAAGCTGGCTTTGGTGGCAATCTCAATGCATTCGAATTAACTAAACATTTGATCAAAGCGGGAGCCGCCGCCGTCCATTTTGAAGACCAGCTGTCTTCAGCAAAAAAATGTGGCCACATGGGCGGAAAGGTTTTGGTTTCAACTCAGGATGCTGTCAACAAACTTATTGCTGCTCGATTGGCAGCTGACGTTATGGATGTACCTACTTTATTGATTGCCAGAACCGATGCCAATGCAGCCAATTTGTTACAATCCGATGCAGATCAGCGTGACCATAAATTTCTGACCGGTGAACGAACCGAGGATGGGTTCTTCTCTGCCAATCCAGGAATTGAACAGGCTATTGATCGAGCATTGTCTTATGCGCCTTATGCAGATCTTCTTTGGTTTGAAACTGCAAAACCAGATTTAAGTGAGGCTGAGCGATTCTCAAAAGAAATTCATGGACAATTTCCTGGAAAACTTCTTGCTTACAATTGCTCACCATCGTTTAACTGGCAGGCAAACTTGAGTGAAATTGAATTGAGAGAATTCCGAGAAAGGTTGGCAGCAATGGGTTTTAAATTTCAGTTTGTTACTCTAGCTGGCTGGCATGCACTTAATTTAATAATGTTTGAATTATCAAAAGAGTATTTGAAAGATGGAATGTATGCCTATTCAGAGATGCAACAACGAGAAATTGCCAATGAAGCTAATGGGTTTAGAGCAACCAAGCACCAGGCATTTGTAGGAACTGGTTATTTTGATGCGGTACAGACAACCATCACCAATGTTTCATCAACAACTGCAATGGATGGAAGTACTGAGGAAGATCAGTTTGAGTAATTACTTTAATGAATGTTTTAAAAGCAAATAAAAAGGGCTCTTTCTCAAGAGCCCTTTTCATTATTATTAAGTTTTAAGGCTTAATAAAACGCTATTTGGTTGCAAAGTTAGTCGTACAAGCCTACTAGTAGTGCAAGAACAAGAGCACCTACAGCACCAGCGTTACCCAAAGTACCAACAAGATCAGTGAAGTTACCTAAGACTGCTCCAACAAATGGAACATCACCGAAAACAACACCTGCTACGATACCTAGGGCTACAAGGGCAACTGCGATACCGGTAAAATCTGCAATCCAACCTTTGATTTTATACATAATAAAATCCTCCCCTAATATTAAGGTTTAAACGTTTAAGTGTTTTCATCAAATAAAAACACTTAAACTATCTAATCAGAATTAGACAATCCAGTCAAAAAAATTGAAATTATTTTGGGTGCAGTAAGTGTAATTAAATCCCTAAAAAATAATAAGAATCAGCAATCCGTTTAATAGCAATGACCATAGCTGCAGTTCTAAGATCATGAATCCTTTTGTCGGCATGCCATTTCCTACTGATTTTTTTGTAACCGTTTCGCATGGTTTCTTCAAGGCCAGAACGGACCAGGTCAATCTCGGTTGCACCATTGACAATAATTTCTTTTAAATTGACAGGAAAGTCTCGATCCATCATTTCTTCAAGCCCATCAACCAAAGCTGTTTGCCTTCTTTCTGTTTCACGCCGTTGCATTAAACCATACCGCATGTGGGTCAAATTTTTTACCCACTCAAAATAGGAAACTGTTACACCACCTGCATTGGCATAGAAGTCAGGGATAATCAACACACCTTTTTTGCAAAGTATTTGATCAGCTTCGGCCGTAACAGGTCCATTGGCTGCTTCAATAATCAATTTGGTATTTATCTGATTTACATTCGTTGAATTAATAACTCCCTCTACTGCTGCAGGGATCAAAATGTCACATTTTTTTTCAAGGATTTTTTCACTGTTGCTGCTAAAACCATCGAAGCCTTCAAAACTGCCTTTTTCATCGAAATGATTTTTTAGTGATTCAATATCAATGCCTTCGTCATTAATAACTGAACCCTTATGTTCAATAATGGCTGTTATCCGAGAATCTTCCTCTTCAGAAAGAAATTTAGCTGCATGATAACCAACATTACCAAAACCCTGAATTATGATTCTTTGTCGTTCAAGGTCAGGGGCTAATTTGGCTCTTTTATAGTCTTCAGGGTGTTCAAAGAATTCTTTGAGAACATACTGTATACCTCTCCCTGTAGCCTCAATCCGACCTTCAATACCCCCTTTACGAACAGGTTTTCCTGTGACACAAGCCAAGGCATCGATTTCAGTAGGATGGAGTCGTTTGTATTCGTCTGCCATCCAAGCCATTTCATCTTCTCCTGTACCCATGTCGGGCCCAGGTACATTTTGCGAAGGATGGATTAAGTCTCTTTTCGCCAACTCTTGAGTAAATCGTCGTGTAATTCTTTGTAATTCTTTTTTGCTCCATTTTTTAGGATCGACAATCAGGGCACCTTTAGAGCCGCCAAAGGGTAGGTCCATTAATGAACATTTATAGGACATCAATGCTGCGAGTGCTTCAACTTCCATTTGTGATGCAAATGGAGAGTAACGAATGCCACCTTTGACAGGTTCCCAATGTTCTGAGTGAACAGATCTGAAACCAGTGAAGGTTTCAAGCTTATCCCGTAAGCGGACACCAAACCGTACAGTATAAGTTGAATTGGCAACCTTTATTTTCTCAGCCAAGCCATTAGATAAATTGAGGAGATCAGCAGACTGATCAAACATCTTGTTAACTGAATCCAGGAAATTTTCAGAACTAGACATTGCGGCGTTATTCTTTATTTTTTTTCAATTTAGAATAGACAGTTGATTGCCATATTACATAGAATTTTAAGCAGTACAATACATATGAAGAAAATTTATCTGTATATAAATTATTTAGAAACGCCGGAATAGCTCAGCTGGTAG
>CAZWGB010000017.1:0-28699 GCA_964633465.1 uncultured Woeseiaceae bacterium | reverse complement strand
CAATTGGAGTTTTTCGGATTTGCTGGACATAATCCAGTGCTACTGCGAGTGCACGATCCGATGTTTCCTTGCCTAAAATGATCTCCACCAAGGGCATTCTCTCAACTGGAGAGAAAAAGTGCATGCCGATAAAGCCTTCTGGTCTTGAGGAAGACTCAGCAAGCCCGGTGATCGGCAGGGTTGAAGTATTGGATGCAAACACAGTGTCTTCCGATATCACTGCTTCTGTTTTCTGGGTCACGTCTGCCTTGATCTCCCTGTTCTCAAAGACTGCCTCGATAATCAAATCGCATTCTGCAAGATCATTAAAATCCGTGGTCACGGTTATCCTATCAAGGACCTCTGCCGCTGCCTCGGGGGTCATCTTGCCTTTCTTGACTCTTTTTTCCAGAAATTTTTCCGTGTACTGCTTGCCTTTGGCAGCCTGTTCCTCGGTTGAATCAAGCAGCACAACGTTCATCCCGGAACGGGCACTGACCAGAGCAATACCGGATCCCATCATTCCAGCACCAAGCATGCCCAGAGTGTTGACTTTTGTCTTTTCAAATCCTTCCGGACGGGCACGGAGTTTATCAGCCGATTTCTTGTTGACAAATAAGGTACGGATCATGTTTCCTGCCACCGGGTCTGCTATGAGTTCGGCAAAGTAATTGGTTTCAATACGCAATCCTGTATCTATCGGCACCTGACATCCTTCATAAACACAAGAGACAATTGAAATCGGTGCAGGGTAGTTGTGGTTTGTATTCTTCGCAACCAAAGCATTGGCAATTAAAAATGTTTGAATGGTACCAATGCGGTTGGCATCCAAACCACCGGGAATTTTAAACCCCTTCTTGTCCCAAGGCTGAACCGGATTGCCTTTCTCCTTGATCCAGGTCTTGGCTACATCAATCAAATCCTCTTGGGAGGCCAATTCGTTGACGATACCCATCGCCTTGGCCTGTGCAGGTTTAACATGTCTGCCTTGGGTCATCAGCTCCAAGGCCGCCTGACACCCGATCATTCTTGGCAAGCGTTGGGTCCCACCAGCTCCTGGCAACAGACCGACTTGCACTTCAGGCAAGCCAAGCACGGCATCGGTTCGATCGGCTGCAACCCGATAATGGCATGCCAATGCAAGCTCCAGCCCACCGCCTAAAGCGGTACCATTGACGGCAGCTGCAAAAGGTTTGCCGCAACTCTCCAATTCTCGGTACACAGTTTTAATGCTGTCCGGTCCACCAATGATTTTAGCCAATTCTGCGACTCCCAAACCCGCCATCAAGGGCGCCATTGATTTGAGGTCGGCTCCTGCCATAAAATCATTTTTTGCAGAGGTCACAACGGCGCCAATAATGGCCTCGTCGCTGACAACTTTCTGCACACACTCCCGAAGATCCTGTTGCAACTCGGGGGTGATCACATTCATCGGTTTGCCTTGGACATCAAGGGTGAGGACGGCAATGCCGTCGTCGCCTACATTCATAGTTACTTCTTTACTCATGGTGAATTGCCTTATTTATTAATATGAAGTCTAAACGCGTTCGACGATGGTCGCGGTGCCCATCCCGCCGCCAATACACAAATTGACCAAACCGGTATTAAGATCACGTCGTTCCAATTCATCAATCAAAGTACCAAGCACCATGGCACCGGTTGCCCCCAAGGGATGTCCCATGGCTATTGCGCCTCCATTAACATTGATTTGGTCGTGAGAAATATCCAGTTCCTGCATGAATCTAAGAACTACTGCAGCAAACGCTTCGTTCAACTCAAACAGATCAATGTCGTCCTTGGTCATACCACATCGCTTGAGTACTTTTTTTGCAGAGGGCCCAGGGCCGGTTAACATGATTGTCGGCTCGGTTCCTGTGGATGCAAACCCGACAATTTTTGCCTTGGGCTTGAGACCCAGTTCATCACCCACTTCTTTGGAACCTACAAGCACTGCAGCAGCTCCGTCAACAATGACACTTGAATTGCCAGCGTGGTGGACGTGATCAATACGTTCAACTTCCGGATAGCGCTGGATGGCAATGGAATCAAAGCCAAAATTCTCGCCCATTTGGGCAAATGAAGGGTTTAATTTTGCCAAGTCTTCCATCGTGGTTCCGGTACGAATTGCCTCGTCATGATCCAACAGGGTTTCACCCACTTGATCCTTTACCGAGACAATGGAGTTGTCAAAATAACCGCTGTCCCTGGCGTTCGAGGCCCGTTTCTGGCTCTCCACGGCATAAGCATCCACGTCTTCCCTGCTGAAACCGTGTTTCGAGGCAACGAGATCTGCACTGATGCCCTGAGGGATGAAGTACGAATCGTATGCCACCTGGGGATCAACTGCCATAGCACCACCAACAGAATTCATGGGGACTCTTGACATCGATTCGAGACCGCCACCGATGCACATGTCAGACATCCCGGCCATCACCTGGGCAGAAGCTGAATTAACCGCTTCAAGGCCTGAGGCACAAAATCGATTCAATTGCTTGCCCGGTGCAGTTTGATCGTAACCTGCATTGATCGCCCCAATCCTGGCCGGGTTTGAGCCTTGTTCACCTTGGGTGTGGACCACTCCCAAAACGATGTCGTCGACACGACTGGTATCCAGTTCATTGCGGTCTTTCACTGCCTCAAGTACCTGAGTCACCAGCTCCACTGGGGTAACTTCATGTAAGGAGCCATCGGCTTTGCCTCGGCCTCTCGGTGTTCTCACATGGTCGTATATAAATGCGTCTGTCATTTTGCACCTGCTTCTTTGGTAAATTTAGTAGAGTGATATTACTAGAATTAAGGATTAAACGAAATAAAACGGGCCATATTCTTTGCCAACAAACACCGCAATCACCTCAACAGTAAACTGATTTTCGGGTACAATTCAGTTTCCGTAAATTAAATTTGAGGCTAACAATGGACATAGAGAACAAGACAATCATCATCACTGGCGCAGCCAGAGGGTTGGGTGCAGCCATGGCAAAACGCTTAGCTACACACAAATGCAAACTGGGTCTCATAGACTTAGAGCAAGAAAGTATGAATGCTACTAAGGAGGCCTGTGAAGCTGTGGGAGCTGAAGTTATGACCTATGCTGGAGATGTTACCCAAGAAGAGGATGTGATCTCGACATACAGGCAAATTGTTGCCGATCTCGGCCCACTGCACGGAGCCATTAACAATGCTGGAATTACTCGAGACGGGCTTCTGGTTAAATTCAAAGACGGAGCATTTGAGAAAAAAATGTCCCTTGAGGATTGGCAAGCGGTTATCAACATCAACTTAACCGGGGTTTTTCTGTGTGGCAGAGAAGCTGCACAACTGATGATAGAATCTGGGAGTAAGGGGGTTATCATTAACATTTCCAGTATCGCAAGGCATGGAAATTTTGGGCAAACCAATTATTCAGCAACCAAGGCTGGTGTTCAGGCCATGGCTGTGGTTTGGGCGAAAGAACTATCCCGTTATGGCATCCGAGTGAATGCTATTGCGCCTGGCTTTATCAACACTGAAATGGTTGCAGCAATGCCCGATAAGGTGAAAGAGAACCTTGCCGCAATGAATCCTTTAAAGAGAATTGGTGAACCTGAAGAAGTGGCTGAGGCAGCGGAGTTTATTTTCCAAAACGATTACTACTCCGGACGATGCATCGACCTGGATGGTGCACTGAGGCTATAGTCAAACACTGCATTAAATTGATGTTGCCATGACCAATGTTGTCATAACAGGAAGCACCAAAGGGGTCGGTAGAGGACTTGCCGACGCATTTGCCCGACTTGGTCACAATGTAGTTATCACCAGCAGGCGACAAGCAGATATTGCAACCGTTACCCAAGAGCTGAATAAAAAATCAGAAGGTCAAATCATTGGACAAGTCTGCGATATTTCGGATAAAAAACAAGTGGAAGCCCTTTGGGAATTGGCGAAAACTGAATTTGGCTCAGTTGATTATTGGATTAATAACGCCGGTTATGCCTCAGGGCAGAGTCCTGTTCACAAAATTCCAGAAAATCTCATCCATTCAATGATTAATACCAATTCTCTGGGAACACTCTTTGGTTCACAAGTTGCAATCGCAGGGTTTAGAAAACAAGGATCAGGTCGATTGTATAATATGCTTGGAGGCAGTTTTGATGGCAGAAGAATTGTTAAGGGAATGGGTGTTTACAGCTCAACCAAAGCCAGTATCAATGTCCTCACAAAATATTTGGTTGCTGAAAATAAAAATACCAACATTATTGTTGGTAGCATCAGCCCTGGAATCCTGATCACAGAGAATTGGCTCAACGAACAGAAACGTCTATCGCCAGAAGCCTGGAAAAAAATCAGGCCCATGATCAATACGATTGCTGATCAGGTTGAAACTGCTACGCCCTGGATTGTCGATCAAATGATTGAGAATAAAAAAAGTGGGAAGCGTATCGCATGGCTCACGCCTTGGAAAATCATTAGAAGAATCATTCAGACAAAATTATTGGGACAGAAAAGAGACCTGTTTTCTAGATATGGTTTATAAGTCATGGGAGCTGTCACCATCTTCCATAACCCACGTTGCAGCAAGTCCAGAAGCAGTCTTGCAATACTGAATGAGCAAGGTCTGGAACCAGAAATAAGGCTCTATCTTGAAAATCCTCCTAGTGCAGAAGAATTGACATCTATCCTAGCGATGCTAAAAATTTCTGCAAGAGATCTGCTTAGAAAAGGAGAGCCCGACTACAAAGCACTGAACTTGGCCGACCCAGATGTCTCAGAAACAGAGATTATTCAAGCAATGACAAAACACCCAAAGTTAATTGAGCGACCAATTGTAATTAAGGATGGTAAAGCTGTTATTGGCAGACCGCCTGAATTAATTTTGGAACTTTTTTAACTGAAATAATTGGTCGAGGATCGCTGGATTGAAACAATCTCTCTACTCTTCGGGCGCTATTTCCAAACGTATTCCATCAAGATCTTCGGTGAATTCAATTTGGCAAGTGAGTCGGGATTGATCTTCTCTGAATGATTCTAAGTCCTCAAGCAATTCCAGTTCATCATCCTCTCTTAGCGACAGAGAAGAAGCCCATGGCTCCTCAATATAACAGTGACAGGTGGCACAAGAACACATACCCCCGCAGAGAGCCAAGATGCCATTATCCAGATCTCTCAAGCTTTCCATTATAGGTAGCCCTACTTGGCCTTCTATTTCCAACTCTTCGCCTTCACTATCGGTCACGTATATGGTGGTCATATCTTTGTCTGGTGTACGTTTAGGCACACATGTTAATAAAAAATACAGAGAGGATTAGAACATAGAATCTGCTGAAATGCTACTGGGTAGCATCAAGTCAAAATACCAACACTATTGCAAGAAATGACCTAAGCATTTTCCGTCTGATTTTGTCTTTTTGGTATTGTTAAAGTGATCATGGCTCCTATCTTTTCATGGTTCTCAATGGAAATAGTACCCTGATGAGCCCTAACTATTTGCTTGCAAAGATAAAGTCCGAGACCAAAACCACCACTTTGCCTACTTCTGGACTGATCAGTTCTGTAAAATGGTTCGGTAACTTTGGTGATGTCCTCTTCGCTAAAACCAGAACCAAAATCTCTGATTTTAATCTCGTAGACATCATCGATGTATTTGATTATTAGTTCGATAGGCTCGCCTTCAGGGGGATTGTAGCGGATCGCATTTTCCATAATGTTCTTAATCATAACCTCAAACAAGATTTTATCTGCCTCAATATCTGCTTCATTCTCAGATGGAGTGAACGCTATATTTGAATTGGCTAGAAAACCACTTTTTTTCATCATTTGATTGATCATCTCATTGAGCTCAAAAGTTTCGAGTTGTAATTTTTTATGTCCAGAGTCTAAAGCTTCGCTATCCAAAAGATTAGTAATGATGGTTTCCATGGCATTAATTTCATTTAATAAATCTTCTTTAATTTTAGAATCTTCCAACAACTCTACTTCTAATCTGGCTCGAGTCAGCGGTGACCTCAGCTCATGACTGACCGCAAGGCCCATTGCTTCTATTTTTTCCAACGTTTCCTGAGTATTGCTAGCTGCCTGGTTGATTTTCTGAGCCAGAGAACCCAGTTCATCTTTCTGCTTTACATTGATTCTGTGTTCCAACTCTCCTTGTCCAATCCTGGTGGCTCCTTCTTCGATCGATTTGATAGGTCTGAAAATTCTTTGGACCAATCCATAGCAAATCAAAAGAACCAATAGCGTGATGGCAATAATTGCTTCAATTAGATAAGCTCCTTGAACCGGTACTGACATTTTTGGGGTCACCAAAAAAATAGTGTAGTCGCCAAACGGGATTTTGGCATAGGTTCTGTTTTTGTATCGAGTGGCCTCCACACCCTCACGCGAAGATTCCCTTCCCTCAGCTATATCAGCTTTGATTTTAGCAACGTTTAAAGTGCTCAATTCAAAATTTATAGCATCGATGATTGTAAATTGAGGTGAAGAACTCCAATTCAAATCTTCACCCACTATTTTCATGTCAAAAGGCATTTGATCAACAATTTCTTCTGCTCTGCCTATATTTGGCGGGTATTGGAGGTCCGCCAACATGTAATCGTAATAACTGGTTTGATAGTAACCGATAATTTCTCTCAGTTCGTCTTCATCAACCAAATACCGGATGCCAACTGAGAGTCCATACAGATAAACTACTGCGGTAACGAAAAAGACCAGTGTTAATTTCACAGACAGTGACGGGAAAGGTATTTTCATGATTCTAATGTTGGTCTGTTCTTGGGTAAGAACATGTAACCTTTACCCCATATAGTTTTTATAAATCTTGGCTTTTTGGGATTTGCTTCTATTTTTTGCCGTAATCTGCTAATTAAAATGTCTATTGATCGAGAAAAAATCTTGGCTTCAATGCCTCTCAGGTGTTTGAGAATTTCATCTCGAGAGAACAAGGTGCCTGGACTCGCAAGCAGCAACTCCAGTAATTCAAATTCCATGTTGGTTAAACTCAATATTTGACCATCCATACTGATTTCTCTACGAATTGCATTCACCTCAAATATATCTTGTTGGTATTGATGCTCGCCCTCATCGTTAACCCGTCTGATCAGACTGTGTATGCGAGCAACCAATTCTCGTGGTTCAAAAGGTTTAGCAATGTAGTCATCTGCACCCAGATCCAGGCCTTTGACCCGATCAAATGATTCACCTCTAGCACTGAGCATAATGATGGGGATTTTATATTTTTTTCTGATACCAGAACAAACTTCGAATCCGTTCATTTTGGGCATCATAACATCCAAAATAATCAAGTCAGGCTCATGCTCAGCAATCAGTTCTAGAGCAAGGGTTGGTTCAGTTGTGGTATTTAACTCAATTTCAAATTTTGTTAAGTAATTGCCCAGCAAACTGGCCAGTTTGGCATCGTCATCAATGAGGAGAGCTTTTAGCATAGCTATTCAAGACCGATCCCATCTGTTGGCAACCGACTTTATTTGGTCCACCCCAATCCGTAAATCCAGCATCCGATTGGCTTCTTCCTGACCAAAAACTTCTACAGGTAAAACGTTCATGGGATCATATCTGTAGCCCAATTCTCTTACTTTCAAGTCGTATTTTTGTTGTGCTGCACGTTCAGATAAAGGCACGGTTTCTGCTTCATCCAACCACTGGAACCAACGGTTTATAAAGGTTTCCAAATAGCGTTCACAATGGTCTATATTTTCATCGTTTAGTTCAGTGTGTGCGCTTACGCAAACCGGAGACATTAAAGACCTCAAATAGGTTCCATGACTGACAAAGCGTGTCCAATTTGGTTGCGCCCGAAATTCCAGGAAATCTTTGTTGACTGGCTCGTAGTACTTCGTTAAATAATCAGGATTTGTTCTAAGATCCATCCGAGGTGTGTATTCAGCATAAAAATAGAGGAAAGGGATGGTGCCGAAGATCACTGCTAAATGTGGCACTCTTGTTTCCTGACCAAGAAAAACGGTTGCATTAATGTCGAGGATACTTCGTTTTCGGTTGCCAAGCCATGAATGTACCAGCCAATCAACTTCTTCGCCAGTATAAGCAGTAAAGGAACCTTCCAATTGGCCATGTTTTGGATGCTCCTCAGAAACAAAGTAATCCCTACCTTCGCAAGAAGGGTGTTTTTCAACAGAAAAACGTTCTTTCACTCGCTCGATGATACCCGTTTGAATAGCCCAACAACGCTCCCAAGCATGGCTAACATCGACGTTTGGATTTTCATTGAGAAATTCCATGATGGTTTTGGTTTCTTTGCTTTGACTCACTTTTAGTTCTCCTTTTCCTGTCACTAAATAGAATCACAGTATTCCATCAACAAAGCCATAGATCTAGTCTATTGGTGACTATTTAGATCAATACTAATCTCGATTGAAGCCATAATGCCATGAAAAAATGGTCAATCAGAAAATAGCCTAAGTTTAGGTTGTATAAGACCAATAAAATATTCATAATGATTGCCGATTAATCCCAATTGAATCAAAGTAGGGAAAGTAGAATATCAAAAATGAACCGTGGATCGAAGATAGAACTGAAAAATGGACAACTCAATGTCCCTAATAACCCGACAATACCATTTATCCAAGGAGATGGAACCGGACCTGATATTTGGCGATCCTCAGTCAGGGTTTTGGATGCAGCTGTTGAAAAAGCATATAAAGGCGATCGAAAGATTGATTGGCTTGAAGTCTATGCTGGCGAGAAAGCTTTTGACAAGTTCAATAATTGGCTACCCGACGAAACCATTCAATCTTGCAAAAAATATCTGGTTTCAATCAAAGGACCGCTGACAACTCCAATCGGTGGAGGGATTAGGTCTTTGAATGTCGCTTTGCGGCAAGCACTCGACCTCTATGTGTGTCTACGGCCGGTAAGATGGTTTCAAGGTGTCCCATCTCCTGTCAGAGAACCAGAAAATGTGGATATGGTTATTTTCAGAGAAAATACCGAAGATATTTATGCTGGCGTAGAATTTGAACAGGGCGGTGATTCAACAAAAAAATTTCTGCAATTGTTTAAGGAATATTTCCCTGATGATTTCAGTAAAATTAGGTTTCCAGAGTCATCAGGAATCGGCATTAAACCCATATCACGTGAGGGATCGGAAAGACTACTGCGTTCTGCATTTGAATATGCCATAACCAATCAGCGTAAAAGCATTACCTTGGTCCACAAAGGCAATATCATGAAATTTACTGAAGGCGCTTTTAGGAATTGGGGATATGAGTTGGCAGAAAGGGAATATGGAAGTCATGTCTACACTTGGGAACAGTGGGAGAAGACCAAGGCTAAAGATGGAGAGGAAACTGCCAATCAGGAACAAAAAAATGCAATCAGTAACGGTGCGATACTGGTTAAAGACACCATCGCAGATATAACCCTGCAACAAGTTCTTACCAGGCCTGCGGAATTTGATGTCATTGCAACTATGAATCTAAATGGAGACTATCTTTCTGATGCTTTAGCTGCCCAAATTGGTGGCATTGGTATAGCGCCAGGTGGGAACATCAATAACATAACCGGCCATGCCATTTTTGAGGCTACTCATGGAACGGCACCAAAATATGCAAATCAAGATAAAGTAAACCCCGGTTCTGTCATTCTGTCTGGAGAAATGATGTTGAGATACCTTGGTTGGGCTGAAGCTGCTGATTTAATACTAAAAGCAATGGACAAATCAATTCAGAAGAAGGTTGTCACGTACGACTTTGCCAGGCTCATGACCGGTGTTTCACCAGTCAAATGTAGTGAATTTGGCGATGCTCTAATTAATAATATGTAAGCTATTAAAGGCTTGTGATAGTTTTCCCCTTGGCCAAAGCCAATGGTCCACTCCGAGCAACAGCTATTACCTCAGCTATCTTTTCTATGGTTCTAAAAAATCTGTTGTTGGAATCGTAATTAGACATAATCTCAAGAATTATAAAGCCATCCACTTCACTTATAATTTTACCGTCTTCTTCATCAATGAATGCCAAAAGAGCATCTTTTTTTTGTTCTTTGGGTTGGCATTTGATCATCATTAGCTCACGCTCAACATGGTCGAGTAACGTGATATCCAGAACATCAATAACGTCGATTAGTTTATAAAGTTGTTTAGCAATTTGATCAATCACGGCATCCTCGCCTTCGGTTACCAAGGTTAACCTGGATACCATAGGGTCCTGAGTGGGTGCCACACTCAGTGATTCAATATTATAACCTCGGGTTGAAAACATAGAGGCAACGCGTGACAGTGCACCGGTCTCGTTTTGAAGCAATATTGCAATGGTATGTCTCATTGTTTCTATTCTATATGTTTTATAAAAGACTGAACATACTACTCCTTTGATTGAAAGTTTTTGCAATTTCTTACTTAAAATAGATGGTTTATAGTATTGTAGTCGGTTGCTTTGTTTTAAATGAAAGGATAAAAACAGAAAGAATGGCAAAACCTGCACAAATAGAAGGCTCAGCATTGATTATCCGTGTTCTCGCCGAACAGGGTGTTGAGATCATTTTTGGATACAGTGGTGGTGCCATTCTACCCACCTACGATGCGGTTTTTAGATACAATTTTGAAAACCAAATAAACGGGAAAGATCCAATGCCGCTGATTGTTCCAGCCAACGAACAAGGAGCTGGATTTATGGCAGCGGGCTACGCTAGAGCAACAGGTAAACCAGGTGTGGTATTAGTCACTTCAGGACCGGGTGCAACAAACACGGTCACCCCCGTCAGGGATGCCATGGCAGATTCAATTCCTCTGGTTGTTATTTGTGGTCAGGTGGCACGAGCTTCCATAGGCACGGATGCTTTTCAGGAAGCTCCGATTACCAGCGTCATGGGCTCAGTTGCCAAACATGTCTTTCTGGTAACTGAACCAGAAAAATTAGAAGCCACAATGCGAGCTGCATTTGAAATTGCTGCATCTGGTAGACCAGGTCCGGTGGTAGTTGACGTGCCAAAAGACATACAGAATTCAATGATTATCCCCGACCAAGAAGCAAGCTTAAATATAGCAGCCTATCGGGGAAGATTGAATCAAATCCAAGAAAGAGAATTGAATGATGCTGAATGCAAAAAATTCTTTAAACACTTGGATCAATCTGAACGTCCATTGCTCTATGTTGGTGGAGGAGTAATCGCTGGAGAAGGATCTAAATCTTTACGTGATTTTGCAGAAAAATTCCAAATACCAATCGCAACAACACTTATGGGAATTGGGGCGATTGGCACTCAATCCATCTTGTCATTACGAATGCTTGGCATGCATGGAACTGCGTATGCGAATTATGCTGTTGAAGATTGTGATTTTGTCATCGCGGTGGGAGCAAGATTCGATGATCGAGTGGCTGCGATGCCCAAAAAATTCGCTCCACAAGCAAAAGCAGTAGCCCATTTTGACGTTGATCCATCAGAGATCGACAAAGTTAAAAACGTTGATTGGTTTCATATTGGAGAACTTAACAAAGCCATAACCAAACTTTCGGATTATGCTGATCAAAAAAATCTTGTGTTCAACTTTGCAACTTGGCTGGATGAAATCCAAGAACTAAAAAGTAAACATGCACTTAGTTACAACAGAGAATCAAATCTGATCCAACCCCAGATGGTCTTGGAGGAAATCAATAAATTGACCCAAGGAAAGGCAATTGTTACCACAGGCGTAGGCCAACACCAAATGTGGGCTGCACAATACTTTGACTTTGATGAACCAAGACAATGGCTGACTTCTGGCAGTATGGGCACAATGGGCTTCGGCCTACCCGCAGCCATAGGCGCACAATTTGCAAAACCTGATTTAATGGTCATTGATGTTGATGGGGACGGCAGCATCAGAATGAATCTTGGTGAATTGGAAACGGTTACAGCTTATGACTTGCCCGTAAAGATTCTTCTTCTTAACAACGCAGGAGACGGCATGGTGAAGCAATGGCAAAAACTCTATTATGGAGCAAGATTTTCTGGAAGTGATAAAACGCTCCGCCAAAAAGATTTTGTTATGTGTGCTAAATCTGACGGTTTTGAGTATTCAGAACGGCTAACTGAGAAAAAAGACGTTGCAAAGACAATAAAGCAGTTCATTGATTTTCCTAAAGCTGCTTTCTTAGAAGTCATAATTGATCCTGATGCTATGGTTTACCCAATGGTTGGACCAGGAATGGCCTATGATCAAATGGTAACTGGGGAATTTATCAGTAGTCGAGAGACTGATCAAGAGATCGATGATATTGATCCCAACGCAATGTTTTAACTTGGCTTCTGTTCACCCATGGCATCTATGCCCTGGGTTTCTCCAGATTGTGTGTAGAGAACTTTCTTCCTGAAAAATCTGATCATTCCCATTTGACCCATCCTGGACGCACCGGTTCCAGAGTATTTGAACCAATTTTTTTCACCGTCAAAAACGTAGGCGGTTATCCCACAATCTTGAATGCTTATTGCACCAGCATCCAAATGCATTGCAATTCTCTCAGCTTCAACTCTATCTCCAGCCAAAACTGCTGCTGACAAACCATATTGGGTATCATTCGCTAATTCAATGGCCTCATTGACATCAGAATAGGTCATGATTGGGATAATCGGACCAAACGTTTCATCGTTCATCACTAGCATGGAGTGATCAACATTTTTCAGGACTGTTGGCAATATCCACAACCCGCCTCCATGTTGTTCAATCAACCCACCGCAAAGAATCTCGGCCCCTTTCTCCTCCGCATCTTTAAGGTGTGCTTGAATAATTTCAGCCTGCTTGTCGAAAATAAGAGGCCCGATGTGACCTTGGTATACATCAGGGTAGTTGATTTTAACCTGCTCAGACAATCGAACCAACTCTGAGGTAAATGCCTCAGCAATGGATGATTGTATATAAACCCTCTCAATAGATTGACAAGCTTGACCGGTGGCTTGCACTGATGCCCTCAAAACAATTTTCGCAGTATCTTTCGGGTCTGCATTTTCAGTAATGATAACCGGATCTTTGCCTCCGAGCTCAGCGTAAATTGGAATAAAATTTTCAGCGCCACTCTGATAAACAATTTTCCCGGTCTTAACACTGCCTGTAAAACACAGTGCATCGACATGCTTGATCAAATCTTGTCCGGTTTGACCATCCCCTTCAATGAATCTGCAAACTGCATTCAAAGCAGGAATCTGCTCAAGGATTTTTTGCAATGGTGCTATAAATCTGGGAGTAATTTCGCTAGGTTTAACAACGACTGCTGAACCGGCCATTAAAGCAGGAACCAAATCAATCAAGGTGATGAGGAAAGGAAAATTCCATGGACCAATGACACCCACCACCTCAAATGGAACCAGCTGGTGTTTATAGGTCACAGTCGGTGCCGATGACTGTTTAGCAATTTGCTCTGCAAATATGGTCTCACCAATCTTTAACCAGTCTTGAACCATTGTCGATAATCTTCCAAGTTCAGCGCTGGCAATAAAATACCGACCAGTATCTGTAACCAAGGCTTGCAGGAGTTCATCACTGGAAGCAACTGCATCCGCCCAGTTTGACAGTATCTTTGCACGTTCTTGCACAGACATAGCTGCCCAAGCTGGCTGACCCTTTCTCAGATCAGCGACAACGGATATGATTTCCTCCTCACCGGTGGTCTCAAAGGAGTAATCCATCTCTCCTGTTCTCGGGTTCCTAGCCTGTAAGGTCCTGTTTTTATGATTTGCGGTATTCATTGATTGAACTTGATGTTTTTAGCAATCTTTTAAAAACCCAAGACTACGATTAAAACAATCTTTCATCAATAACTATTTTGTTAGTTTTTGGTGCTCAGAAACATCAATGTTACCCCCACTGAAGACAACCACTACATTTTTTCCGTCAGGAGTAAAGTCACCTTTAAGAATCAGAGCCAGACCTACAACACCGCTGGGCTCAAGAATGATGCCCAATTCGTCATAAGTAAATTTCATTGCCTCAACGACAGCGTCATCATCAACCGTGAAGATTTCTTTGATTTGTTGCTGATTGATTGGAAACGTCAGTTTACCAGGAGTGTCTACCATCAAAGCATCACAAATTGTTGTATTTTTTTTGATGCTAATTGTTTGCCTACTACCCACAGAGAATGATTGTTGCGTGTCGTTAAAAAAATCGGGTTCTACCCCAAAAATTTGTGTTTTTGGCGTAAGTTTTTTCAAAGCTAAACCACATCCTGCTATTAATCCTCCACCGCCTATGGGACAAATGAAATCATCAATGGATAAATCCATCGAGGCCATCTGTTGCACTGCCTCAACTGCTACAGTGCTTTGTCCAGCAATAACATCTTCGTGGTTGTAAGGTGGCACCAAAAAGGCATTGTTTTTGTCTGCGTACTCAATGGCAATTTGTTCTCGATCCTCTGTATACCGGTCGTATGTAATAATATTTGCTCCATAATTCCTAGTACCCTCAATCTTTGCCTTCGGCGCGTCTCTTGGCATCACTATGGTGGTAAACAGACCCAAAAGAGAGCCTGCCAATGCAACCCCTTGTGCGTGATTACCAGACGAATAAGTAACAATATTCTGGGGACCATGGTCCATTAAATGCTGATGCATGCAGTAGTAGGCTCCTCTAATTTTAAAAGACCCTGTGTGTTGCTCTGACTCAGCTTTAAAAAAAACATCAACGCCCAAAGATTGATTCAGTTTGCTTGAAGACAACAAGGGTGTCTCTCTAACAATTCCTTTTAAAACTGTATTTGCGTGAAGGATTTTTTCTAAAGCAATCAAGTTAATTGTTGTATAAAATTTAGACTACAATTTCAATTAATTAATGAGTTAAATGATATGGAAACCTACGTTGTAACAATATATGCAAAATTTGAACACGCAGACGAAGTGGCCAATTACTACACAGGCCTACAACCCCTCTATGAAGCGGCAGAAGGTTTCGTCAGCAGAAAAGTTTATCGCGCTAAAACAGGAGCCATGGTAAAAGCAGTTATGGCTACTTACTCCAAAGAGGAACTTGCTGGAAATCCTGAAGAAGCACATGCGCAAGGAGAACACTTTGTGATGATTGAAGAGTGGGAATCTATTCAACATCGAATAAATTTTGGCAGAGGCTTGAGCAAGGAACATCATATGAAAGTCATACCATTTATACTGCCTGAACATTCGCACGAGTTTTACATTGAGTTGTAAATAACCGCTCAAAGAGCTGCTATAAGAAGACCTCAAGAAATCATATTGTCTATTTTCTTCGCGCAGATAAAATCATTTTCAGACAAGCCGCCAATTGAGTGAGTTGAATACTTGACTCCACAAGAGCCATATTTAACAACCAAATCTGGATGATGATCTTCAGACTCTGCAATCCATGCTACTGCATTCACAAACGACATGGTCTTATCGTAATTGGCAAACTTGAACTCTCTCTCAATATAGGTTGCGTCATCAGAAATCTTCCAAGCAGGGTCAATGGCTTGAGATATTTGTTTAGCTGCTGCCATATCCAACGGCTCAACCCCACCCTCACAAGGCACGCAATGCTTCTTGTCAAGATCATTAATTGTCATTGTTTTACTCCTAAAAATTATAGTTTATAAATGGGGCAAAGCAACAAATGTACCACCATTTTGCTCAGATAATTTTCTCATAAGATGGGCAAATTTAGCCCCATTTGCAGTTCCTATTTGTGTTGGAAATCCAATTCCATGAATACGCACTAAGCGATTTCCAAACCGATCTGCTTTGTTAACTCTGGAAACGTATCTGCAAACGGCTTCAACCGATCCTCTAGGGAAGTCGTCACCAAAAACATAGATGCTGATTTGTTTATCACCAGCATAAAATGTGTTGATTGCCTCTGTGATCCCTTCGACAGGACTTGAGTCACTATAAGGATTCCAGTATCTCAGTCGGTTTGTAATGTTTTGTCTGATCGCAGGGGAATCTGGTATCCATTGACCGGAATAACTGGAAAACATATATTCCCCTTCGTCATTGAGCACTTGAATGCCTTTGACCTGAGGGTAAACAGCCAGGGTTTCAGTGATTTTCTGAATAACAAGATTCCAAGGACCCTGATACATGCTGCCAGAAGTATCAATCACAAAAATAATATATTCGCTATCTACCGGTATTCCACCAACAGTGGTTTCATCCTTTGGCCTGAAATCTTTCAGCAATCTTCTCATGACTTCGGTCATCGACTGTCTTGCGGTAAGCAATGCATTCATTTCACCCGTTTTTTCATCCGCTAGTGCTTTTGAGGCTGTAAATTCACCCTGCATCTCTGTGAGATCACCAGTCAACCGATTTTTTTTCTCATCATTTTCCGACAGTTGTTCCCTGACCTCAGTGAGTGTTTGATTCAGTACGGTTGATTCACCACGGATAAGATTTAACTCTTGTTGGAGACTAACTATAAGATTTTGGAGTTCCTCTTGGCTTTTTTGGATGGTTACCGGTTCATATATTTTGGTGATAACTAGCAATAGAATTACAGCGCCAAAACCACAGCAAACCACATCAAGAAATGAGAGGTTAAAAGTTTCCATGTCTCTGCGTTTTCTCATTATGGCCAATCCTGAGAAGGAGCCATGAAACTGCCTTTCGACCGAATTGCAAGCGACCAATATGCCTCAGCGGCAAATGGGTCTCCGTCCATCGGGAACAGTAGGACATTAACTGGCGTGGGTGGTAATGCGCGTAATGCCTGATCAAAATATTTCGCTCTTTGTTCTGGCCTCACCATGGTTTCTCTTGAGGGTGAACGTTTTCCTTGTGTGGGTAGACCGTCGGTGAGTAAGAAAATATTATCTGGTGTAGGATCCAGATTTTGGATGGCTTCAAATGCATTAATTAAACTGGTCCCTTTTTGGGGAACTTTGCCCCGTAAATTGTTGACAGCTGTGCTGATTGTCGAACCATCGGTGACTTCAAGCCAAGTACCATCGGTTTCTTCAACCACACTTTGGGCTGTTTCATTAAAGGCGTAAATTTGAAATTTTGTGCCTTCAGTCAATCGAGTTGCTAGCCAATCAACACTGTTGACTGTCTGCCTCCACTTTGGAGCCTTGACTTTCTGTTCGTCCTTCATATTTCTATAGCGAATGACGTTTACGTAGGTACGCCCGAGCATACTGGATGAAGCATCAACCAGTATCAAGACATGGCTGCCACCCAGTTTTAGTTCTGTTAAATACTGTCTATCTCCTTCGCCCACGTATTCTCTAAGCAATTCCCCTGGTTCTGTTTTCTCCAGTTCTGACTGTGCTGCCATCCTCTTATTAGCCTCTTCCAGTTGTTCCACCTCTGACTGGAGCTGTTCTATGCTATCGGTTGCCGATAGAGTTGTATTTTCGTATTCAGCAACCTCCTCAATTAGTTTCTCTATGGTTTCAAGAAGGAGTTGTACATTACCCTTGATAACTACATCTTCTTTTTCGGTTTTATCTATTTCATTTTTGATTCTGACCATTCTTTTTTGTTCATCAAAAATCTCTTCCTCTAAAAATTCCGTTTCGTTTTGCAAAGTTTCGCTGGCTTGCAGACTTCTAACTTTCACTTGGGAATTGATGATCATAAAAAACAAAATGACAGCTCCAAAACCGCAGGAAATAACATCAAGAAAAGATAAATTAAAGACACTGAACTGTCGTCTACGTCTAGCCATGATAGGAGATCCTATTCTCCTTTAAGGTGTGTAATTAAATTCTGGTCACAGTAATTTTCAGTTTCAAAAATTTGTCTCTCCTGCAACAATTGCAATTGATGCACTAAAAACATGATCACAATGCTGATCAGTAGGGCGATAAAAGTTGAATTAAAGGCAATACCTAGATTTTGGGTAACCCCGCTGATGTCGCCATCAACGGCTCGATGTGCCAGTGACAAGGCAGCTCCGATACCGCGAACGGTGCCAATAAATCCAATTGAGGGAATCGCCCAAGCAATATAACGGATCATGGAAAGCTCAGATTCCAATCGGTCAGCTTCTGATTCAACCATTGTGTGTGCAGAAATTGATACATCTTGCACATTTTTAGTTGTTGCAAAACGATTCAAAGCATTGATCAAAATCCTGGGTAGCAATAGACTTTGCTTGCTTTCAGACAGATTATCCAATTGCCTCAGATATCCTGTGGTGTCTTCTGGAGTGATTCGCTCGCCCTGTTGCAGTGGAATAAGATCTTCTTGCAGTAATTTCCTTTCATTAACTGCTACTTGTCCTTTCATCGTCATGATTGCAAATGCCCACAGCATCAATATAAAACAGGCTTCTTGCTCAAAATCCCGAATGATCACATACAAAGATCGTTCTGGAACATAGTTGATGTCCTCGGCAATCATAGCTTGTTGTTCTTGGATAGTAGCTTGTGCCTCAGGTCGCACAACTGAAACATAAAATGCGTGAACCAAAATAATGGACAGAAGCAACGCCAATCCTTGATAAATGAATTCTTTTGAAAGATTTTTACTGTTCATATTAATTCTCTATTAGTATTTAAATATCTGATGGAAAACTGACTGCTATGTCTGCGGAAAGCGGTTCTGAGGGTATAAATTCCTCCAGCACCTCCTCCTCTTCAAATGCGGCCTGTATTCGAGCCAGTTCCTCCTCAATTCCCTGTTCACTGAGAACAGTTGCATCCATTGGAGATGCATCGTTTTCCTGATCTTGCAACCACAACTCAGGAGGACCTTGATCTGGGCTTACAAGACCTGGCATTAAAGCGAGCCCGATGATGATAATGGTAAATGCTGTAAACAGTGTTTTGCAGAATTTAATAGTCATGGCTTTATTCATCAATATTACTGGTATCAGTATACCTCGCAATTCTAAATCCGACATCCAACCTACCCAGAGTTCCATATTCGCTACGATATGCGAACCTGAGCTTACTGATGCTGGAGTCTCGCCAGCTTGAACCTCGGATAACTCTTGCAGTCCCCTCATCCGGACCCAAGGGATCCAATTCTGCTTGCTTGAGATTTGTTGAGTAGACTGAATAATAATCGTTTACCCACTCAGCCACATTTCCGCCTAAATCATAAATGCCCAATGCATTGGGACTGAACTTCTGAGCTGGTGAAGTAACTGGGTAACCATCCCAATAATTGCTCAAAGTGTTTGCTACTAAGTCTAGACCTTCTACTGATTCATCTGCATAATTACCCGACTCTGGTTTTACAGGCATGCTCTCTCCCCAGGGATACCTCTGTTTACCGGCTCCACCATTGAACCTTGCCACCCATTCCCACTCTGCCTCAGTGAGCAACCTATAACCATTGGTAACGGGTTGAATAAGTTGATATTGACCATTGATTTTTTCATAAGCAGGCTCCAAAGACTCCTTGGAGCTGAGTTTTTGACAAAAATCCACAGCTTCTTCCCATGTCAGCATTACTGCGGGGTGAAGTCCATTTGATAATTCTCTAAAAGTTTCTGCTCCGGAGGTATGCTTGGGTTTAAATTGCCTGAATTCCTTATTAATAATCTCCCGAACACCAACATAAAACGGTCTGGTAATCTTAATTAAACGTTCGGTTTCACCCTGGCGTCGACCTTGGTCCCCTCTCGGGGTGCCCATCACAAAAGTTCCTGAGGATACCAGTCTCATTTGCAGACCCAGCGAAGTCTCGATGTATTCTGGCATAGCAGCTAAAACTGCTTCCTCTGGAGTCAATAAGCGTATGTTTAGATTTTGCTCATATCCAGGAGTTGGTTGGATGTTGATTTCTTGGGTAACGTAGCCTTCTTTTTGCACAATCAAAGTTTGCGCTTTGGCTAATAATTCTATTGTTGATGGAATTTGTGCAATTTGCTTTCCATCAGCAAGGATGCTTGCACCTTCTGTCCCTATCACTCTAATAAACCCCTTTATTGGCTTAAGGTTCGTCTCAATTTGCAAAAAATCTTTTGTACCATTTGCTTTTATCTCTTCACTTGTTGGCAAAATGATTTCTTCAGTTTGGGTCTGATAACCTGGCTTGGATACTTCAACAACATGTGGTTTGAGTGGTGGTAATTCCACAATCACTGGTGACAAGCCCTGATAGATCGAGTTGATATTTACTGCTGCCCCGTTTGGATTTGTAGTTACTTTTAATTTACTGTCCAATCTGGATAATTCTATTGAATCCAGAAATTGTGGTTGGCTTGCTTTGACCACTAACGATTGCTCAAATGGCTTGTAACCGGATTTGTTCAAAACCATGGTATGCTCACCTTCTAGCACCTCCAAGGTGTTAGGACTGATCCCTGAAGGTTTACTGTCAATTAGTATATTCGCTCCCGTTGGTAAAGACTGGATTGAAATCTCTGCCCATGCTGGGGTCAAAGTAACCTCGATCTCTTGAGTCAGTTCCATACCATCGATGAGGATGTCTTGTTCAACAGTGAAATATCTGTCAGCAATGATTCTTAACTTGTGCTCGCCCGCCGCAATAATAAAAACCCCCGCCACAGCTGGCTGTACCAAATTGCCATCCACAGAAACAACGAAATCACTCTCAGGCGAAGTTTTAATCATCAATTCACCTGGAAGTTTTTCTAAACTAAAACCAATTTCCTGACTTGAATCTGCATTGATTGCAATGGCTGCAGACAATGGGTAGTAGCCTGGATATGCAACATCCAGTTGATAATTGCCTTGTCGCAACAAATAGCGACCCCCTATCTTTAAGTGTGGAAAATAACCACCACTGATGTTGACTTCAGAGCCAACAGGTTGGAGTTTTATAAGTATTGCATTGGCGGTAAAAAGATAAAAAAGAAAGTATGTTAAGCCCAGAATTAAAGCTGTAGCACTGAACTTGAAAACCCTGCTGCTAAAGATAGTTGTTCCTGCGGTTTTTTTCTGAAACTGTGTAGGCTGCAAAGAATCCTCATTTGAGGCGATGGTCAATGTCAATTCATTGTCACCGGAAAGCTCGAAGGCAATTGATTTGTCTGCAACATCTATCCGGTCCTCGTTATTAATCCTATGGTTACCTGAGAGCAACTGATCGTTAATCAAAACCTCCATTTTCTCGTTAACAACTTGAATAAAGGGACGTCCATCGAGTGAGTCAATCAGGAGCACAACGCCAATTGATAAGGGGCCCAAAATACGGATATCTGCATTAAGATCCGTGCCTATCTTGATTGGAAGATTACTCGATTCAAAAGATTGATAGTCTTCCCCTTGGCGAATTGAAATCTGACTCATATCCGTTCCTTACATTCCACACGAATGGTCTGGTTGGTCGTGTTCCCAGATACTTTAAACCTTATTTGCAAGTCTCGATAACCCGTTCTTGAACCCGTTGCTATGTAAACCCCCGGCCTTAAAGAAACAATATTTTGTTTGAACACGCCTAGATTACCAATTTTATAAATAACAACTTCCGTCATTTCGTCTGAAAATATTGTGACAGGAACGGGGGTTGATGCGATTGAGAGGATTTGCCTGAGGTCCACAATTTGTTTTTCCAAAGAAGGTCCTTTGTTAACAATACTGTCGGCTGTAACCAACAGCTGAACAGCCTGATTGTATAGTTTGTCGTCGTTTAGTTTGTCAGTTATGTTGCTGAAGTAAATGAGGTTGTTCTCAAGCGTAATCCTTTGATTTACCCTGATTAGGTTCTCCTGGATTTCTGATATGTTTGGATCCAACTCCAAAATGCCTTCATACAAATCTTGGGCACTGGCCCATCTTTCGTTAACCTCTGCGCTTAAGGCTTCGTATTTCAACGCCTTAATTTTTGCCATTCTTTCTTGAAGTCCCAATTCCTCAAATGCTTGAGCAACTTGCACCGAATCGGGCTGCAGTGTGAATGCTTGGTCAAAAGCACTCCGCGCCTCATCGAACTTAGATTCCTTGATCAGTCGATATCCTGCTGAGAGAAGTCCTTGGTATTGTTCTGCCTCAAATGCCTTTGTGCTCCTTGCCAACCCATCTAAAGCATCCAGCCATTCAGAGTCGATAACCAATGCATTTGTAAAGGATTGCATAGCATTTTGCCATTCCCTTTCCGTCTCATAATTTAGACCAAGTGTGGTCAATTCTAGAACTCTATCCAGTTTGAGAGCACGGTCCAGGCCCCGCTTGGCTTCTTGGTTGGTGCCATCAATAGCCAGGGCAATTTCAAAATTTGACACGGCCTGGTCTTTGTTTCCAGACAGAATTGCGTTCTGACCTTTTTTGAGAGCTTCTTGCAAACGAGCGGGTACGCTGATTTCCAGATCGACTAAAATCTGCATGGCTTTCCGGTATTTATTTGCGGCTAAATCATATTTAGCTGACTGATAGTCATCATCACCATCTTGTTGCAGAAGAACTGCCTGTGACCACTGATCGCCTCCCCAAAATTGAATGCCATAGAGCTTTAATTCATCAATTTTAATCAAAAGTTCCGAAAACATTGCTTGCGCAATCGGTTTCTGTGCCAAGACAGAAAGATTTATTGCCTTTGTTGCGGGCGTCTCTGCTTCAATAACACTAACTTTCTCCGGTGCTTTATCGACGAAAGAAGGCAGGACAAAGACAACAATTATCAAAACCAACGACAATGCACCCAACAAGGTATAGGCAATCGTCTTGCTGACTCGGGTTCTATTCCCTTTTTCTAGATTCTGCTGATGAATGGTCTTGACTGATGTTTCATCCGGGTTAGATTGCAAATCCGGTATGATATCTGAGCCGTTTTCAGAGTTCTTATGATCCATGGAAATTAATTTTAACCCTGAGGGTCAAGATTTTCAGAAATATTAAATCCAGTTTCTTCAGTATAGATTTGTTTTAGCAGTTTTCGCCATTCCAGGAATTTTTCTTTAGCCGTACCTGTCAACCTCAATGTCTGGCCTTCAATTTCTATAATCAGAGGTTTGGCTTGGGTATCGAAAGACGCTCCTGCTTCTTTCAGGGTTTCTTTATGAATTTCAGCTTCTGATGACATACCAAAACCACTCTGCACGGCCTGCATGCCTCCATAGATAGCAGCTTGTTTAGCATAACTGCTTGCCTGGCTGTCTCCCTCATAGGCAATAGCACCCAGTATTGCAGCAGCTCCCAAAAGTTTTCTTTTCCTGGCACTCCTTTTTAAATCCTCGTAGGTGAGTATTTCTTCACGGGATAATTTTCGCCAGTTTTCATAAGGCAAGGAAATGTCCTGGTAGAGTTTTGCATAGTATTCATTTAACGTATCGACCAGAACAAATTCACGCTCTTTGACATTTTGTATGCGAGTCATCATCTCATCATTTTCTGATGGCAGACGTCTCGCGGAAAATATGTCTTGTTTATCTTGTTCGAGATAATCTCTGTAAACAGCAGGCACTAATTCTGCTGCAAACCGCAAATCACCAATTTCACTGATTCTTTTCAATTCTGCTGACGACAAAGAACTTTTAATCTTCAAGAGGTCATTAGCGATCTTATTATAGAGACTTTGGTAAGGATCTTGGGTGTAGTCCCTTTGTTTGCTGTAAGCGCTCCTTGCAACAGTTGTTTTATAAACTTTATTCATCCACTCTTTACCGGTGATATCCCAAGCTCCAATCCGGACGGAAACAGAGAGCCCGTTTGAAGAATCTATTCTGCCTGCAACGATTAAGTCCATGGCTTCAGATTTCTCAGGCAAAACCCAAACACCACCCCAGAAACCTGTGTCCTCTAGTGTTGTTTTCAGATGATATGGAATGTATCTTGCTTCAGCTTTTCTGATTTCAGGGAAAATAAGCTCTCGTTCTTCTTCCGGAATATTCGGATCGAAAATCAAGATACCAACATCCAACAATTGCTCTTGAGTCAATTCAACTTGAGCTCTCTGAATTGGCACATTTTCATACGTAATGGTCTTCGAAAATGCAAAATCAGTAACTGCCAAAAGGAGCACAGTCAATAAAGAAATAGCTGGTTTGATTTTTAAAAAATTTAACATAATTCTGAAATGCTATTTGATTCCCATATGTTTTCTGTACTCATTCCACAGGGCTTCGCGTATTAATGGATCGTCTTCCTGAATTGCAGCTTCCCTGATTTGTCTTGCAATAACGTCTTCCCCTGTTCCATCCATAGGTATATCGTCTGGTATTCTTTCTTTTGCTTTTTCTGCTTCTTCGCCTGTGGCATCAGCATTTTCTTCACTCTCCTGAGAAGTTGCATCTTGTCTGTCTTGGTCCGATGAGCCCATCTCTGCTCCATCGGCCATATCCCCGGATTCCATGACTCCCTCCATTACTCCCGATTGTACGGCTGCCGCATCCGCTGATTCCTGTTCACTCATCCCTCCAGAGCCTTCTCCGGAAGATGCAATGACGATTCTTTCACCTGCGATCTCTTTGTCAAACACCCCCAGAGATTCATTAAAGATACTGGATGCAGATTGACCTAAAGACATTGAACCCATATTTGAGCTCTCCGTTTCTGTTTGCGAAGAACCAGCTTGAGATGGGCCTGAAGATGCCATACCTGATGTTGTGCCCGATTGGCTTTGTTGAGATCCAGTCCCAGATTGCTCGTCGTTGGAACCAGTTGATTGCTGACTATTGGAATTACTTGATCCCTGAGCAACATCTGAACCCGAGGTCTGAGATTGAGAGGATTGAGAAGATACACCACCAGAGGAACTCTTTGATCCAGATGATTGCGAGGATGAAGATGAAGACGAGGATGATGAGGACTGAGGTTGTGAGGATGGAAACGATAAACCACCAGATGAAGATGAAGACGAGGATGATGAGGATGATGTGGGGTTTGGCAACGGAGTTGCAGACTGGCTACCACTACCCATTTGTTGCATAGCACAACCGCTAATCATTAGCAGGGCTGTGCAAATTAACCATAATTTATTTGCCGACATTTTACTATCCCCTAGACTCACAACATCTCCTTGAATATTCATGATTATATCAACAAATAATGAAGAAATAATGTGTCCAAAACTGAATATATGCTCGTCACTTGTGCCTATAATTTGTTACGATCTGACTCTAAAACCAATTTATTAGGAGTCATAATGGACAAAGACAGTGTCTTAAATAAGCTAAGGTCCCAAATAGGAACTCAAATCCATCAAAGTGACTGGGTCACGGTCAGTCAAGAAATGATTAATGCTTTTGCCGATGCCACAGACGATCATCAATGGATTCATATTGACCAAGAAAAAGCGGCCCTAAAATCGCCATTTAAAACAACTGTTGCACACGGATATTTTACGCTTTCACTCTATCCAAAATTAAGAGGGCTTGTAGATCCATTGAATTCTCCTTTTCCAGAAGCTAAGAACATTATCAATTACGGCATCAACAAATTGAGATTCCCAGGGCCCGTTCCTTCTGGAAGTAGGATCCGCTCCAATTGCACCCTGCTTTCTGTGGAAGAAGTAAAGGGATCCATTGAATTCATAGAACAGTATTCAGTTGAAGTGGAAAACCTAGAGAGGCCTGCTTGTGTTGCCGAATGTATTATGCGGATGTATTTCTAGTTGCTCTCTTGAATGTGACTGAAAAGTTACTCTCTTAACTCTCTTCTTAAGATTTTACCAACGGTGGTTTTTGGCAGTTCCTTCATAAACTCAATCTGCCTTGGCACCTTATAAGCTGTTAAGTTTTTTCTGCAGTAATCGATGATCTCTTCTTTTGTAAGCTTTTGATCTCCCCCGAGAACGACAAATAATTTCACCGCTTCCCCTGTTTTCTCGTCTGGAACTCCTATGCTGGCTGCCTCGATAATGTCTGGGTGCATACAGACTACATCCTCGATTTCATTGGGGTAAACATTAAAACCGGAAACGATGATCATGTCCTTTTTTCGATCTGTAATGGAGAGAAATCCTTCTTCATCCATAGTACCGATATCGCCAGTTTTGAAAAATCCATCCTCTCCGATGACCTCGGCTGTTGCTTCTTCATTCCGCCAATACCCCTGCATCACCTGCGGTCCTCTAACACAGATTTCTCCCGCTTGACCACGTTCAACTTCATTACCATCATCGTCTCTGATTGAGATTTCGGTATTAGGAATGGGCAATCCAACATTGCCTGAGAATGTTTTGGCGTATGCCGGAGAGGTTGTTACACCGGGTGATGTTTCTGATAAACCATAACCCTCAAGCAACACTTTACCTGTCAATTCATGCCATCTCTCCGCAGTGGATCTAAGGGTTGCCATGCCCCCTGCCCCTGAAAGTTTCATCGAAGAAAAATCCACATTTCCTATTTCTGGATGATTGAGCAAGCTCTCATACAGAGTACTGACCCCGTTAAAAAAACTGAAGGGCCACTTTTTCATTTCAGCAACCAATGTCGAAGTGTCTCTGGCATTGGTAATCAATACATTTAAACACCCTTGTGAGTATCCTGCGAATACACACACCACCAAAGAATAAATGTGGTAGATCGGCAAGGCATTCATATAAATATCCTGCCCCTCTTCTAATATGCCATCCAACATGCTGTGAAACTGATCTAAATTTTTGGTCACATTACCGTGTGAGAGCATGGCTCCTTTGGAAAATCCTGTTGTCCCGCTGGTGTATTGCAAAAAGGCAATGTCATCTACGGAAACAGGAACCGTTTCAAAATCTTCCATTGGCCGGTTGAGAGTGTCATTCAACTTGATGGCTCCTGGAATTTTGTAGGCTGGCACCATTTTTTTAAGATATTTGATCGCAAAATTCATCAAAATACCTTTTGGAAAACCTAAAAAATCGCCAATTTTTGTAACAATCACATGGTCAATTTCCAGCTCTGAAAAAACAGCATCCAGGACATGGGCTGCGTTTTCGAAAATCATGATGACTCTCGCGCCTGAGTCTTTTAATTGGTGTTTCAGTTCTCTCGAGGTGTAAAGTGGGTTGACGTTCACAACGATCAAACCTGCTCTGAGAGCACCAAATATAACAACTGGATACTGCAACAAGTTCGGCATCATCAATGCGATGCGGTCACCTTTCTTGAGACCCAAATCCTTTTGCAGGTATGCGGCAAATTGCTTGGATTTGATTTCAACCTCTTTGGTAGTGATCGATACACCAAAATTTGTAAAAGCAGGAACCTCCGAAAATTCGGATTCTGCATCATCCAAAAGAGTTACCAGCGTCCTTGGTTCAAATTCAAGTTGATCAGGTGTTCCTTCTGGGTAGTTTTTCAGCCATGGTTTATCTTTACTCATATCCTTACCAAAAAATGCAATCAATCGCTTATTCTTACATTGTATTAATTTTTTTTCATCCAATTAGTTGCATCAAAAGGTTGTTGTCGCCATCATGATCTCCTTATTGGATAATAAGCATATGGATAAATCGAGATTTCCAAATTTTTACCGCTTGTCAATCAAAGACCGAGTTGAGGCTGTGTATGAAAGAGGTTTGATTTCTGAGGAAGATTACCTAGCTCTTAAAAATCAGCAACAGCAATTGGATCTTAATAGTGCTGACAAGATGATTGAAAATGTCATTGGAGTCATGGGACTTCCAATAGGTCTTGGATTGAACTTTCTAATCAATAGCAAGGATTATGTGATACCACTGGCTGTTGAAGAACCTTCCATAGTTGCAGCTTTGAGTTCGGCAGCTAAAATTTTCAGGAATCACGGCGGATTTCGAGCAGAGTCCTCCGATCCAATCCTTATAGGTCAAATTCAGGTGGTTAATATCAAGAATTTGGAAAAAGCACGGTCTGATATTTTGTCCCGAAAGGAAGAAATTTTAAATCTTGCAAACAGCTTTCATCCTAGAATGGTTGCCCGAGGCGGGGGTGCAGTTGATTTGAATGTCAAAACCTATCCAATGAGTTCATTTGAACAAGATATGTTAATCATTGACCTCCATGTCGACACAAGAGATGCCATGGGCGCCAATCTTGTGAATGGGATGTGTGAGGGTATCGCTTCATTGATTGAAACTATAACTGAAGGTGAGGTTTTTTTAAGAATCCTATCCAATCTTTCAGATAAAGCACTGGCTTCTGCGTCGGTAATTATTCCAAAAGATGCGCTTGCAACGGCTGACTACAGTGGCGGAAAAGTCAGGGATAGAATTGTAATTGCTTCTGATTTTGCTCATGCAGACCCCTACCGTGCTTCCACTCACAACAAGGGCATTATGAATGGAATTGATGCCGTTGCTCTAGCTACAGGGAACGACTGGAGAGCTATTGAAGCCGGTGCTCACGCATATGCAGCGAGACATGGCCGCTACTCCGCTCTATCTAAATGGTCCATAGACAATAAAGGAAATTTAGTCGGCAAAATTGAATTGCCCATTAAAGTAGGAACCGTAGGAGGGCCCATGGAATCCAATCCAGCAGTAGCATTGAATTTAAGAATACTCAATGTGGAATCAGCTATGGAACTGGCCAGTGTGATGGCTGCTGTAGGCTTGGCTCAGAATTTCTCTGCACTGAAAGCACTTGTAACCGAAGGCATACAAAAAGGACATATGACACTGCATGCAAGATCGGTGGTAAAAGCAGCTGGCACCCCAACAAAACTGTTTGATCAAGTTCTTGAACAATTATTAATTAGTGGAGAAATAAAGGTCTGGAAAGCTCGAGAAATTCTTGAAGATCTACAGAAACAAACGAGCAAAAAACCAAGAGGTTTGATTATCAATAAAAGTTCTTCCACTGAATCGATTGAGGGAATTGGATTTGGCAAAGTTATACTCCTAGGAGAACATTCAGTGGTCTATGGACGTCATGCGATTGCAGTTCCTGTTCCACAGACTATTCGAGTCAAAGTAGAAGATTGCAAAGAGGGTGTGACTCTGATGATTCCATCTTGGGGAATCGAATACCAGCTAGATA
>CAZWGB010000016.1:0-28847 GCA_964633465.1 uncultured Woeseiaceae bacterium | reverse complement strand
ACTACAACCACTGAAAGAGTTTTATTCTATACCGGTATTTCTCACAAAATAGGTGAAGTACATGACGGTAATGCAGTAATGGACTGGATGGAGCAAGAACAGGAAAGAGGCATAACAATTACTTCAGCCGCAACCACATGTTTTTGGCAAGGAATGGATCAACAATTTGATCAACATCGAATCAATATAATCGATACCCCTGGGCATGTTGATTTTACTATCGAAGTTGAAAGATCTCTTCGAGTCTTAGACAGCGCAATTGCTGTTTTTTGTGCAGTGGGAGGTGTTGAGCCTCAATCGGAAACAGTTTGGAGACAAGCAAATAAATACTCAGTGCCAAGGCTAGCTTTTGTTAATAAAATGGATAGAGCTGGTGCTGATTTTTTAAGAGTAGTTGACCAAATTAAGGAACGTTTAGGGTCCAATCCAGTTCCAGTACAACTTCCTATTGGTGCTGAAGATAAATTCTCTGGAGTAGTTGATCTAATTAAAATGAAGGCTATCAAATGGAATGATGAAGACCTTGGTGCAACATATGTTGAAGAAGATGTGCCAGAAAATATGACTGATGTTTGCAACCTATGGCGTGAAAAAATGGTTGAGTCAGCTGCAGAGGCATCAGAGGAAATTCTTGATCACTATCTAGAAAATGGGGATTTAGAACAAAATCAAATCATCACTGGTCTTAGGACTAGAACAATAAGTGGTGAAATAGTTCCAGTAATTTGTGGATCTGCTTTTAAAAACAAGGGAGTCCAAGCAATGTTGGATGCGATTATTGATTTTTTACCTTCACCCACCGATAAGCCAGCCATAAACGGTATTCTTGAAGACGGATCTGAAGGTACCAGAAAAGCAGAAGATAATGATAGTTTTGCAGCTCTGGCGTTTAAAATAGCTAACGATCCATATGTCGGTAATCTCACATTTTTCAGAGTTTATTCAGGCGTCTTGAATTCAGGTGACACCATATACAATTCTCTGAAATCTCAAAAAGAAAGGATAGGAAGAATTCTTCAAATGCACTCAAATTCAAGAGAAGAAATTAAAGAAGTTAGAGCAGGGGATATTGCTGCTGCTGTTGGACTGAAAAATGTCACCACAGGAGACACTTTGGCAGATCGAAAGAATATAATTACTCTCGAAAAAATGGAATTTCCAGATCCTGTTATTTCTGTTGCCCTAGAGCCAAAATCAATTGAAGATGAATCTAAGATGAGCATTGGTCTGCAAAAGTTAGCAAAAGAGGACCCTTCATTCAGAGTCGCAACTGATGAAGAGTCAGGTCAGACAATTATTTCAGGAATGGGAGAACTACATTTAGATATTATAGTTGACAGACTATCCCGTGAATTTAAAGTTGGAGCAAATGTAGGAAGACCACAGGTTGCTTATAGAGAAACCATTAGAAAATCTGTTAATCAGGAAGCAAAGTTTATACGACAGACTGGTGGCCGTGGTCAATATGGACATGTTTATATAAGAATGGAGCCTCAGGAACCTGGTGAAGGATATGAATTTTTTAATGATATAAAGGGTGGAGTGATCCCAAAAGAATTTATACCTGCAGTAAACAAAGGAATTCAAGAACAAATGACCAATGGAGTTATTACAGGTTTCCCAGTTGTAGATGTAAAAGTAAGTTTATATGATGGTTCTTTTCATGATGTTGATTCCAGTGAAGTCGCCTTTAGAGTAGCAGGCTCTATGGCATTTAAGGAAGGTGCTTTGAAAGCCAATCCTGTTTTATTGGAGCCAGTTATGAGTGTAGAAGTTGTTACCCCTGAAGATTATATGGGTGATGTAAACGGTGACTTAAACAGAAGAAGAGGCATACTTCAAGGCATGGATGAATCACCTGCCGGTAAAATTATAAGAGCAGAGGTACCACTTGCAGAAATGTTTGGATATGCCACTGATTTAAGATCAATGAGTCAAGGCAGGGCTACTTACACAATGGAATTTGCAAAATACAGTGAAGCACCAAAGAAGCAAATTGAAGTATTATCTGGGACAGGAAGTTAATTTATCATGGCAGATACTGAGTCAATCAGAATAAGATTAAAATCCTTCGATCATAAACTGATCGATACATCTACTGCAGAAATAGTTGAAACAGTCAAAAGAACAGGTTCAATTATCTCTGGCCCTATACCTCTGCCTACTTCAAAGGAGAGGTTTACAGTGCTTATATCCCCACATGTAAATAAAGATGCCAGAGATCAATATGAATTAACAACTCATAAGCGTGTGATGGACATTCTAAATCCAAATGATAAAACGGTTGATGCCCTTATGAAGCTTGAATTACCTGCAGGTGTTGATGTTCAAATAAAATTGAACTGACATTAAAAATTGATATAATTCCACAACGCTTTTCAGCCTAAGAATTGAAAAGAATTGAGGGGCTAGTTTTGTGGGTATTGTATCTACAGGAATGCACAACTTTATTTAACTTATTTTGTAAGTTTATACTTTTATAAATGTATATATAACAATAACTTAAGTTAAATCAAGAATCAGATTATTTGAATGGCAGATAATATTATAAACAAGGATAAAATTTTTGTAAAAAATCAGAATGATTGGGATCATTGGAAAAAAATGCGGGATGACAAGAGTTTTTACGGACGATGGCAAGTCTGTACCGGTTACTATTATCCAAGCGAACCCCAACCAGATCAATAGAATTAAAACTTTAGAATCAGATGGTTATAATGCTATCCAAGTTACCGCAAACCAAGCATCGCCCAAAATAACCAAACCAGTAAAGGGGCAGTTCAGCAAAAGTAAAATTACCCCAAGAACCACACTCCATGAGTTTCGCATTGATGATCATGAATCAGAGCAAGTCAAAACTGGTAGAGAAATTAAAGTTAATTACTTCAAAAAAGGTGAGCTGGTTGATGTTATTGGAAAGACAATTGGCAAAGGATTTGCAGGTGTAATAAAAAGACATAACTTTAGTATGCAAGATGCCACACATGGTAATTCTCTTTCACACAGAGCACCAGGGTCAATTGGCCAAAACCAAACCCCTGGAAGAGTATTCAAAGGTAAAAAAATGTCAGGGCAAATGGGTAATGTTAGGAGAACAATACAGAATCTTGAAATTATTGAAATTGATGAAGAAAGAAATTTATTATTTGTCAAAGGCTCCGTATCTGGACATGTAAATTCTGATGTAATTGTTACCCCAGCAACAAAGTCAAAAAAAATTGACAGAGAAATTTTTGTGACATTAGATCAATCCTCAGAAGCCCAACCAGAAACTCCAGAAACATCCTCAGAAGCCCAACCAGAAACTCCAGAAACATCCTCAGAAGCCCAACCAGAAACTCCAGAAACATCCTCAGGTGTCACAGAAGACGAATCTGAGAAAGAGAAATCGACTGATTATCATGAAGCAAATGTTGATAAGGTCTGAATATAATGAAAATTGAACTAATAAGTCAAAATAAAGAGAAGATTAAGAATATTGAGTTATCAAGTTCGATATTTGAAGTGCCTGTCAATGAAACATTAATTCATGAAGTGGTTACATCTTTTCTAACGAATGCACGTTCAGGAACTAAAGCTCAAAAAAACAGATCTGCAGCAAGAGGAGGTGGAGCGAAACCATGGAGGCAAAAAGGTACTGGAAGAGCTAGAGCAGGAACAATCAGAAGCCCCCTATGGGTAGGGGGTGGCAAGGCATTTGCTGCATCAAATAAAACTTATCATAAAAAAATAAATAAAAAGGTATTTAAATCTGCATTGAAATCAATATTTTCAGCCTTGGCAAAAGAAAACAGATTAGTCGTTATTGATGAAATTACTGTAGAAGAACCAAAAACTAAATTAATGATTGAATTTTTAGAAAAATTGGAATTAAAAAACGTTTTAATCATTCAAAAGGAAGTAGGTATAAACATTAAGTTGGCATCTAGAAACATACCCAATGTAGAAGTTATTAGTCTGGATAAAATGAATCCCGTTAATTTGATTAAATTTGATTATGTGTTAATGGATTCCAAGGTTCTTGCAGAGATAGAGAGTACATTACAATGAGCCAAAAAATAAGACACAACCAAATTAGATCGGTGCTGATTGCACCTCATATTTCAGAGAAGACAACCAATTTGAATGAAAAGAATAAACAAATAGCTTTCAGAGTTAGACCGGATGCGAATAAGACGCAGATAAAAAAAGCAGTAGAACAATTGTTTGATGTAAAGGTTTCTGACGTAAAAACTGTATCAGTCAAAGGCAAGAAAAAAAGATCAGGTATGAGAGTTGGAAGAACAAAAGATTGGAAAAAAGCTTACATCATTTTGTCTGAAGGACAAGATATCGATCTTATGGGAGCCGACGTTTAGTAGGGTAATTTATGGCATTAATAAAGACAAAACCAACCTCTCCTGGAAGAAGATTTGTTCTAAATATAAAAACAGATAATCTTTATAAAGGAAAGCCACATAAGCCTCTTGTTTCAGGACTGAAAAAATCTGGAGGCAGGAATAATTATGGAAGAATGACTACCAGGCATCAAGGTGGAGGTCATAAGAGACTTTATAGAAAAATTGATTTTAAGCGAAATAAAGATGACATGCAGGGAAGGATAGAGAGAATTGAATACGATCCCAATAGAAGTGCTCATATCGCATTGGTTTTATATAAAGATGGTGAAAGAAGATACATCATTGCCCCAAAAAAACTTAGTGTTGGAGACAATATTATCTCTGGAGATAAAGTTTCTCTGTCTACTGGAAACAGCATGCTTCTATTAAACATCCCTATTGGTTCGGTCGTGCACTGTATAGAAATGAAACCAGGAAAGGGCGCGCAAATTGCAAGATCCGCTGGATCAAGTGCACAGTTATTAGCAAGAGAGGGGAATTATGCTACTCTCCGCCTGAAATCAGGTGAAGTCAGAAAAGTTTTAACATCATGTAGAGCAACAATAGGAGAAGTAGGTCATTCCGAACACAATCTTAGAAAACTGGGTAAAGCCGGTGCTAACAGATGGAGAGGAGTGAGGCCAACAGTTAGAGGAGTTGCTATGAATCCAATTGATCATCCTCATGGAGGAGGAGAAGGTAAAACCTCAGGAGGCAGAGATCCAGTTTCACCATGGGGCCTGCCTACAAAAGGTTATAAAACGAGATCAAATAAAACTACGAATAAATTTATCGTCAGAAGACGCAACAAAAGATAGTGGATAAATAGGTATGCCCAGATCAATAAAAAAAGGACCATTTGTAGATTTACACCTGCAAAAAAAAGTAGATGAGGCAATAGCTCAAGGTGGGAGAGCGAGAATAAAAACTTGGTCAAGAAGGTCTATGGTTATTCCAGAAATGGTTGGAATGACAATTGCTGTACATAATGGTAGAGAACATATCCCACTTGTGATATCTGAAAATATGGTTGGCCATAAATTGGGAGAGTTTGCCCCAACTAGACTATTCAGAACTCACTCTGGTGACAGGAAAACGTCGTAAAGATAGTGATATGAAAGTTTCTGCAACATTAAAATATGCCAGAATTTCTCCACAGAAATGTCGGCTGATAATGCATGCAATTAGAGGAAATGAAGTTTTACAAGTCTTAAGAACAATAAAATTTATGCCTCAGAAAGCCGCTAGGATTATAGCCAAGGTTTTGGAATCAGCTGTCGCAAATGCAGAAAATAATTTTGGTGCAGATCTTGATGATTTAAAAATCTCACAAGCATATGCTAATGAAGCACCTACTTTTAAAAGATTCCGCGCTAGAGCAAGAGGCAGAGGCACCAGAATCCTTAAAAGAAATAGCCACATAACTATAGAATTATCAGACGATTAGAAATTATGGGACAAAAAGTACATCCAGTAGGTATCAGATTAGGAATCAGTAAGAATTGGTTATCCAAATGGTTTTCCAATTCAGCTGATTTTCCAATAAATGTTCAGAATGACTTTCTAATAAGAAAAACTCTAGGTGAGAAATTGAAAGATGCTGCTACCAGTAGGATCGAAATAGAAAGGAGTTCAAATAAAATAACAATCACAATTCATTCTGCAAGACCTGGAATTGTGATCGGTAAAAAAGGAGAGGGAATTGAGGCATTAAGATTTGAATTAGGAAAATTATTAAATACACCAATTAATAATATTCATCTTAATATCAATGAAATTAAAAAACCTGAGTTGGATGCAAAACTTGTAGCTGCTTCAATTACGCAACAGTTAGAAAGACGCGTTCTTTTCAGAAGAGCAATGAAAAGGGCAGTTACTAACACAATGAGGCTGGGTGCAGAGGGAATCAAAGTAAAAATTTCCGGCAGACTTAATGGTGCTGAAATCGCAAGATCAGAATGGTACCAAGAAGGCAGGGTTCCATTGCACACGCTTAAGGCTGATATTGACTATGGTGTTGAAGAAGCAAAAACCACTTATGGAATAATTGGGGTAAAAGTTTGGATTTATAGAGGTGAAGTTAAGAAGGCAGAAACAAGCTAATTAACAAGGTTTATCAATATGTTACAACCAAAAAGAACAAAATATAGAAAGCAAATGAAAGGTAAAAATAGAGGATTGGCGTCTCAGGGCAATACCGTTTCTTTTGGTGAGTATGGACTCAAAGCTATTGATCGTGGAAGAATAACAGCTCGCCAAATTGAAGCTGCAAGAAGAGCCATGACAAGGCATATCAGAAGAGGAGGTAAGATATGGATAAGGATATTTCCAGACAAGCCTATAACGAAAAAACCTCTAGAAGTTCGTCAAGGGAAAGGTAAAGGTAATGTTGAATACTGGGTTGCACAAATCCAACCAGGTAAGATTCTCTATGAGATGAGTGGTGTTGAAGAAGGTATAGCAAAAGAAGCACTTACATTGGCTGCAGCTAAGTTACCGGTAAATACTAAGTTTGTTACTAGGAAAATCATATGATCGATCTACAAGAAATAAGATTGAAACATTCAACTGATTTAAAGCAGTTGTTGGAAGACCTATTGGAGGAACAGTTTAAACTTAAGATGCAAGCAGCAACGGGTCAATTAGCCAAATCCAGTGATTTTAAGAAGGTTAGAAAAGATATTGCAAGAATAAAAACCATTATCAAAGAGAAACAAAATAATGTCTGAAAAAGTAGAAAAAAAATCTAATGTCATTGGCAGGGTTGTAAGTAATTCTATGGATAAAACTATCAGTGTCGAAATAGAAAGAAAAATTAAACATCCTCTTTATAACAAGTTTATCTTTAAAACAACAAAATTGATGGCTCATGATGAAGATTCTTCTTCGAAGATAGGTGATATTGTTTCTTTAATACAATCACGTCCAATATCTAAAAGAAAGTCATGGTCTTTAAACAAGATAATCCAAGAAGGAAAAAAAGAAAAAGGTATTAAATGATACAAGCAGAAACAGTATTGGGGGTTGCAGATAATAGTGGAGCTAGAAAGGTTCTGTGCATCAAGGTTTTGGGCGGTTCTAGGAAAAGGTATGCCCAAATTGGTGATGTTATCAAAGTTACTGTTAAAGATGCGATACCACGGGGCAAAGTAAAAAAAGGGGATGTCTATAATGCTCTAGTTGTAAGAACAAAAAGAGGCGTTAGAAGACCCGATGGGACACTAATTCGTTTTGATGGCAATGCTGCAGTACTACTAGACAATAAAAGAGAGCCAATAGGGACTAGAGTCTTTGGGCCGGTAACTCGAGAACTAAGAGCTATCAATTATCTTAAGATAATTTCTCTTGCACCAGAAGTAATTTAGTTAGGAAAATCAAGTTGAATAAGATCAAAAAAGGCGACGAAGTAATTGTTTTGACAGGCAAGGATAAGGGACGCCAAGGACAGGTTATAAAAGTAATTAAAAATGGAAAAGTTCTTATTGAAAACATAAACATTGTAAAAAAACATCAAAAAGGAAATCCAAATACAGGCGAAGAATCAGGAATCATTGAAAAGGAAATGCCAATCCATATTTCAAATGTAATGTTGTTAAATCCAATAACCAAAAAAGGTGACAAAGTGGGGTTTAAAATTTTGGAGGATGGAAGAAAGGTGAGATTCTTTAAATCTAATAATGAAGTTGTGGACATATAAATTGTTATCAAAATGTTAGGCATTAAAGAAAAATACTTTAATGAAATAGTACCCGAGCTGCAAAAAGAGTTGGGGTACAACAACTCTATGCAAGTTCCAAGAGTTCAGAAAATTACATTAAATATGGGTGTTGGTGAAGCTATGAATGATAAGAAAGCCATTGAAAAAGCTCAAAATGACCTTGAAAAAATAACTGGTCAGAAACCCATCATTACTAAGGCAAAAAAGTCTGTAGCTTCATTTAAAATCAGGGAAGGATTTCCCATTGGTTGCAAAGTCACTTTAAGAAAGACCAGAATGTATGATTTTTTAGATAGATTAATCAACATTGCCTTACCAAGGATTAGGGATTTTAGGGGCCTGAATAAAAAATCATTTGATGGTAATGGAAACTATTCTATAGGTGTGAAGGAGCAAATAATATTTCCAGAAATTGATTACGATAATATCGATACAATCAGAGGATTAGACATAACAATTACAACATCTGCAAAGAGCGATGCTGAGGCATTAGCCTTATTGCTAGCCTTTAATTTTCCGATAAAACAATAAGTGAGATCAAGATGACACGTAAAGCACTAGTAGAAAGAGAATTGAAAAGAATGGAAACGGTTGAGCGTTTTGCCGAGAAGAGGCGTGCTTTGAAGAACACTTTATCTGATTCAAATACCACTCCTGAAGAGAAGAGAGAAGCAAGGGTGAAATTACAAAAATTACCTAGAAATGCTAGTCCAGTTAGGCTGAGAAACAGATGTGCCATAACCGGTAGACCAAAAGGTTTTTATAGAAAATTTGGACTAGGAAGAACCAAATTAAGAGAACAAGCAATGGAAGGGAATATTCCTGGTTTACACAAAGCAAGTTGGTAGGAGCAAAATTAATATGACAATGACTGATCCAATAGCAGATATGCTCACTCGAATAAGGAATGCACATAAAATAAAGGCAAAGTCGGTGACTATGCCTTCATCTGCAATAAAGGTTAATATTGCAAAAGTTTTGCTTAAGGAAGGTTATGTCAAAGGTTTTGATGAAGAAGAGATAGGAAACGGTAAAAAAGATTTGAATATACATTTGAAATACTACCAGGGTAGTCCTGTTATTGAAAAAATGAACAGAGTCAGTAGGCCTGGTCTTAGAATTTATAAAACAAGAACCCAGCTACCAAAAGTCATGGGGGGGTTAGGCATTGCAATAGTTTCAACTTCTAAGGGTATTATGAGTGATAAAGAGGCAAGAGAACAAGGCGAGGGGGGAGAAATCTTGTGTTTTGTTACCTAATTTTGTGAATATGATTATGTCAAGTACAACCAAAAAACCAGTTCAATTCCCTGATTCAGTTGATGTTTTGATACAAGATAATGAGTCTATTGAAGTCAAAGGTCAAAAGGGTGAGCTTCGATTGAATTTAATTACAGAGGTCGCTGTAAGCATTGACGAACTTTCGTTAAATATTCAATCTACATCGAATTCAAAATTTTCAAAAGCAGCTGCAGGTACCTTTAGAAGCTTAATTAATAACATGATTATTGGTGTTTCAGAAGGGTATGAAAAACAATTGGAACTAGTGGGAGTTGGATATAGAGCAAAAACTCAAGGCAAGAATGTTAACTTGACATTAGGATTCTCGCATCCAGTTATTTATAAGATTCCTGATGAGATTGAAATACTGACCCCGTCCCAAACTGAAATTACTATCAGGGGAATTGATAAACAAAAAGTTGGGCAAGTTGCTGCAGAGATTAGGTCACTTAGACCTCCTGAACCCTATAAAGGAAAAGGGGTGAGATACAAAGGCGAACAAATATCTCTTAAGGAAACCAAGAAGCAAGCGTAGGTAGATGGGTGAAATTGTGATAACAAAACTATCAAAAAGAAAAAGAAGATCTAAAAAAACCAGGGTTAAAATCAGGGAACTGCAAGCATATCGGTTAAGTGTTCATAGAACGCCTAAGCATATGTATGCTCAAATCATCTCTCCTGAGAATGATACAGTTGTTTCTGCTTCAACCTTGCAAGCAGACATCAAGAAATCATTAAAGAACGGTAAAACAGGAAATATAGAAGCTGCAGAAATGGTTGGAAAAGTTATCGCTCAAAAGGCTAAAAAAGCAAAAATTGAAGTCGTGGCTTTCGACAGATCCGGCTTTATGTTTCATGGAAGAGTGAAAGCGTTGGCAGAAGCTGCCCGTGACAATGGTTTAAAATTTTAAGAGGCTAATAAAAATGATCAATGCTGGAAAAAATAACGATGACTTGATTGAAAAACTTGTTGCAGTTAATCGAGTGGCAAAAGTGGTCAAAGGCGGAAGGCAATTTGGGTTTGCAGCAATAACAGTTGTTGGCAATGGAAACGGCAAAGTTGGAATGGGGTATGGCAAGGCCAAAGAGGTGCCATTAGCTATTCAAAAAGCAATGAAAACAGCACGAAAAAATTTGCATTCTGTGGCTCTTAATAAAGAGACGATTTATTATGAAACAACTGGAAAGCATGGAGCATCTAAAGTTTTTATGCGGCCTGCTGCAGATGGAACAGGAATAATTGCAGGCGGAGCTATGCGTGCTGTATTTGAATGTGTCGGTATAAGAAATGTATTAGCAAAGAGTTATGGTTCAAGAAACCCTATAAATTTAGTTAGAGCAACAATTAATGCACTAGACCATATAAGTTCTCCAGCACGTGTTGCAAAAAGGAGAGGAATACCCCTTTCAAAAACTTTCAGCTAGATAAATTCATGAATAAAAAAATCAAAAAAATACGCATCAAATTGATCAAGAGTCGCTTCGGTAGGATTAAGAAGCATAGAGCTTGTATTGCGGGTATTGGCTTGAAAAAGATCAACCAAGTGGTTGAGCTTGATGCCACTCCAGAGAATTTAGGAATGGTTAATAAAATCAGATACCTAGTTAATGTGGAGGAGCTTTGAAATGAGACTCAATACTCTTCAACCCAAGAAAGGCAGTAGATTTACTAAGAAAAGAAAAGGTAAAGGCCACGCGTCTGGACAGGGAAAAACTTCAGGCAGAGGACACAAAGGACAGAAATCAAGATCTGGGGGTTTTCATAAAACTGGGTTTGAAGGGGGTCAAATGCCCTTACAAAGAAGACTGCCTAAAAGGGGATTTGCTTCAAGGAAATTCCAAAACACCCATGAAGTACGTCTCAGTGATTTATCCAAGGTAGAAGAAGCAGTGATTGATTTGGATGCTTTAAAAAATGCAAATATTGTTCCAAGGTCGGCTGAAACTATAAAAGTTATTGCAACCGGAGAGATTAATAAAGCACTAACAATTCAGGGCTTACATATTACTCTAAAAGCTAAAGACGCAATCGAAAATGCAGGCGGTAAGGTAATAGATTAAATATGGCAAAGTTAGGTATAACAAATCCAGCATCTGCTTTAGGAGAAATGACTCGTTTTACAGAGTTACGTCAGCGCTTATTATTTTTAGTAGGTGCTTTAGTTGTTTATAGAATAGGAACGTACATTCCAGTCCCAGGCATTGATCCAAATGCTTTACAAAATTTCTTTCAAGATCAATCTGGGACTATTCTCAGCATGTTTAATATGTTTTCTGGTGGCGCTTTGGAGCGCTTAAGCATTCTTGCATTGGGAATTATGCCATATATTTCATGTTCTATTATCATGCAAATGGCAAGTGTGACAGTTCCTTCATTGAAACAATTGAAAAAAGAAGGTGAAACAGGTAGGAAAAAAATTACTCAAATTACAAGGTATGGGACTGTTGTTTTAGCAGGATTTCAATCCATAGGAGCATCCGTCGCATTGCAGAATCAAGGCGTGGTTATAAATCCTGGATTCAATTTTGTTTTCACTGCTTGTATTAGCTTGGTTACAGGAACAATGTTTTTGATGTGGTTGGGCGAACAAATTACTGAAAGAGGATTGGGTAATGGTATTTCAATGATTATTTTAGCCAGTATTATTTCAGGTCTCCCTTCAGCAATTGGGGGGACACTCGAATTAGCTAATACAGGAGAACTTTCCCCAGCATTAGTCCTGATTCTTCTAATGCTAGTTCTAGCAGTAACTTCTATTGTTGTTTTTATAGAAAGAGGGCAAAGGAGAATACCTGTGAATTATGCAAAAAGACAGCAAGGCAGGAAGTTGTATCAAAGCCAGTCAACACATTTACCTTTTAAAATCAATATGTCTGGAGTTATCCCACCAATATTTGCTTCCAGCATTATATTATTTCCCGCCACAATTGCCAGCTGGTTTGGCACCTCTGAAGGTTTTGATTGGATGCAAAATATTGCTGCTAAATTAACACCAGGCCAACCTATTTACATTATTTTATATGCATCTCTGATCATGTTTTTTTGTTTCTTCTACACTGCCTTGGTGTTTGATTCAAAAGAAACAGCAGATAATTTGAAGCGATCAGGAGCATTCATGCCTGGGATTAGACCTGGTCACCAAACAGCTCAATATATAGATAAAGTGTTAGGAAGGTTAACATTTTGGGGCGGATTGTATATCATGCTCGTCTGCCTTTTACCAGAATTCATGATTCTCTACTTTAGAGTCCCATTTTATTTTGGTGGAACGTCATTGTTAATTATTGTAGTTGTGACCATGGATTTCATGGCCCAAATGCAGGCATTAATGATGTCAAAACAGTATGAAGGTCTGTTACAAAAAGCAAACCTCAAGGGATATGGTAAAAGTGGGCAATTAAGGTAAATGAACGTAGGTTATTATGAAAGTAAGAGCATCAGTAAAGAAAATTTGTCGAAATTGCAAGATAGTTCGCCGAAAAGGTGTTCTCAGGGTTGTATGCAAGAACCCAAGGCATAAACAAAGACAAGGATAGGTAAGATGGCAAGGATTGCAGGAATAAATATACCCGATAACAAACATGTAAGGATTTCACTGACTTACATCTATGGCATCGGTGATTCTCTAGCAGATAGTCTTTGCAAAACTCTGGCTATTTCGGGTGATACCAACGTCAGTGATCTATCTGAACAAGAATTAGAATCATTAAGAACAGCAATAGCAAATCTAAACGTAGAGGGCGATCTCAGACGAGAAACCTCAACAAATATTAAACGGCTAATGGATTTAGGCTGTTATCGAGGTATAAGGCACAGAAGAGGATTACCTGTTCGTGGACAAAGAAGTAAAACAAATGCTAGGACTAGGAAGGGACCTAGAAAACCTATGAGAGCCTAAGAGAGGCACATTAATTTCGATAGAAAATACTATGAAAAAAGCAAAAAAGAATATTACTGATGGCATTGCTCATATCCATGCTACTTTTAATAATACTATCGTGACGATTACCGACAGAGCAGGAAATACTTTGTCTTGGGCTACTGCTGGAGGTTCAGGTTTTAAAGGGTCAAGAAAAAGCACCCCTTTTGCAGCACAAGTAGCAGCAGAGAAAGCTGGTAAAGCTGCTAAGGAATTAGGATTAAAAAATCTTGATGTTAAGGTAAAGGGTCCTGGGCCAGGAAGAGACTCAGCCTTGCGTGCTTTGAATGCAATCGGGATCAACATTAGTAGCATCGAAGATGTTACTCCTATTCCGCATAATGGATGCAGACCTCCAAAACAAAGGAGAGTGTAAATCATGGCACGATATTTAGGACCAAAATGCAAACTATCTAGAAGAGAAGGGACGGACCTATTTCTTAAAAGTGGTATTAAACCCCTAGAAAATAAATGCAAGCTTAACACTCCCCCTGGATCAATGCTTGGATCAAGAAGGGAAAGACTATCAGGTTATGGAGTCCAGTTAAGAGAAAAACAAAAACTGAGAAGGATGTATGGAATATTAGAAAAACAGTTCAGAAATTATTATAAGAAAGCAGCAAAGATTAAAGGCTCAACAGGAGAAAACCTTCTAAGTTTGCTGGAATGTCGGTTGGATAATATGGTTTACAGAATGGGGTTTGCGGTTACAAGGGCAGAAGCACGGCAACTGGTCAGCCATAAAACGATTACTGTTAACAATACTGTTGTTAATATCCCATCCTACCAAGTCTCAGTAAATGATGAGATTAGAGTAATCGAGAAAGCAAAAAGCCAACTTAGAATCAAGAATGCTATGAAAATAGCAACTCAGTTAGGAATATGTGAATGGTTGCAAGTAGATGAAAAGAAATTCTCTGGGACAGTAAAATCAATTCCCGATAGGGAAGATATTTTACCTGATATTAACGAGAATTTAATCGTAGAGTTTTACTCCAAATAATAAGGAGAATTGTAATATGGTAGAGCAAATAGAACAGGAAGAGTTGGTTGAAAAAGAAGAGATAGTTTTGGACCTACTCAGTCCGAGGGTCATTAAACTCGAATCAAAGTATGAGCTTCACTCAAAAGTATCCATTGAACCTTTTGAAAGAGGCTTTGGTTACACATTGGGTAATGCATTGAGAAGAGTATTGTTGTCCAGTTTACCTGGTTCTGCAATTACAGAAGTCCAGATAGATGGAGTGCTTCATGAATATACGACGATTGATGGAGTCCAGGAAGATGTAGTTGAAATACTTCTTAATCTAAAGAATGTTGCTATTAATCTACAAACCAGACCTCATGCTGAATTTGTTCTCAGTAAAAAAGGCCCTGGAGAAATAACAGCAGGCGATATCCAAGTGGATCAAGACGTAGTGGTTGTCAACCCCGATCACCACATTGCTACAATCAATTCTGATAAGGAGCTAAAGATGCAATTGAGAGTTGAAAAAGGCACTGGTTATAGGCCAGCTGTAACAGACGAAACAAAGGATGATCAGGATGAAACTATAGGCCTATTAAAACTAGATGCATCTTTTAGTCCAATAAAAAAAGTAAGTTATACAGTAGAATCAGCTCGTGTTGAAAACAGAACAGATCTAGATAAATTAATTGTTGATTTGGAGACAGATGGGACGATCGAGCCTGAAAGTGCAATAAAATATGCCGGTGCTATTCTTCAAAATCAACTTAGTATTTTTGTTGACTTGACTAGAGTCCAAGAGCAACAAAAAGAAGAAGAAGAAATTTTGATTGATCCGATTATGTTAAGACCCGTGGATGAATTAGAGCTAACAGTGCGCTCAGCAAATTGTCTTAAGGCTGAGAATGCAAATTATATAGGTGATTTGGTTCAAAAAACGGAAGTAGAGTTGTTACGTACACCAAATTTGGGGAAGAAATCCCTAAATGAAATAAAGACTGTCTTGGATAGTCATGGATTGTCATTGGGGATGGAATTGGATAACTGGCCGCCCAAAGAATTAACGCCAGAGTTTAATGCTGATAAGAATGAAAGTTAAATTAGTAAGGGTTTAATAGAGTCATGCGACATAAGAAAATTGGAAGAAGACTGGGTAGAGACAGCAGTCACCGTAAAGCAATGTTTCGCAACATGGCTGTGTCCCTTATTGAGCACGAGTCAATCTCAACTACCTTACCCAAAGCCAAAGAGCTCAGAAGAACGTTAGAACCACTGATCACACTTGCCAAAGAAGATAATGCTTCTAAGAGAAGAATGGCATTTAATAAAATTAGAAACAAAGCGGCAGTTGGTAAGCTTTTTAAGGAAATAGGACCGAGATTCAAGGATAGACCTGGAGGTTACTTAAGGATTCTAAAAAAAGGAAGCAGGCCTGGTGATTCCGCACCAATGGCCCTTGTACAATTAACAGACTATGAAATTGAAAATGATGAAAATATAAATGATAATTAGATACCAACATCTTCTTCTCTATTCATTTTGAATTGTTTCCGTTTTTGTAAGCTAAATTTTTACCTAAGGTTCTTTTTGCCAAACTGGCACTATTTAAAGCTTAAAAGATGTTCATATCGACAAACCCTTTACTTTATTTGATCAGGTAATTAAATGGCTTGTTATTCTATGTATGATAATTATAGTTAGAGATGCTTTAGATAAGATTGGTGGCATGAATAAGAAAACAATATTGACAGGAATAACTACCACAGGGCGACCACATTTAGGCAATTATGCTGGAGCTATCAGACCGGCAATTGAAGCAAGTTTAGAGCAAGGATTGCAGTCTTTTTATTTTCTTGCTGATTACCACTCACTGGTAAAAAACAAAGACCCTAAGGAAGTTAAAAAATCTTGTATGGAAGTCGCTGCCACATGGTTGGCACTTGGTTTGGATACTAAGAAGACCTATTTTTATCGTCAATCTGACATCCCAGAAATACCAGAACTTATGTGGATTTTAAGCACATTTACAGCTAAAGGATTGATGAATAGAGCCCATGCTTATAAATCTGCTGTTCAACAGAATGAAGAATCTGGAGGATCTGACTCGGATAAGTCAATTTCTATGGCATTGTTTTCATATCCGATTTTAATGGCTGCTGATATTCTTATGTTCAAAGCAACTCATGTACCTGTAGGGCAAGATCAACAACAACATATGGAAATGGTTAGGGATGTAGCACAGCGTTTCAATCATCATTTTGGTGATATTTTTGTAGTTCCTAAAGCATTAATAGCTAAAGAATCTGCTATTTTGCCAGGTTTGGATGGCAGGAAAATGAGTAAAAGTTACAACAATTCAATACCACTGTTTTTAGACAGCAACCAGATGAGAAAATTAATCATGAAGATTAAGACCAATTCTCTCGAACCTGGCGAACCTAAATCAACTGAAGCTTGTGCACTTTTTGATATTTACCAAGCAATTTCAAAACCAGAAGAATCACTTTTGTTTAAAGAACAATTAGAACAAGGTATGGCATGGAGTGATGCTAAAGAGAAGTTGTTTGTTTATATGGAAGATCTTTTTTCAGAACCTAAAGAGGAGTACTTGAAATTGATTGAAGATCAAACTTATCTTGAGTCATTGTTATCTGCAGGCGCAGAGAAAGCTAGAGATTTATCGTCTCCTTATTTAAAGAAAATCAAGATGGCTCTTGGTATTGGATCTTTAGTCTGAATCTTGTTAAAGAATATTTTTTAAATATTGTCCAGTGTGAGATTTTTTACACTCAGATACAGTTTCCGGTGAACCCACAGCTATTATTTCACCTCCCTTGTCCCCGCCCTCTGGCCCAAGATCTATAATCCAATCTGCTGTTTTTATAACATCAAGATTGTGTTCAATTACAACCACTGTATTGCCATCATCTCTTAACTTTAAAAGTACTTTGAGTAATTGATTAATATCATGGAAATGTAGTCCAGTTGTCGGCTCATCCAGGATATATAGGGTGCCACTATTTCCTCTTTTAGAAAGTTCTTTAGAGAGTTTAATACGTTGTGCTTCACCACCTGAGAGTGTTACAGCATTCTGCCCAAGCTTGATATAACCAAGACCAACTTCTACAAGCGTGTTTAATTTATTTTTAATACTTGGGATATTGGCGAAGAACGAATATGCTTCATTGACTGTCATTTCAAGAACATCATAAATATTTTTACCTTTATAGTTTATTTCCAACGTCTCTCTATTAAAGCGCTTTCCTTTACAAGCGTCACAGATTACATAAATATCTGCTAGAAAATTCATTTCAACTTTGATTACCCCACCACCTTGACATGTTTCACATCTTCCGCCTTTCACATTGAAACTAAAACGTCCTGGCTTGTAACCCCTAGACCTAGATTCTTGTGTTGCAGCAAACAATTCTCTGGTTGGTGTAAATAATCCTGTATAGGTTGCTGGGTTTGATCTTGGTGTTCTTCCTATTGGGCTCTGGCTGATATCTATAATACGTTGAACATATTCACTACCGTCAATAGTAGTATTTGATAAGTATTGACTGGGTCTCTTGTTCAGCTCTGAAACCAATAAGGGGGTTAGAGTTCCATTTATAAGGCTTGATTTTCCAGACCCGGAAACACCTGTTACACAAGTTAATAAACCCAAAGGAATTTTGACATTTAAACCTTTTAAATTGTTTTTTTGAGCATTTTTAATTCTGATCAGTTTTTCGTTGTTTACCTCCTGTCTTTTTAACGGTATTGCTATAGATTTGCATCCATTTAAATATTGACCGGTTAACGATTCTGGTTCATTTTCAAGACACTCCACACTTCCTTGGCTTACAATTTCACCTCCTTGATTGCCAGCACCAGGTCCAAGATCAACAATATAATCGCCTGAACGAATGGCTTCCTCGTCGTGTTCGACTACGATGACGGTATTTCCAAGGTCTCTTAATCTTGTTAGAGTCGAAATTAATCGTTTATTATCTCTTTGATGGAGTCCTATGGTCGGCTCGTCAAGTATATACATTACCCCAACTAAACCTGATCCTATTTGACTTGCTAGTCTGATTCTTTGAGATTCTCCACCTGAGAGAGTTTCCGCACTTCGTTCTAAACTAAGATAGTTTAAACCCACATTGGACAAGAAAAGTAAGCGCTCATAAATTTCTTTTATTATATTAGCTGCAATTTCACCTCGAGTGCCACTGATATCCAGTTGTTTAAAGAAAATCAATGCTTCATCGATATTCATTTTGGTGATATCAGCAATATTTTTTTTATTAATAAAAACATTTCTTGTACCCTTATTTAATCTAGTGCCGTTGCATGTTTTGCAAGTTTTTATACTCATAAACTTGGATAAAGCATCTTTCACAGTTTGTGAATCAGTTTCTTTGTATCTTCTCTCTAAATTTGGAATGACGCCTTCAAAGACATGTTTTCTCGATATTTTTCTACCTCTTCTTCCTGGGTAATAAAACTGTATTTTTTCATTTCCACTCCCATATAGAAGTGTATTTTTTATAGATTCATTATAGGATTCAAAGGGCACTTCAATATCAAAATTAAAATGTTTTGACAATCTCCTGATCAAATGAAAATAATAAAAATTTCTTTTGTCCCATCCTCTTATAGCACCTTCTGCAATACTTAATTTCGAATTTTTGATAACCAATTGCGGACTAAAAAATTGTTCGACACCTAAGCCTTCACAAGTTTTGCACGCACCTGCAGGATTGTTGAATGAAAATGTTCTTGGCTCTAGCTCTTGGATTGAGAAGCCACAAACAGGGCATGCAAATCTATCTGAAAATAAATACTCTGAATTATTGTTTTCTGTATGGACAACTTTCGCAACACCTTGTGCCAAATCCAAAGCAGTTGCAAGGGACTCAGTTAGCCGAAGAGCAATATCAGGTTTGACAGAAAATCTATCAACAACAACTTCAATTGTATTTTTTTTCTTTGCATCAATACTAGGTAACTGATCGATATCGTAAACTTTGTGATTGATTCTAATTCTGACAAATCCCTTGCTCTTTATTGTTTTCAGCAACTCAGTATGTTCTCCTTTTCTGTCATTAATGAGCGGAGCTAAAAGCATTAAATTTGATCCTTTTTGGATATGTAAAATTTGATCAACCATTTCACTGATGTTTTGTATTCCAAGATTTTGTTTATGTTCAGGACATTTTGGAATTCCAGTTCTAGCAAAGAGCAAACGGAGATAATCGTATATTTCTGTTACAGTTCCAACCGTTGACCTTGGGTTGTGTGAGTTGGTTTTTTGCTCTATCGAGATTGCCGGAGATAGCCCTTCAATCAAATCAACTTCTGGCTTTTCCATCATTGACAAGAATTGTCTGGCGTAAGCAGATAAAGACTCAACATAACGTCTTTGACCTTCAGCATAAATGGTATCAAAGGCCAAAGAGGATTTACCAGATCCTGAAAGCCCGGTGAAAATGATCAATTGATTTCTTGGCAACTCAAGGTTTAAATTCTTTAAATTATGAGTTTTTGCTCCTTTAATACTAATATTCCGCATATGTTTACTCTAAAATTTTTGCCAAACACTCCATGATAAATCTTTTTCTATCTAAGAACCAAGTCCTGTAGTGGAATCTTTTAAATCTTCTAGATCAAAAGCACTTTAATTGGCCTTATTCAGGTATTTTTTTGATGATCTAAAGTACAATCATCAAATTTTTTGTTTACAATAAGAGCTCTGATAATAACCTTTAGTTAAGGCAAGGAATTAATATGGCACGAGGAATAAACAAGGTAATTGTATTAGGTAATTTGGGTGCCGACCCAGATGCCCGTTATATGCCTAATGGAAATGCAGTTACAAATATCAGTGTTGCAACAACTAGGTCATGGAAGAATAAAGAATCTGGTGAAAGCAATGAAGAGACGGAATGGCATAGAGTTGTTTTTTTTGGGCGCCTAGCAGAAATTGCCAGTGAGTACCTAAAAAAGGGTTCACAAGTTTATGTAGAAGGTAGAATTCAAACAAGAAAGTGGGAAGACAAAGAAGGAAATGACCGTTGGACAACTGAAATTATTGCCAATGAGATGCAAATGCTTGGTGAACGTATCTCTTCATCATCAAACTCGGATAATTTTAGTGCTCCAAAACGCAGTGATTCTGAATTTGCATCGGATGATTTTGACGATGATATCCCCTTTTAGCCGCCACTAATAACTCAATATTTATTCTTGTGTCTGGAAAGATCTTTATAAAGTCTTTTGGCTGTCAAATGAATGAATATGATGCCAATAAAATGGCTGATATGATGTGTAGCCATAGAAATATGGAACGCACCAACGATCCATCAAAAGCCAGTCTATTACTATTAAATACCTGTTCTATAAGGGAAAAGCCACAAGAAAAAGTTTTTTCACAACTGGGCAGATGGCAAGCATATAAAGAAACTAACCCTAATGTTGTCATCGGTGTGGGAGGATGTGTAGCAAGCCAAGAAGGCAAATCAATCGTTAAGAGAGCACCTTATGTTGATATGGTTTTCGGTCCTCAAACATTGCACCGTTTACCTAAAATGTATGATGAAGTGATGTCATCAAGGCATTCGGTGGTGGATATTAGTTTTCCCAAAATAGAGAAATTTGATCTTTTACCTAAAACTAACCTAATAAAGCCTTCTGCATTTGTTACGATTATCGAAGGTTGCAGTAAATTTTGTTCTTTTTGTGTTGTTCCATACACAAGAGGATTGGAGGTCAGTAGACCTCCGGAACAAATCCTTGATGAGATCAATCATTTGGTTTCTAAGGGTGTCAGAGAAGTTACGCTATTGGGGCAAAATGTAAATGCTTATCGGGCAAAAAATTCACAAGGTAAGAGAGTCCAATTATCGCAGTTAATTGGCCAAGTAACTACAATAGAGAATATAGATCGGATCCGTTTTACAACATCTCATCCGCTTCAATTTAATCAAGATTTAATTGAATCTTATGCCAATCCAAAGTTGGCTAATTTTCTTCACTTGCCTGTTCAGAGTGGATCAAATCGTATTCTGAAGTTGATGAAAAGAAAGCATACTGTTGAGGTTTATATACGCAAAATTAAAAATCTTAAAAAAGTGCGACCTAATATTAGTATATCTTCAGATTTTATAGTTGGTTTCCCGGGTGAAACGGAAGATGATTTTAAACAAACTCTGTCTTTGATTGAAACAATAGGTTTTGATCAGTCCTTTAGTTTTATATTTAGTCCAAGGCCACAGACGCCTGCGGCGGCTATACAAGACACAATAAGTTATGATGAGAAACTGGATAGGTTGAAACGATTGCAGGTAAAAATCTCCTCCAATGCTATGAACATCAGTAAAAATATGGTTGGTTCTAGTCAAAGGGTTTTGGTTGAGAAGAGGTCTAAAAAAGTAAAGACGCAATTGGCAGGTAGAACAGAAAACAATCGTTGGGTTAACTTTGATGGACCTGAAAATTTAATAGGCCAATTTATTGATTTAACCATCACAGAGGCTTTGCCTAATTCTCTTAGGGGTAGGCTGTATCATTAATATTTTTTAATGAAGGTCGTTTAACTTGAAAACAAAAGAATTCCAAATAGATGTCACTGATAATGAGATTCTAGCCAATTTGTTGGGAGTGTTTGATAAAAACTTACGGGTTATAGAAGAAGCCCTAGGTATAGAGATTAAGAATAGGGGCAATATTTTCTTGTTGTCTGGATCAACAGAGAATCTAGTTAGAGGTGAAAAAATCATTAAGGATTTATACATTAGCGCTGCCAATGAAAATTTATCAGAGAAAAAAATTCATCTATTAGTAAGAAAATACATGGGAAATCATCAAGAACAAATAAATATGGAACAGACTCCAGATATTAAAACGCCAAGGCGATCAATAAAAACCCAGGGTAAAAATCAATCTGCTTATATCAAAAGCATTAGGGAGAATGATCTCTGTTTTGGCATTGGGCCAGCAGGGACTGGTAAAACCTACTTGGCAGTCGCTGCCGCAATTGAATCGCTACAAAAACAAGCAGTCAGTAAGATTATTTTGGTTAGACCAGCTGTTGAAGCGGGTGAGAGACTAGGATTTCTTCCTGGTGACCTTTCCCAAAAAGTCGACCCTTATCTTAGACCAATGTATGACGCTCTTTATGAGATGCTTGGCTTTGATCAGGTAACTCATTTGATTGAGCGAAGAGTAATCGAATTGGCACCACTTGCTTTTATGAGGGGACGATCGCTGAACGAAAGTTTTATAATCTTGGACGAAGCACAAAACACCACTATTGAACAGATGAAAATGTTTCTTACTCGAATGGGATTTGGCTCTAAATCAGTGGTAAATGGTGATATCACTCAAATAGATCTTCCAACAGAAAAAGTGTCAGGGCTTAAACATGCTGTGGAAGTTCTTACTGGTATTGAGGGCATAGGTATAATAGATTTTAATTATTCAGATGTGGTTAGACATAAAATTGTTCAAAATATTGTTGAGGCATATGAAAAACATCAAAGATGATTTTCTTGTAGGGCTTAATTTCTTATGAATCATTCAGACCAGCAAAAAGTATATGTACAAACTCAGATTGAAATTGGTGAGACTATCCCTTTAAGCAATGAAGATATTCAGAAATGTATAGATTTTAGCCTTAAAGCTTCAATGCAGGAATCGCTATTACCATTTGCAGTGAACCTTAGAATTGTTGGTTACGATGAAATTCTAATTTTGAATAAACATTATAAAAAAGAGAATTTACCAACCAATGTTCTAGCGTTTGAAGGAAATTTGGAAGAAGAGAAAAGTTTAGGCATCCAGCCACCTTTTCTTGGCGATGTTGTTATTTGTTTCCCAGTGGTAGAGAAGGAAGCAATGGAACAAAAAAAGACTTTTGATCAACATTTTGCCCATATGTTGGTCCATGGTTTCTTGCATCTGCTTGGGTTTGACCACCAAAATGATAAAGATCAAAAAATTATGCAAGAGTTAGAGAATAAAGCTCTAACAAACTTTATGTTTCAAAAGATGGATCAGCCCCTACAACAGTTTTGAACTAAAATAATAATTCATACAATGAGTTCTTTGACTAAAAAATTAAAATCTCTCTTTCATCCAAAAGAAAATGATTTGGAATCTTTTTTCGATCTGGTGAATTCAGATCGATGGGTTGAATTGATAGGACAAGATGAAATTCGGATGATCCGAGGTGTTTTTGAAGTTTCCGAACTCCAAGTTAGGGACATCATGATACCTCGTTCTAGTATGACAGTACTGGATACTGATGCATCCATAACAGAGCTTTTGCATCAAATTAGTAATTCCGGTCATTCTAGGTTTCCTGTAATTGGTGAAAACAAAGATGAAGTTCTTGGCATTTTATTGGCGAAAGATTTGCTGAGATTCTCAAGCCAAAATGATAATAACGATTTTGAAATAAAAGATTTTCTTAGGCCTGCAACTTTCATTCCTGAGAGCAAGAGACTAAAGATTTTACTTAACGAATTTAGAAAGAGTCGGAATCATATGGCTATTGTTGTAGATGAATATGGAAGAATTGCTGGACTGCTAACCATTGAAGATGTACTGGAGCAGATAGTTGGAGATATAGAAGATGAATTTGATGCTGAAGATTTACCTATGATACGAGAGAAAGGGAAGGGGCGATTTGAAGTAGATGCCTTGATCCGGATCGAAGATTTCAATGAGTTTTTTGAAACTCAATACCTGGATGAAGACTTCGACACGCTTGGAGGAATGATTATTAATAAATTAGGTAAATTCCCAAAAAAAGGAGATAGTTTGTTGATAAATCCTTTGACTTTTAAAATCCTTAGATCTGATAACAGAAGACTGCAGCTAATAGAAGTGAGGGAAATTGAATAGGCATCACTTACTGTCTTTTTTTGCAGGAGTATTATTTCTTTTGGCTTTCGCACCTTTTGGTGTTTCGATTTTAGCAGTAGTTTCAATTGGATATTTATTCATCCTATGCTTAACACAACCAACTAAGATTATTGTCCAATGTTATTTTTGTTTTGGCTTAATTTTATTTGTTGTGGGATTGTATTGGCTTTACATAAGCATCCATGCGGTTAGCGGAGGCCCGATTTGGTTGGCAATACTATTGATTGTAATACTGTCTGTTTTTATGGCTCTGTATTATGCACTTGCAGGCTACTTAATTAGTATCAGTTACACCAAATTCCCGTCACAATCTTTAACCTTATTGATTGTTGCACCTTCGATTTGGGTTTTAATTGAGTGGTTTAGGGGCTGGCTTCTATCTGGTTTTCCTTGGTTCAGCATGGGTTACAGTCAAACCAACACATACCTTTCTAACTGGGCTCCCATCGGAGGCATTTATATGGTTAGCTGGATTTGTGGAATCTGTGCAGGCCTAGTAGCTTTGATTTATTTAGGCAAGAGAAAACAGAGCTATAAAGCAGCAGCAGCACTGACCACAATTATTATTGTGTCGCTATTGTTAGGAATGTTTTCATGGACTCAATCAACGGGTGAAAAATTTACTGTTAGTTTAGTTCAGGGTGGTATCCAACAAGAAAGGAAATGGCTGCCTGGCGAATTCAGTAAAACACTTGATTTGTATAAAAGCAGTTTAAAAGCCTCTAATAAAAGCGATTTAGTGGTTTGGCCTGAGGTCGCAATTCCTAGTATTGCGACCAACGTTGAATCTTATCTTGATGATCTTAAGAAAGTTGTAAAAGAGAACCAAATTCAAATGTTACTGTTCGGCATTCTTACCTCTGATAAAATATCAGGAGAGATCAGAAACTCCATGATGGCAATTGGTTCCAGTGATATTGTTTATCACAAAAGACATCTTCTCCCATTTGGTGAGTATTTTCCTGTTCCAGATTTTGTCAGGTCATGGCTCCAGAGCATGGGTCTTCCAAACAGAGATATTCAACGTGGGGATACTATCCAAGATATGCCACAATTGAACAATATTCTTATTGCCCCATCAATTTGTTATGAAGATATTTTTGGCTCAGAGTTATTGGGATATTTCCCAGAGGCAAATCTTTTAGTGAACATAACTAATAATGCTTGGTTTGGTAAATCTTTTGCTTCGGAACAGCATTTCCAGATGTCAATAATGAGAGCAATAGAATCAGGCCGTTATTTATTGAGAGCAACCAACACTGGTGTAACAGCCATTATAGAGCCAAACGGTACTGTAGAACGTGCACAGTCTTTTAAGTATTCAATATTATCAGGTACGTTTGAGCCGATGATTGGTAACACTCCTTACACAAAATATGGCAACTCTTTGATTGTTATTCTAATGATTCTGAATCTTTTTTTTAGCTATTTATGGATTAAGAAGCAGATAAAGATATAGATAGGATTTCCACTAATTTTCATACCAATGTATGCTTGATATTTGTTTTTTTGTTTAAAATTAAATATGTCAGATAGACCATATAATCCAAAACAAATTGAGTCAGAAGCACAAGCATTCTGGAAGGAGCATCGTGTTTTTGAGGTTAATGAAAATTCTAGCTTAGAAAAATTTTACTGTCTGTGTATGTTTCCTTATCCCAGTGGAAAGTTGCATATGGGACATGTTCGAAATTATACAATTGGTGATGTGATCTCAAGATATCAAAGAATGTTGGGTAAAAATGTCTTACAACCGATGGGCTGGGATGCTTTTGGCTTGCCTGCAGAAGGAGCTGCGATTAAGAATGCTATGGCTCCAGCTCAGTGGACCAGAGATAACATTGAATATATGAAGCAGCAATTTCATACCCTTGGTTTTGGGTACGATTGGAACAGAGAACTTGCTACTTGTGATCCAAGTTATTATCGATGGGAGCAGTGGATGTTTTCAAGGCTGTATGCCAAAGGCTTGGCATACAGAGATAAGGCACTTGTCAATTGGGATCCCGAAGAAAATACTGTTTTGGCGAATGAGCAAGTCATTGATGGGAAAGGATGGAGATCAGGGGCTTCTATTGAACGACGTGAAATGCCTCAATGGTTTCTGAGGATTACAGACTATTGTGAGGAGCTTCTTTCTTGTTTGGATGATTTGGATTGGCCTGAATCTGTCAAAATTATGCAAAGAAATTGGATTGGAAAATCAGAAGGAGTTGAGATTAATTTTAAAGTAGTTGGCACATCTGAACAGTTAACTGTTTATACAACTAGACCAGATACTTTATTTGGGACAACTTATATGGCTTTGGCGCCTGAACATCCCCTTATCCAACCGTTGGCAGAGAGCAACAAGGAGATCAGAGAATTTTTAGATAAGATAAAACTTCAGGCGGTTTCTGAAGAAGCTCTTGAAAAAATGGAAAAAGTCGGCATTCCATTAGGGCTTGAAGCAATTAACCCAATCAATGGCAACAAAATTCCTATATGGGCTGCTAATTTTATACTTATGACCTATGGTACAGGAGCAACAATGTCTGTTCCTGCACACGATCAAAGGGATTATGATTTTGCAGAGAAATACAAATTACCTATACAGCCAGTGATCATCTCGAGCGAACCTGGCATAAAACACGATTTTGACGAAAGTGCTTTTACTCAACCAGGCATATTAATTAATTCAAGTAAATTTGATGGTATGAATTCTGAGGAAGCAATAGAAGCAATAGGTTCAGAGTTGGAAAAACAAGAAAAAGGAAAAAAAGTAACCAACTATCGTTTGCGCGACTGGCTGATTTCTAGGCAAAGGTATTGGGGCGCTCCAATTCCAATGCTAACCAATGAAAATGGAGATGTTTTCCCTGAAACTGACGAAAATTTACCGGTAGAGCTCCCTGAAAACGTTACCTTTTCTGGGGTACAGTCTCCAATTAAATCCATGAAAGAATTTATCGAGTCCATTGATCCAATATCAAATGAAATCCAATACAGAGAGACAGATACATTTGACACTTTTATGGAATCTTCTTGGTATTATGCTCGCTTTTGTTGCCCAGATAATCATGAAAAAATGCTTGATGAGAGAGCAAAATATTGGTTACCAGTTGATTTATATATTGGAGGCATTGAACATGCAATTCTTCATTTGCTGTATGCCCGGTTCTACCACAAATTATTACGAGATGAGGGTTTGGTAGATGTGGATGAACCATTTAAGAGTCTGCTGACTCAGGGCATGGTACTGAATGGCGGTGTAAAGATGTCTAAATCCATGGACAATACCATTGATCCAGAGGAGATGATTAATAATTACGGAGCCGACACAGTACGATTGTTTATGATGTTTGCTGCACCTCCAGAACAGTCATTGGAATGGTCTGATACAGCTGTAAATGGCGCGTATCGTTTTTTACGAAAATTTTGGAAGATTGTCCTTATAAGAATTGATGATATTGTCGGTATAGAAGCTATCGATCCGGATGATGTCTTCAATGCTTCACAGAAAGAACTGAGAAAGATTACTCATAAAACCATTGCAAAGGTGAGCGATGATATTGGAAGAAGGTATACTTTTAACACAGCCATAGCAGCAATAATGAAATTGTCGAATGATGTTTCTAGTTTTCAAATAGAAACAGATCTTGATCGTAAAGTTGTTCGCGAGGCTCTGGAATCAATGGTTTTACTCCTGTCCCCAATTGTGCCTCATATATGTAATCATTTATGGATTGAGCTTGGCCATAAGAATGCCGTGGTCAATGAGTCGTGGCCTATTTCTAACGAGAATCTAACTGTTGATGATACATTGGAGATCATTATTCAGGTTAACGGTAAGTTAAGAGCACGTTTGAATGTGGCAGCCGACACTGATGAAAAAACACTTAAAGAACTTGCTTTTAATGAGCCGAAAATAGCTAAATTTATTTCTGATCAGAAAATCAAGAAAACAATCATAGTGCCTAGGAAATTAATAAATATTGTGACGTGATAAATTCATCAAAAAAATTGATGATTATTCTGACATCTTTGATGCTACTCGGTTGTGGCTTTGAGTTACAAAAAACTGCTAATTTAACTGGAAAATTAGAAACCCTTTATATCCAAACTAATGACCCGTACACTGTTTTTTATCGCACAATAAAGAGACAAATGGCAAACCATGGGGTTGAGCTCGTTACTGAAAGTAAAAGTTCAAATTTTGTCTTAATCATTCATCGAGATGAATCCAATCAGAGAATTCTGTCAGTATCTGGAAGAAATACGCCCAGAGAATATGAAGTTTACTATCTAGTTAAGTGGTCGTTGGTTAAGGGTAACCAAGTCATTATCCAACCAATGATTAGCAACAAATACCAAGATTACACTTTTGATCAACGTCAATTGTTGGGAAAATCAAATGAAAGCCGTATCATTCAGGAAGCATTGGCAAAAGATATTGTTCAAATGATCTTAGTGAAACTTAATCAAACGCTGTAAAGAAATGGCAAGAGTACATTTTATTTATTCAACCATGAATGCAGGAAAATCAACAGCATTGCTGCAAACTAATTTTGGATATTTGGAAAAAGGTATGAATACACTTTTATATACCTCAGAAAAGGACAACCGATATGGCGATTCAGAAATTGTTTCAAGAATTGGCTTAAAGAGCAAGGCAGAAACTTTTAAAG
>CAZWGB010000015.1:28273-29659 GCA_964633465.1 uncultured Woeseiaceae bacterium | reverse complement strand
TCCGTTTTGCTCCTCCGTTGGTTATTACAAAAAAAGAAATAGATTGGGCATTGGAAATTTTTAATCAAGTCATCTCAGAAATCCAGACTGAACAAAAAACCTAAAACAACCGTGGTAAAACAGTCGACCAATCGTATCCTTCTTATAGAGCCAGCGGAGTTTTTCAACAACTCGGAAACTGCTGAAACCAACCATTATCAAATTAACAAGTCAGAATTAAGCAAGGATGCAATTTTAGAAAAAGCACTTGATGAGTTTAGAAATTTTAAAAATGCTCTTGTATCCAATGGTATTGATATCACGATGCTTCAAGGACAAATTGGATGCCCTGACAATATTTTTCCCAATTGGGCAGCAACATACGAAGACGGAACGATGCACCTTTTTAGTATGTTGGCAAAAAATAGGAGAAAAGAAAAATCAAAAAAACACATTTCTTTCCTTGAAAAAACATACCAACTGACAATAGATTTTTCTGAATTTGAAGATCAAGATATTTTTCTGGAAAGCACCAGTAGCATGGTTTTTGATCGTGTGAATAAAATTGCCTACACAGGCCTCTCACCAAGAACGAATGAAGACTTAGCCAAAATGTGGGGCGATAAATACGGCTATGAGATTGTTATTTTTCGAACTGAAAGTCATGTTGGACAACCTATATATCATACGGATGTAATCATGTACATCGGCACTGATATGACTGGAATTTCAATTGATGCTATCAAGTCAGAAGATCAAGAAAAGGTCAGAGAAAAATTAAATTTATCCCACACTATTCTTGAAATAACTCAAGAACAGGTCATGGATTTTTGTGGAAACTGTCTTGAAGTTCAAGATAAAAACAATCAATTAATCTTAGTAATGTCCACCCGAGCTTTCAATGCTTATTCAGATGAACAAAAAACAGTTCTTCAAGACCACTATTATAAAATTATCCACTCTGATATAACCTATATAGAACAATATGGCGGTGGTTCTGCAAGATGCATGATGATGGAGCTTTTTTAGATAGGTGACTTTGAAAAAAAAGAAATTTGCAATACTGACTATCCTTGCACTTGCTGGATTGATATTACCTTTTCATTTATCTGCCGATGAACAATCATCCTTTCTCATCATCAATGCTAAAATCATCGATGGTTCTGGCGGCCCTTCTAGATTTGAATCTGTTCGGGTCAATGGCAACCTAATCCAAGAAATTGGCCAATTAAAACCTCTGTCTGGAGAAACTACAGTGGATGCCGCTGGGCTTATTCTATCCCCAGGATTCATTGATACACACAGTCATCATGAGAATCATATTTTTGAAATGCCTGATGCGCTTTCAGCAGTCAGCCAGGGGATTACTACCATTGTCGTTGGAATGGATGGCGGCTCTGAAGTGCC
>CAZWGB010000015.1:0-28173 GCA_964633465.1 uncultured Woeseiaceae bacterium | reverse complement strand
TTGGAAGCAGCACTTGATGAGTTTATAGAAATCAGCCGAAGAACCAAGCTACCTTCTAAAATATCTCACATCAAGCTTGCAAAAAGGAGTTTATGGGGGCAATCACCCTGGATGATAGATAAATTAAACCGTGCCCGTGCAGAAGGCTTAGACATTACTGCAGACGTCTACCCCTATACTTTTTATGAGTCAACCATGCGAATATTATTCGCCAAGAGGGATTTTGATAATCGAGAAAGTGCCGAGTATGCATTAACAGAATTAGTCTATCCAGACGGCTTAACACTTTCACATTATGGCCCTGATCCAAGCTTAATAGGGAAAACCATAGCTGAAATAGCTGCTGCAAGGGGAAAAGACCCTGCTACAGTACTAATGGATTTAATCCGAGAAGATGAAGATGAGACTGATTCAGCAATTGGTGTTGCCATGTCACAGCCAGATGTTAATCGGCTGATGCAATGGGAACATAGCAACATTTGCTCCGATGGGGAGCTAATTGATGGACATCCAAGGGGTCGGGGTGCTTTTGCTAGAATTCTTGCCTACTATGTACGCTCACAAGGAATTTTAGATCTGGAAACAGCCATTCACAAGATGACCCAACTTTCTGCGTTGCATATGGGGTTTAAAAATCGAGGAGTAATCAAGTCAGGCGCCATTGCAGATTTAGTTTTATTTGACCCAGAAAGAATTCAGGACAATGCCACAATGGAAGACGTTAATAGACTGTCCACAGGTATTGCTAAAGTCTGGGTAGGAGGTGAGCTTGTATATTCTGAAAAAAAATCAACGGGCCTAAGGTCTGGAAAGATCATCAGGAGAGATGATTAAAGGAATTGCAATTTTAGCTTGCTATAATTCTTGAGTGTTGCTTGTAAACTTTTGGATCTGTATCTCCCTCTGTAGAAAAAATCAATATCTTTGAGTGACCATCAAATTTTAATCTTTCCTTTATGAAACTGTATTTCTGATTGGTGCAAATCTCATCTACTAATCCAACAGGAACTGCGCCACTCTCCCCCGAGACAACAACAGCATCATTGCCTATTGGGTTGGCTAACAATTGCATACCTTTTTTTGCTAGCTGATCATTACAAATTACAAATGCATCGCAATTAGGTTTGATGATATTCCAGGCCAGTATGCTTGGTTGACCACATGAAAGTCCTGCCATCATGGTATCCAGTTCTTTTGTTAAATGCGGCTTGCCGTCTCCAATTTGTATTGAATTGAAAAAACAAGCTGCACCTGTTGGCTCAACCAGAATCAATTTTGGTGTGGGTTTTTGACGGGCTAAAAAATAGGAAAATATTGATGCAGCAAAAGAACCAACGCCAGCTTGAGCAAGCACGTGTGTTGGCCATTTGACTGTTTGGTCTTCAAATTCCGAAACCAAACTGAAATAACCTTGCATAATGTGTTTGGGTACCGTTGTGTATCCTTCCCATGAGGAATCTTGAAGCAAAATCCAATCATTTTCTTTAGCTTTCTTAGTAGAATATACAACTGTTTCATCGTAGTTAAGCTTGGTTATTTCAGCATGAGCTCCATGTGATTTAATAGCTTCCAAACGAAATTCAGATGTGCCTTTAGGCATAAAAACCACTGCCTTGCATCCAAATTTCTCTGCACACCAAGCAACTGCTCTTCCGTGATTGCCATCGGTAGCAGTAACAAATGTCAATGATTCAAATTTGCTTTTGTTTTTGATAATTGCATCAAAATTTAATTCTTCATCATTTAAATCAAGCCGTTTTTTTATCTCTTTGGACATGGCATAACTGGCTCCCAAAACCTTGAATGCCTTTAGACCAAAACGCTGGCTTTCATCCTTTACCATCAATGCATTAATACCAAGCCTTGAAGCAAGTTCTTCAAGATTAACCAATGGAGTGGGAAAATAACCAGGCAAGCTTTGATGAAAAAATCTTACTGCTTTAACCTGATCATCATTGACATAACTTGGAGTCTCTCTATCTGCTGAGAGAAATGGATTTATCTCACATTCTATGATCGGCTCCAATGTGTTAACACTCATAGACAATATCCAGATTGTTTTAAATTACACAAAGAAACCCCTATCTGCTTGCTTATCAGGGTCTATTGGCACCGGTCAATTGGGCGGCAAGAAGGCATAAAATTTCAAACATTATTGTTACAGCAACCAGAGAGGTGTTTCCTGTATTGTCAAATGGAGGTGCAACCTCGACTACATCACCGCCAACTAGATTCAATCCATTCAAACCTTGAAGAAGCCGCTGTGCCTCCAAGGTGGTCAAACCACCTACTTCTGGTGTTCCTGTACCCGGCGTATAAACTGGATCAAGACCGTCCACGTCAAATGAAATGTATGTAGGTCCATCGCCGACTACTCTTCTTGCTTCCTCAATGATATTTTTAACTCCCATTTCGGCGAATTCTTCAATAAAAACCACTCGCATTCCATTGGATAAGGAAAAATCAATTCCATCTAAAAAATTTTGTCCCCCGCGAATCCCAATTTGTATTGTTCGCTTGGGATCCAATAGACCGTCTTCAACTGCCAAGCGGAACGGTGCACCGTGATGAAATTTAGACCCCCAAATCTCACCCCAAGTATCGGTATGCGCATCAATATGAACCATCCCAATAGGCTGATCCGTCACAATCCCTTTAAAGATCGGGTAGGTAACGGAATGATCACCTCCTGCACTAATAGGCAAAACACCAGCTTCGTGGATCTTTCTAAAAAAATTCTCGATATCCTGGTTAACGGCCTCGTGATTAAAAGGCCTAGAAAAACGAACATCGCCCACATCGGCAATGTTTGCTAATTCAAAAGGGTTGATTCGGGTGACATGATGAAATTCGCGGATGAAGCTGGACTGACTCCTCATTTCTCGAGGCCCATGACGGGCACCTGGACGATTGGTTACTCCACCGTCATATGGGACACCTGCCAAGGCAATATCTAAATTCTCTAGAGTGTCAGCCAAAGGAGTCCTCATAAATGTAGGCATACCGCCGTATCGGGGTTCAAGCATAGTCCTATGCTCTTCGCCTGTAACAGGAGATTTACGATCGTAGAATTTTTTCATCTTATTTCAATCATTAAAAATTTATCTTAAGATCGAGTAATTATAATCAATTGTGTGAAAGATTATGGAGAATAGTGTTCTTGACCTTCACGGTATTAAACATGGCCAAGTGGACAGAGCCGTGGAGAATTTTGTTTTACTCAACCAAGATCAAATTCCATTAGAAATTATTTGCGGCAACAGTCAAAGAATGATTGATTTGGTAATTTCAGTCTTGGAGAGGATTGGATGTGAATATTTTGAAAGGATTGATTATGGAACCATTATGGTTCGGAAACTATAATGCTCATGTTTTAGCCACCTTGTGCTTCAATTGCTTTGAAAACTTTCTTGCTCTTCAATTCTTTGCCATCGAGATGATACTGGATGGACAAACGCAGTATTTTCTTGGCAGCAATTAATGTTTCTTGATCTGAAAAATTTCCCTCATTGATTGCTTTTATTGCATGGCCTTTGATTCCATAGGAGTCAGGATTTTGATTTTGCTTAGAAACAAAGCCTTTCTCGACAACAAAAACATAATCCATATCAGTCTCAATGGGGTTTTGCGAATGTGCTTCAGTTGTAAAATTTATGGCGTAGCCTATTTCAGAGAGCATTAGAATTTCAAACTGTCTTAGACTGGGCTCAATTGGCTTCGATTCAGAAAAATCATGTAAAGTTGAGGTATAAAGAGCAAATAAATTTGGATAGGGATCTTCCATTCTTAAAAATGAAAGGATCAGCTCATTAAGATAGTAGGCAGAAAACAAGTATTTCCCTTGGATCCTAGCTAAATATTGGCCGTGTATTTCAGCTTGTCTCAAGGTTTTCAACTGGGATTTTCCAGACCATGAGAGTTGTAGGGGTAAAAAAGGCTGTAGATAAGATCTAAATTTAGATTTGGGCCTCTTGGAGCCTTTTGCGATTAAATCCACACGGCCATAATTCTGGCTAAAAATACGCACAATCTGGCTCGTTTCAGAATAGGCCATTTGGTGCATCATATATGAAGGCTCATGTTCAATAATATCTTTTCTTGCCATACTTAAACTCTTCTTTTCTGACCACTTTTAACCACAGAAGAGAGAAAAACTTTTTTGCCCAATAGTTTCTCTATTTCTTTTCTAGATTCAGTACCAACTTGCTTTAATGTCCTGCCATTTTTACCAATAACAATCTTTTTATGCGACTCCTTCAACAGAAGGATAGACAGTTCGATTAAAATCAAATTGTTCTTCTCCTCCATGTGATCAACTTTACAAGTCAAGCTATACGGTAATTCATCTCTCAAAGATTTCATTAATTTTTCTCTAACTATTTCCGATATTCTGAATACTGTACTTTTGTCGGTTATAGTTTCTTTGGAAAACTGCGGTGTCTGAAAAGGTAGATTTGCCTCCATCAAGGATTTTAGTCGATTGATATTTTTCCCGCGTAAAGCAGAAATTGGAACAATTTCTTTGAATGATCCTTTGGTTGAGGATTGAGCTAAGAAATCTAAAATTTGGCTTTTATCTTTAAAAAGATCAATCTTATTCACTGCTAGAATTTTCTTAAAATTAAATTCTCCAAGTCTATCCATTAAATAATCATCCTCTTTCCTCCAACGATTTACTTCCACAACAAAGACTGCAAGATCGGCCATAGCCAAGGCAGTTCTTGTCTCTTTGCTGGTTTGTTTTGAATTTAATCTTTTTCCTCTCTCACTCAATAAGCCTGGAGTGTCTATAAGCATTATCTGGGCATGAGGTAGATGGACGATGCCCAAAATATTAATTTGTGTTGTCTGCGGTTTCGAGGTCACAATGGAGACTTTTTCACCAACTAGTGCATTCACCAAAGTAGACTTTCCGACATTGGGACGTCCAACAACAGCAATATAACCACTTCGATAATCTTTCTTAGTCATTCTGCATTGCTTTTAAAGCCTTTGATGCCGCTTTTTGTTCAGCCACACGCAGTGTTTTGCCACTGGCTTGGGTAACAATCTCGCCTGATTTAATGGAACATTCTACAACAAAGGTTTTATTGTGATTGCCAACACTGCTAATCAATGAATACACAGGTAGTCCCTGTTTCACTCCCTGTAATTTTTCTTGGAGTATGCTCTTATGATCTTTATGTTCGGATTTGACATCCATAGCTTGGATTCTGGAATCAAAAATTTTGATGATCACATTTTTAGCAGCCACATATCCGCCATCAAGAAATATCGCCCCTATTATGGCCTCGAGAGCGTTGGAGAGAAGTGATAAACGTTCTCTACCGCCTGAAGTATTTTCTCCTTTACCCAAGACTAAATAGTCACCCAAATTTAATTCTTTGGCTAATACTGCCAATGTATCCCCTTTGACCAGACTTGATCTCATTCTGCTTAATGATCCTTCTGTTTGCTCTGAATAGAACTGATAAAGAAGTTCACTGATAACTAGATCCAAAACAGCGTCACCTAAAAATTCAAGCCGCTCATTGTTATTTGCTGAATGACTTCGATGGGTCAGGGCAGTTTGCAAAAGAATATCGTCTTTAAAACGATAGTGGAACATCTGCTCACACCATGACATAGACGCTTGCATATTAAATATTGTGATGCTTACTCAAACTCATTATTCGATTGTTTGCCAAATTCTTTGCCACTCGGGAGCATTCTCAAAATCCCAGTTGAACCAGATTTTGGTTGCTGTTCCAACTAAGTGGCTGTTGGGTATGTATCCAGGGTCAGAATAACGACTGTCCTTACTGTTATCCCTATTGTCTCCCATCACAAAATAGTGACCCTCAGGAACTGTATATTCTCCCTCAACATTCCTTCTCGAAGGTGTAATCAAAATCTGATGCTGTTCGTCTCTAAAATCTTCCTTGTACACATGGGCCCCATACTGTCGTGGATGCCTATAAACTTCTTCAAACCTGTAGGGCATCAATTCGTCATTGATAATAAGTTCTTTGTCTTTATAGACAATCTCATCACCGGGCAAACCAACCAAACGTTTGATGTATTTTATAGATGGATCTGAAGGTAGGTTAAACACCACCACATCACCCCTCTGAGGTCCAGCGATTGTAAAAAATGACTTATTGGTTATTGGAAATTTTAGACTGTAAGCATATTTTTTTACCAGAATAAAATCACCTTTTACCAGTGTTGGCATCATCGAGCCTGAAGGGATACGAAATGGCTCAAAAACAAAAGATCTCAAGAGAAAGACAAGCAACAGTATTGGAAACAAGGCGCCTGAAAATTCGACTACACTTGCTTCTTTTCTCGAAGTAAAATGTCCAATCAGCCAGATCAACCCAAGGATGATGGTGACAACAAATAAAATTGCTTGAAAATCAAAATTCATGGATTCCATTATAAAGTTATTTCGGTAAAAAAAATGAAGCAATCATGAATTTAAAATGACTATTTATCCCGTTCTGCGTTATCTTTCTTCATGATTGATAGAAATGCCTCTTGCGGTATCTCCACTGCACCGAACTGTTTCATTCTTTTTTTGCCTTTTTTTTGTTTTTCCAGTAATTTTTTCTTGCGTGTCACATCTCCACCATAGAGCTTTGCTGTAACGTTCTTGCGATAAGGCTTCACATTGCTGCGTGCAATTATTTTTTTACCGATCACTGCCTGAAGAGCTACCTCAAACTGCTGTCTTGGGATCAACTTCGTCAGGCGCTCAATAATTTTACGACCTTGATAATAGGCCCTGTCCTTGTGGAGAATGGTGGAAAAGGCATCCACTTTTTCCCGATTGACCAAGATGTCCAAGCGGACCAGATTGTTCTTTTGAAACCGATGAAAACTGTAATCAAATGAAGCGTAACCTCTGGATACGGATTTTAATTGATCAAAGAAATCCAAGACAACTTCTGCCAAGGGCAGTTCGTAATCAAGGACAGCCTGTCGACCTAGATATTGCAGTCGTTGCTGGGATCCCCTTCTGCTTTCGCACAATTGTATAACATTGCCGATGTAAGTAGGTGGGACCAGAATGGTGGCTTTAATGATGGGTTCACGAATTTCCTTTACCTGATTCATCTCTGGTAAGGAATCTGGGTTGTCAATCCTAAGCACTTCATCACCAGTTGTTAAAACTTCATAAACCACTGTCGGTGAGGTTGTGATCAGTTTAAGGTTGTATTCTCGTTCCAACCGTTCTTGGACAATTTCCATGTGTAGCATCCCCAAAAAACCACAGCGGAAACCAACCCCCAACGCTGAGGAATTCTCAGGCTCAAAATGTAACGATGCATCGTTCAATTTAAGTTTTTCCAGTGCTTCTCTAAATGCTTGGAGGTCCTCAGATACCGACGGGTACAAGCCGGAAAAAACCTTGGGTTGAATGGTTTTAAAGCCTGGCAATGCCGAAAAACTAGGATTTTCTGGAGTGGTAATGGTATCACCGACCGGTGCTCCGTAAATGTCCTTTATTCCAGCAATCAAAAAACCTACTTCGCCAGCGGATAACGATTCTCTCTCCTGGCTTTTGGGGGTAAAAACACCCAATGAGTTGGCCGTATATTCATGGCCAGTTGACATCAAGGTTATTTTATCGCCTTTTCTAAGTTCACCATTTTTTATCCTTAACAACGACACCACCCCAACATACTGATCAAACCATGAATCAATAATCAGGGCTTGTAGACGGTCGTTAGCATTGCCGCTGGGTGCCGGGATGGACTCCACAATTTGGTCCATCAATTCCTCGATTCCCTCCCCTGTTTTGGCACTGATGAGTGTTGCGTTGTCAGTGTCCACGCCGATGATCTCATTGATGTCCTTGATCACTTTTTCAGGATCGGCTGCGGGCAGATCAATCTTGTTGATGACAGGCAGTATCTCCAAGCCTTGCTCAATCGCACTGTAACAATTGGCAACACTCTGGGCTTCAACCCCTTGGGCGGCATCGACCACAAGCAAAGCACCTTCACATGCAGCCAATGATCTGGAAACTTCGTATGAAAAATCAACATGCCCAGGAGTATCAATAAGATTAAAGACATGATTTTCACGATTTTTTGACTTGTAGCTCAATGCAGCACTTTGAGCCTTAATGGTGATCCCCCGTTCCCGCTCCAAATCCATGGTGTCCAACACTTGTTCGCTCATCTCCCTAGCATCCAAGCCGCCACAAAGCTGAATCAACCTATCGGCCAGGGTTGATTTACCATGGTCTATATGGGCAACAATGGAGAAATTCCGAATGTGCTTCATGTGATTAAAAACCCTTCTTCATTACCGATGATTTGAATGATTATTTGTTGCATTTTTTTATCTTGGATATGCTGCGGATCGGCAAACATTTTAATTAAAACGTTATCCTGGAGAGCAAGCATTGCCCCAAAAGAAGCTCTTTCAGATTCATTGGCATCTTGGTAATGATCTTCAAAGTAAGACAGCAACAAGTGATCCAATTCTTTGGTGCCTCTTCGACATCTCCATCTTATTTTGGATAATTTGATGGAGTCGATATTCATTATAAATCTCTCGTGGCAATCATCTTTTTAATTTCGGCAATCGCTTGTCCAGGATTTAAGTCTTTAGGGCATGCAAAGGAGCAGTTCATTATGGTGTGGCAACGATACAACTTAGATGAGTCATTCAGTTCTCTAAGACGGTCATCAGTTGCTTCGTCTCTGCTGTCTTGCAGCCAGCGATAGGCTGCCAATAATGCGGCTGGTCCCAGGTACTTGTCACCACTCCACCAGTAACTTGGGCAACTGGTCGAACAACAAGCGCAAAGAATGCAGGCAGAAGGTTGGTCGATCTTTTCCTGGTCTTCTTTGGTCTGGTAGCGTTCTGCTCCCTCTGGTTGGAGCGAATTGGTCTTCAACCAAGGTTCAACAGATGCATATTGATCGTAAAAATCAGACATATCCACCACCAAATCCTTAACCACTTTCATGTGAGGCAAGGGGAAAACCCGAACATCACCTTTAAAATCATTGATATTTTGCGTGCAGGCCAAGCCATTAACCCCGTTGATGTTGAAAGAGCAGGATCCACAAATGCCCTCCCTGCATGAACGACGAAATGACAGCGATGGATCTGTTGTTGACTTGATATCAATCAATGCATCCAACACCATCGGGCCGCATTTATCGAGATCAACTTCAAAAGTATCAAAAGAGGGATTCTCATCGATTGCAGGATCGTAACGGTAAACAATGAATTTTTTTGTATTGCCTGCCTCTGAGGACAAAGGCACGGATTTTCCTTTTTTCACTTTCGAATTCTGCGGTAGTGTAAATTCTGCCATTGATTAACTCCGGTTAGTAGACCCTAGCCTTTAAAGGGATTGACTCAGTGTCATTCATCCCTGTATCCAGTTTTACAGGCTGTGCATCTATTCTAGTGGTGTTGTCGGCATTGAGCCAGCCAAGACTGTGTTGCAGCCAATTTTCATCGTCTCTTTCTGGGTAGTCATCACGAGCATGAGCACCCCTGCTCTCCTTGCGTTCTAGGGCACATTGCATGGTAATCATCGCCTGTCCAAGCAGGTTTTCCAACTCAAATGTCTCCATAAGGTCAGTATTCCATACCATTCCTTTATCAGAGACAGAAACATCTTTGAAGGATTCCAAAGTCGATGCCAGTTTCCCGATGCCCTCGCTCAAGGTTTTCTCTGTCCTGAAAACACCCGCATGATTTTGCATAATAAGTTGCATTTCATTCCTTATTTCAGCCGTCGGTCTTTTTCCTTCAGCAAAACGAATCTTGTCAAATTTGGCAATAATCTGATCGGAGGCCTCCCCTGTTAAGCTGTCGTGTTTTTGGTTAGCCTCAATGGTATTCGCGCACTGCCTGGCAGCGGCTCTGCCGAAAATCACTAAATCAAGCAATGAATTGGAACCTAGACGGTTGGCACCGTGAACGGACACCGATGCACCCTCTCCCACCGCCATCAGCCCGGAAACAACTTCAATATTGCCATTGGAATCTTTGGTAATGACTTCTGCATCCACATTGGTTGGGATGCCTCCCATGTTGTAGTGAACAGTTGGAATGATCGGTATAGGTTCCTTGGTGACATCAACGCCAGCAAAAATTCTTGCTGTTTCTGCGATTCCCGGTAATCGTTCATCGATGACTTTGGGGTCTATATGCTGCAAATTCAAATGCATCTTGTCCTTGTTTTCTCCAACACCACGACCTTCCAAAATTTCAATGGTGATTGACCGGCTGACCACATCCCTTGAAGCCAGATCTTTGGCACTTGGAGCATATTTTTCCATGAAGCGCTCGCCCTCTGAATTGGTAAGATATCCCCCTTCTCCCCGGGCACCTTCGGTAATCAGGCAGCCTATCCCATAAATACCCGTCGGGTGAAATTGAACAAATTCCATGTCCTGCAGTGGCAAGCCTGCTCGCAAAGCCATTCCCGACCCATCGCCGGTGCAAGTGTGTGCTGCTGTGCATGAAAAATACGTCCTCCCATGTCCGCCAGTAGCAAGGATCACCTTGTGAGCCTGAAAACGGTGTAAGCGTCCGGTTGCCATTTCCAATGCAATCAGACCTCTACATCTGCCCTGTTCCATGATCAGTTCAAGGGCAAAGAACTCGATAAAAAACTGGGCCTTGTTTTTAATGGATTGTTGGTAGAGTGTGTGCAACATAGCATGCCCTGTCCTGTCTGCAGCAGCACAAGTCCTTTGTGCTATGCCTTCGCCATAGTGTGTTGTCATGCCTCCAAAAGCACGTTGGTAAATTTTGCCATCGGTGGTTCTGGAAAAGGGGATGCCATATCTCTCCAACTCCAAAACTGCTGAAGTCGCTTCTTTACACATGTATGCAATTGCATCTTGGTCTCCCAGCCAGTCCGAGCCCTTGACTGTGTCGTACATATGCCAACGCCAATCATCTTCTCCCATATTGCCCAGCGCTGCACTGATGCCTCCCTGGGCTGCAACGGTGTGACTCCTTGTTGGGAATACTTTGGTGATGCAGGCGGTGGACAAGCCGGCTTCAACCAACCCTAAAGTCGCCCTTAAGCCAGCGCCACCGGCACCTACAACAACAACGTCGTAAGTATGATCAACCAATTCGTATTCTTTATTCATAAGAGCATCCAAGCCGGGGCTAAACCGGCACAACCCCGCCGCTATTAATCATCCAACCGATGGAAGCAAAAGAAATGACCACCACCATTAATCTTAGAAACCTCAAGAAATAAAGTGTGTAGGTACTCAACTGCTCGGTTGCAATGTAATCTTCGATCACGCTTTGTACCCCAAGTTCTGCGTGATAAATCGCGTACAGTGAGAACAACAGCAAAATTATGGCGTTAAGAGGATCCGAAGCCCAAACAAAAACCTCTGCATGGCTGAAACTGGGTATAACAAAAAGCAATTGGTAGACAAACCACAGTCCGAGAAGAACGACTGCCACAGATGTAGTTCTTTGACTAACCCAATGTTCCCTGGCATGCTCGAATCGAGCAAGACTCAGTAACTTCAGAAACATGGAAATGATCTTCATGACTTTATCCAAATTTTGTTAGCAAGCAATACCAAAATAGAGCGGTAATTATTAGTGACAAGAAAACTACCAACAAACCAGTCAACTTGACTTGGGATGCCTCAAAACCCTTGCCAATATCCCACAGCAAATGTCGTATCCCATTCAGCAAATGATAAAAGAAAGATAAACTGACCAGAACCCAGATAATGATCAAAATGTTGGTGGAAAAAAAGCGGCTAACACCTGCATATGTTTCGCCTCCCAATGCTATGGCTCCCAACCATATTGCAAAATCAAATGCAGCTAAAAAAAGAACCAAACCTGAGAGCCTGTGAAGGATCGACAAGGTGTTGGTTATCTGCCATCGATAAACAGTTAAATGCGGGGACAAGGGTTGTTTTTTAGCATTCATATTTTTGTATGTGCATATACATGAATTATACTTAATTATATTTTTTCACACATATATTTTCATCGATGTAGACAATTGCAATGGGAACGATTAAAAAAACTGAAAAACTTGAGCATTTAAGCATAGTTGAGATCAAGGGAGACGACTCGGCAGAATTCCTGCAAGGTCAGATGACCCAGGATATTTATTCAATCAAAGATTCCAAAGCATCAGTAACTTCAATCCTCAACCCTCAGGGAAGGATTGTCTCCACAGCCTTTGTTTTTAAATGGGGAGAATCTTTTATATTAATCCTCAACAATGAGGTGAGAGACAAGCTAATTGCCTGGCTGAGCCGTTTTATTTTGAGATCCAAAGTAGAGATAACTCAATCGGACGATTCTATATTTGGGCTCAATCAAGAACATGCCAAAGAATTATGCAGTGCTCTTAATGTGGAAACCAAAGACATCAGTTTTGAATCGGATGAATCATGCCTTAAAACTATTGAGGCTGATGACGAAAGAGCTTTTGTGATATGTAAATCAGAAAATTTTTTAGACAGCATTTCAATTTCGACCCTTAAAACTGAGGATTGGAAAATGGCTGATATCAATGCTGGTATCCCGACGATCTATAAGGAAAATATTGAGAAGTTTATTCCTCAAATAGTCAATCTTGATCTAATCAATGGGATTAGTTTTAGTAAAGGTTGTTACACCGGTCAAGAAATAGTTGCCAGAGTTCAACATCGTGGCAATATCAAAAAAAGAATGTTTCATATCACAACTGAGGTCCCTGACAAAGAGCTGAATCCTGGTGCAACCATTTTTCATAAAGATTCTGGTGTAGGGACGATTGTCCAATCATTGAAAAACAATGATCAAATGGATTCTCTAGCCGTAATAGGCAACGATGCTTCAACAGAGGATTTATCAGTAGAGGGCATGAAAATAAAAATTAAGTAGCCTGGCCTGTTAACTTGATCTCCTATTACTTTGCTTCTGATGGCTACTTTGATTTCATATTAGGAAAAAGTAACACATCCCTAATTGAAGGACTATCTGTCAAAAACATCACCAATCTGTCAATGCCAACGCCAAGTCCTCCTGTGGGTGGTAACCCGAACTCGAGTGCCTGAATGTAATCCTCATCATAAACCATAGCTTCATCATCTCCCTCTTCCCTCTGTTGTACCTGCAAATTGAATCGCTCTGCTTGCTCATCTGGATCATTTAATTCCTGGAAACCATTGGCTAATTCCCGTCCAGCGGCAAAGAGTTCAAATCGGTCTACAAGCCATGGGTCTTCATCATTGGCCCGTGACAATGGCGAGACCTCCTTTGGATAGTCGGTAATGAAAGTTGGCTGTGCAAGATTATGCTCAACTGTTTTTTCAAAGATTTCCAACAACAATTTACCCGAACCATAGTTCTTGCGAACCTCAATACCAAGATCGGCACAGGCTTTGGTCAAATAATCCTTGTCTCTCAGCAATTTCACATCTAGATTCGGATTGTGAGCCAAAACTGAATCCTCCAACGTCATCCTTTGGAAGGGTTTTGACACATCGTATTCCTTGCCTTGGTAATCAACGATATTGCTTCCTTTAATCTCCAACGCAATTTGGAAGATCATGTCTTCAGTCAGGTTCATAATATCCTCGGCGGTACAATATGCCATGTAGAGTTCAAGCATTGTAAACTCAGGGTTGTGTTGGGTTGAAACACCTTCATTCCTGAAACATCGATTGATTTCAAAAATCCGGTCAAAACCCCCAACAACGAGTCGTTTCAAATATAATTCCGGTGCAATTCTTAAGTACAAATCCCTATCCAATGCATTGTGATGTGTGACAAAAGGTCTCGCCACTGCTCCACCTGGTATCGGATGCATCATGGGTGTTTCCACTTCGAGGATATCTTGATCGCTTAAATAACTTCTCATTTTGGAAACAATTTTTGATCTGGTCCTGAATACATTTTGACTGTCTTTGGACATTATTAAATCGAGGTATCTTTGACGATATCTTATTTCTGTGTCAGTCAATCCATGATATTTCTCTGGCAGGGGTCTGAGGGACTTGGTTAATAGCTCAAGTTCTGCAACGTTGATGGTCAACTCGTCGGTTTTTGTCTTAAATAATTGCCCTTTGGCCCAGATAATGTCTCCGACATCCAGGGTCTTAAATTGATCGTAGATCTCTTGGGATAAGTCAGATGAACTTAAGAATAACTGGATCTCGCCTGAACCATCCTTTATTTTTGAGAAGCTCGATTTTCCCATCACCCTTTTGGCCATCATCCGACCGGCAATCCTGACTTCTTTATTTCTTGATTGTAACTCTTCTCCAGAAAGGGAAGAAAATCCCTCCTGTAAATCGTCAGCATAAGCATCAATTTCCAATCCTCTTGGAAAATTAAAACCCCCTTCTCTCAAGGATTCCAGTTTTTTTCTCCTCTCGAGAATTAGCTTGTTCTGTTCGTCGGTACTGATGCTCATGGTGAATCCAAAATATTCTCTACAAGCCTTCTTTTAGGCTGGCTTCAAGAAATTTATTGATATCTCCGTTCAGTATAGCTTCTGGATTGCTGGATTCAATTTGGGTTCTTAAATCTTTAACCCGAGATTGATCAAGAACGTAAGACCGTATTTGACTTCCCCAACCTATGTCTGCTTTGGTCTCCTCCAAGGCCTGAGCTTGGTCTAGTCTCTTTTGTTTTTCCAATTCAAACAACCTTGCTCTGATTTGTTTCATCGCTGTGGCCTTATTCTTATGTTGGGACCGGTCGTTCTGACACTGAACAACTGTTCCCGTTGGCAAATGGGTGATGCGAACTGCAGATTCTGTGGTATTCACGTGTTGACCACCAGCACCACTAGCACGATAAACATCAATACGAAGATCAGATGGATCAACCTCTATGTCAAAATCATCTTCAATTTCAGGTGAGACAAATACTGCGGCGAATGAAGTATGCCTTCGATTGCCTGAATCGAATGGTGATTTTCTGACCAGTCTATGAACACCGGTTTCGGTTCTCAGCCAACCGTAAGCATATTCTCCTGAAACATGGATGGTTGCACTTTTTATTCCAGCAACTTCTCCAGGAGAAATTTCTATTAGTTCAGCTGAAAAATTATTTGATTCACACCATTTCAAATACATTCTGAGCAACATATTTGCCCAATCTTGGGCCTCAGTTCCACCGGAACCGGCTTGAATATCAAGGAAAGAATTTGAAGTATCCATTTCATGTCTGAACATTCGTTGGATTTCCAATTGACTGATCTCGTCACCAAATCCTTTTACATCGTTCGCCAGATCTTTCAGTGTTACTTGATCATCTTCGCTGATCGCAAGTTCCAGAAGTACAGAGGCATCATCCAGGTCGCTTTCGAATGTTTCGAGTGTAGAAAGAGTTTTTTCGAGTCGTGACCTCTCTTGATTGAGGCTGAGTGTTAGTTCTCTGTTCTCCCATATATCTGGGTCATTAAGGGTCTCGAGTATCTCATTTAGGCGCTCTGACTTCTTATCAAAGTCAAAGGTACCCCCTAAGGGCGATGAAGCGTTCCTTCAATTCGTCAATCGTTAATTTAATCTGTGTGTCATCCACCCCGTAATCCTCTGTCTTATTAACCTATTATGTCAAACTTTCCCCTCAAGTCTTTGAACTGCTCAATATAATCATCTGGCTTTCCAAAAAATACTTGTGCGGCATGATTGTCAACAGCAATAGCAATAACGACTTGGGAAATAGGCACACCTGTTCTTTCCTCCCACATCACAGCATATGCTGAGCATTGCATAAAATATGCATCAATCCAATCTACCTTCTTGGGTTTAGAACTGGTTTTAAAATCGATGACAGACAAAATACCATCCCATTCAGCAATCAAATCGACAGTGCCGCCTACTCTGAGTGCATTGCTGTATAAACTAGCTTCAATTGCTCTTACTGTGCCAACGTTTTTGTCTAATTCTTCTACCAATTGATTGAACATATCACCTATGAGTGGCTCTTGTTCATCGAAGAGGCTGGTTTGTAAAACCAATTCATTGCGGAGATACATTTCAGCTAATTTATGAACTTTAGTACCTCTGGTGGTAGCCGCCTTGGTTATTTTATTGGCCGCTTCCTCACCTACCCTAAGGCGCCAAGCTTGAATGGCTTCTCTGGATAGAAGTCCAGTGATGGTCGTTACTGAGGGATAGCGATCACCCTCAGGTGTTTCATAAAACCTTTTGCCATTAGCTGTGGCAGCTTTAAGCTGATACAGCTCAACTAATTCGTGTTTAAATTTCATTATTTTTTGATTCGTTTAATCATGAATTATAATCAATAGGGAGAATGCGTAATCATAAATTATTTTTTAAATGAAAGAGACAAATAATTCACTCATTGAATCAGTCGGCAGTGGAAAAATTCAATACCAAGGCAAATGGTATGAAAAGAGCATAATTATAGGTATTGATAAGATTATTTATCCATGGAAGCATCCTGATGTTGCAGATTTAGATATAAGTGATTTTGAAACAGTCTTTGACGGCAATACCGAAGTAATATTGTTAGGAACTGGAGCTAAACAAGTTTTTCCAGACGGATACCTTCTCAACAAAATCCTGACAAAAGGAGTTGGCATTGAAGTAATGGATTCGATAAGTGCCTGCCGAACGTTCAATCTACTTGTGTCTGAATATCGCAGACCATTGGCTATGCTAATGTTGGAGTAGAATTTTTTTTATTTTTTTCCAGTAAAACGAGAAATTATAAAATAGATCGCCAAGGCAACGGCAAGAATTAACACTATTCTCATCAATCCAACAGACATCAGATCGATTTAAAAACGACAAATAAAACAAATAGTATTAAAACCGCCCAACCCAGCCTATCAATATTTTTTCGAATAGTAGGCATCCCTTTCTCACCACCATAATAAGCGGCCCAGGCGACTAGGTAAAATCTTATGCCTCTCGATGCTAATGCTGCCATGACAAAAAAAACAAAATTTAAATCCATTGCACCTGCGGTAATGGTAAACAGCCAGTAGGGAACGATTGAGATACCAGCAACAAAAACCACACCAACCCCCCAAATAGCAAACCATTCCATAGCTTCGACATAAGTTGATTGCAGTCCCAAGGTAGTAAATAATTCCAATGCATAATCGAGAGCAAAAAAACCAATGGCGAAACCAATACAGCTACCAAGAACTGAGCCGAGTAACGTCATACCTGCATAGAACCAAGCCTTCTTGGGCTTTGACAAAGTCATAGGTACTAAAACAACATCCGGCGGTATTGGAATAAAGAACCAAGACTCAAAAAAACTGTGCAGAAAAAGAAAATAAATTGCTTTGGGTCTGGCTGCAATCTCCAATGCATAATTAAATATCTTGGTAAAAATACGCTTCATATCAATTGATCACCCATCCATTTTTGTAAATCTTCGTTTACTGAATGGTCAGTAAAATCTGATATCAATGGTGTTATGGAAACGCAATTTTGTTCAATGGCATAAAAATCTGTGCCTTCTGAGGCATCCTTTGGTGGTGGTGGGGGTCCAAGCCAATAAACATTTTCACCAAAAAGATCCTTATCAGGCTTAAATAGATCAGGGATAGAACGATTTCCCAATCGTGTTATTGAATAACCCTGAAGACTCTCAATAGGAATATCTGGAACATTAATATTTAATGTTTTTGCTGGCACCTTGGGTTTTTTTATTAAAAATTCTACGAGGTTTCGTGCAACTTCTACCGCGGTATCTAAATAGACTGGTTTTCTATCTACTATTGATATTGCAAGGCACGGAACACCAATAAAACGCCCTCCCATGGCCGCACCAACTGTACCTGAATATAAAACATCATCACCTAAATTAGCCCCAAGATTTATCCCGCTAATAATCAAATCAGGACGACGATGGCAAATGGTAGTTGCTGCCAGATGAATACAATCGCATGGCGTCCCATTGACGTAATAACCGTTATCTTGAAATTTTCTGATTCTTAACGGGTTTTTGATTGTCAATGAACTGCTGGCACCGCTGCAATTGGTCTCCGGTGCGACGATTGTTAAATTTGCTATATCAGAAAATGCTGACTCAAGTGCTTTTATTCCTTTGGAATAATAACCATCATCATTGCACAATAATATCTCCATAAGGATTTACAAAGACTCAATAAAGGATTCAATCCCTGTCTGAAATGCATTATAAATACAGCAATCAGTCAACAAGTTAATCATCCGTCTTTAGTTCCAAATCTGGTCTTGGCTCAGTTATCAAATAAAACTCTTCACCTTCTTTAATCATACCGATGTCCTCTCTGGCTTTTTCTTCAATTGCAGCATAACCATCTTTAAGATCTTTAATCTCTTCTTTGAGTTGAGAATTTCTAGAAGCCATTTCATCATTCTCTTGTTGCTGGTCTTGAATTAGCCCTTTAATCTCAACAATACGTGAGTATCCGTCTTTAGTTAACCAAATATTGACTTGCATTATCAGCAGGAGAAGAACTAAGAGCAGAGTTATGAATTTCATCGAACCAAGTTGCTATAAAGTAAAAAGGGAACCAAATGCATTCTGACCTAAATAAACCGCATCCTGAGCTAATATTCCTTCGATCCTTAGTAGACGATTGTACTTTTCTACTCGATCAGATCGAGATAATGAACCTGTTTTAATCTGTGTGGCTGAACTGCCCACAGCAATATCTGCAATTGAGGTGTCGGCTGTCTCTCCTGATCGATGCGAAATAATCGCAGTGTAGTTTGAGGATGCTGCCATCTCCAATGCTGCAAATGTCTCAGTCAAGGTACCAATCTGATTGGGTTTGATTAATATTGAATTGGCGATCCCCTTACTTATGCCTTCTTTGAATATTTTGGTATTGGTTACAAACAAATCATCCCCCACCAATTGAACTCTATTCCCAATTGATTGAGTTAATTGTTCCCAACCAATCCAATCGTCTTCGGAGAGTCCATCTTCAATACTCACAATCGGGTAATCAGTGGCTATTTTAGCTAGATATTCAACAAATTCGTTGGAGTCAAACGTTTGGCCTTCAGAAGAAAGATGATATTTACCATCCACATAGAATTCCGAACTGGCAACATCGAGACCCAAATAAATATCCTTTCCCGACTGAAAGCCAGCCAATTCTATAGCTTCCTGGATAATGTCCAATGCTGCAATATTACTTGGAAGATTGGGTGCAAATCCACCTTCATCTCCAACAGCTGTGCTCAGTCCTTGACTCTTCAAAACTGATTTCAATGAATGAAATACCTCAACACCAAATCGTAATGCTTCACTAAAACTGCCAGCACCGATGGGTAAAATCATAAACTCTTGGATATCTATATTATTGTCTGCATGTTCACCACCATTGATGATATTCATCTGGGGAACAGGCAAACTACAATTGCTCGGATTAAAGTATTGAAATAATTCTTTTCCTAAAAAAGACGATGCAGAGTGAGCAGAAGCCAAGGAAACTGCCAGTATGGCATTTGCGCCTAATCTAGATTTATTTTCTGTACCATCCAATTCAATGAGTCCTTTATCTATCTCGCTTTGCTCCAGTACAGATTTTCCTATCAGTGCTTTTTGAATTGTAGTGTTGATGTTTGTAACTGCAGAATAAACACCTTGACCGTTAAATTCAGGTCTATCCTTATCTCTTAATTCAGCAGCCTCTTGACTACCCGTTGAAGCACCTGAAGGAACGGATGCTTTACATCTGATTCCATTTACCAAGGTAATTTCAGCCTCCACAGTTGGATTGCCTCTTGAGTCTAAAATTTGACGACCCTGTATTGATTTAATCTCTGACATCTAAAACCTTATTTGATTGTCTGTGTGGTTATACAACTATCAGTTGTCTTACTTAACGATCGTATCGATCTCTTTTAAAACATGCAAAAGTGGAGCCAGCTGATTGAGTGGCAACGAATTTGGTCCATCACTGAGTGCATTTTCAGGGTCAGGGTGTGTCTCCATAAAAATACCCGCAACACCAGTAGCAACAGCAGCCCTAGCTAATGATGGTATGTATTCTTTCTGTCCCCCTGATGAAGATCCCTGACCACCCGGGAGTTGCAGTGAATGTGTTGAATCAAAAATGACAGGACAACCGGTTTCCCTGAGAATAATTAAAGAGCGCATATCAGCAACCAAGTTGTTATAACCAAAGGTGTAGCCTCTTTCGCAAACCAATACATTTTTGTTATCCACCGATTTAGCCTTGTCTACGACATTCTGCATTTCCCAAGGAGAAAGGAACTGACCTTTTTTAATATTCATGGGTTTATTTTGTTTGGCAACATTGAGAATAAAATTGGTCTGTCTGCATAAAAATGCAGGTGTCTGCAAGACATCAACCACTGAGGCAACTTCCTCGAGCGGCGTGTCTTCATGCACATCAGTTAGAACCGGTATCCCAAAGGTTTTTTTGATGTTTTCCAAAATACTGAGGCCTTCATCTACTCCAGGGCCTCTATAGCTCGATACAGAACTTCTGTTGGCTTTGTCAAAAGATGATTTAAATATGAACGGTATTCCAAGTTTCTTAGTAATTTCAGCAATACTACCAGCAACATCTTGAGCAAGACCTGCTGATTCTATAACACAGGGTCCAGCTATCAAAAGCATAGGCAGTTTATTGCCCACATTAATATTTCCAACTTTAATTGCCATTTATTAACCCTTTATTTTTAGATTTTACCAATAATCAGCTTTTTGATTGAACCAGTTTAACCTATATTTTTTTTGATGCTTCCACGAAAGACTCAAACAGCGGGTGTCCGTTTCTAGGTGATGAAGTGAATTCTGGGTGAAATTGACAAGCAAAAAACCAAGGATGGTCCTCCAATTCTATGATTTCAACCAAGCCGTCTTTGGAGTGACCAGAAAATTTCAAGCCTGCTTCCTCTAAATCATTTTTGAAATTGATATTGAACTCATAGCGATGTCTGTGTCTTTCAAAAATTGAATCTTTTTGATAAATATTTTTTGCCATGGATTGATTTGATAGCATGCATTCCTGAGCACCAAGCCTCATGCTGCCGCCTAAATCAGAACTCTCACTCCTATTTTCAACGGATCCATCGGTATTCATCCACTCCTTTATCAATGCAATTACAGGGGCCCTGGTACCGGGGTTAAATTCTGTGCTATTAGCGTCGGTTAGATGTAATTTGTTTCTTGCATACTCAATAACTGCTGCCTGCAAACCAAGGCATATACCTAAATACGGTTTGTTGTTTATTCTGGCAAATTCAATCGAATTAATCATCCCTTCTATACCGCGATCCCCAAATCCACCCGGTATTAAAATGGCATCCATAGATTCCAATAGTGGTTTTGCTCCTTGTCTTTGGATTTCTTCGGATTCAACATATTCAATTTGGATGTGGGTTTGTGTCTTAAATCCAGCGTGTCGGAGAGCCTCACTCAAAGAGATATAAGAATCCCTAAAATCTACATACTTACCAACCATTGCAATCCGAACTTTTCCATTACTGTTGTCTTTTGCTCGCAAAACACTTTCCCAGTCACGCAGATTTGGCTTAGACACATTCAGATTAAGTTTTTTTACTATGATATCGTCCAAACCTTGCTCTCTTAGTATTAAAGGAATTTCATAAATATCCTGGGCATCGTGTGCAGAAATCACTGCCGCTTCAGTTACATTGGTAAACAACGCTATTTTTTTTCGTTGTTCTTTAGGAAGTGGTAGTTCTGAACGACAGACCAATGCATCAGGCTGTATACCAATTGATCTCAATTCCTTGACAGAATGCTGCGTTGGTTTTGTTTTAATTTCGGCAGCAGTCTTTATGAAGGGAACCAGAGTGAGGTGAACATATGCAACCTCGTAACCATTTTTCTCCAAGCCCATTTGACGGATTGCTTCTAAAAAAGGCAATGATTCAATATCACCGATTGTCCCCCCAATCTCAACAATAGTGACATCAAAACCTTTTGAGCCATTTTTGATGTTTTCCTTTATCTCATCGGTAACGTGAGGAATCACTTGAACTGTGGCGCCCAAATAATCGCCCTTTCTCTCTTTAATAATCACATTCTCGTAGACCTTACCAGCTGTAAAATTGCTGTTTTTACTGGTTGTGGTGTTAACAAACCTTTCGTAATGCCCCAAATCTAGATCAGTTTCAGTGCCATCTTCAGTTACAAAAACCTCTCCATGTTGATACGGACTCATGGTTCCTGGGTCCACATTCAAATAGGGATCCAATTTCATCATTCCAACTTTTAATCCTCTTGCCTCAAGGATTGCGCCGAGTGATGCAGACGTAACGCCCTTACCAAGGGCTGAAACTACGCCTCCAGTAACGAAAATAAAGTGTGACATATCAGGGTTTCGCTTTGTTCCAGTCAGTTATTTTTCTTTTGGGATTTTTTATTTATATTGGGGAATCCCAATACCAATAATCCCGGTATTTCAAGTTAACAGATATTATCAGAATGGACAATCATCAATTGTATTTTATGCTAATTTTTCTGCTCCAATTTACTAAAAAACCATCCTCTTCTGCAGACGCTATGTAATTCTGGTTAAACCAAAGATCACCGACACCAATCAATTCATTTTTTTTGTACAGCAAAGGAATTTTGTCTCTTGTCCATGGAAGTATATGATCCTCTTGGAAGAGTTTTTTAAGTTTTTTAGTTATTTTATGTCCCACAGGCCTTATAGATTCACCTCCTTTGCGAAACTGGACATTAAGATTTTTATTGCACTTTTTGAGTGATAAACCTTTGCCCTTGGCTATAGTCGCTGCCAACGTACTGCCGTTTTCATCCAATACTAAAGGTTCATCAATTGACCAATTCATCAATTCATTACTCTGGTTCGGTTGTAATTCTGACTGCTGCAGAAAATAGAGCTTATCAAGATATCGTTTAATGCAATAATTATCCCAAACCATTGACGGATTTACAGATTTTGGATTCAAAAGAGTATTGACTCCAGAGTTTAAGACTTTCATTGAGGGAACTGACATTTCATTTTTCAAGATCATAAAACGTATGATATTAATCACTCTTCCAATTGATTTATTCTTGAAAATTTCAGTGTCTAAATTCTTAGTAGGGTAATTGAGACCTAAATCTTGTTCTGCTAGTTCCTTCAGTAAAATTGATGTTTGGCTGGAAATATCTGACAACCTTGAAACAGAACTTGAAAAAGCTGGCCATCGCTCCTTAAGTGTCGGGATTACTTTCATCCGCAAAAAATTTCTATCAAAATAAGTTTCCTTATTGCTGGTATCCTCCACCCAATCTAAATTTTTTTGTCTAGCATATCCGAGTATTTCATTTTTTGAAACGTCCAAAAGGGGTCGTATAATGTTTCCTCTTCCAAAATTAAATTGTTTTTGAATTCCCTGAAGACCTTCAACGCCAGTGCCTCTAGCCATTCGCATTAGAATTGTTTCTAATTGATCGTCTTGATGATGTGCAGTCATCAACCATTCTCCTTCTTGAATTGACCTTTGTAATTTCTGATACCTAGCTTTTCGAGCTGCAGCTTCTATTCCAAATCCCTCTGTGGTGTTTACCTTGACTGAATGGATATCTATTTCAATGTGGATCTGATCACATGTTTTTTTACAGAAGTCTGCCCAACTTTGAGAGTTCTTGGCTAAGTTATGGTTAATATGAATTGCTCTGATGGAAGAAACCTTGTCTAAACATTGATTTAATGCGTAAAGCAATACAATAGAATCGACTCCGCCACTTAATGAAACACAAATTTTTTTGATGTTCTGTGCTTGAATTTGTTGCTTTAAAATCTCTTCAATATTCTGGCTCTCGGCTTCAAGCATCAGCTAGATCTCCTGAAATTCACCAATCGCTCTAAACTTTTTCCGACGACGATCCATAAGATCATCCAATGCCAGATTTTTCAACGACTGGACTTCATGGACTATGGCCCTAGCAATGTCCTTATACATTAATTCTGGATCCTTGTGAAATCCTCCCAAAGGCTCTGCAATAATTCGATCGATAATACCAAACTTTGATAGCCTTTTAGCTGAAATACCCATAGCATCTGCCGCAGCTTCAACCTCGTCTGGGTTTCTCCAAAGAATTGAAGAACAAGCTTCGGGAGATATGACTGAATAGATACTGTATTGCAACATTAAAAGTGAGTCACCCATGCCAATTGCAAGAGCTCCTCCAGATCCACCTTCACCGATTACCAGATTGATAATAGGCGTTTTGAGTGCAGCCAACGTAAAGAGATTGCTGGCAATTGCTCCACTCTGCCCTCGTTCCTCTGCTCCGATTCCTGGATAAGCACCCGGTGTATCGATGATGGTGACAATTGGCATTGAAAATTTTTCCGCAAGCTTCATCAGCCTCTGTGCTTTTCTGTAGCCTTCTGGCTTCGGCATTCCATAATTTCTAAAAATTCTTGATTTTGTATCTTGTCCTTTTTCTTGAGCAATAAATAAAAGTGATAAATTCTCTATTGTCCCTAATCCGGAGACAATGGCTGTATCATCTGCATACATTCTATCGCCATGCAGTTCCTTAAAGTTAGGGACTATAGATTGGATCACATCTAGGGCTTTAGGTCTTCCGGGGTGTCTTGCCAGCTGAGCTATTTGCCATTCAGACAAATTAGAAAATATTTCCTTGGTCAAAGTTTCATGTTGTCCGCTTAAATTATTTATTTCATTGTCCTGATCAACAGAAGACTCTGAATTAGCAGAAATCAATTTAAGCTTTTCAATTCGCTTTTCTAATTCTACGATTGGCTGCTCAAAATCTAAAAAATCCATGGTGTACACTGTTTAATTGCTACGTTAAACCTATTCTACAATAGAATCGATAAAAAAAGACTTAAAGCAGATTTGAGATCAGTTGTCGGTTAGGAACTGAAAATTTCCTGAACCAAACTCAACTGTTAATTGATCGCGAAGTTCCTTTGTTGCATTGACAGTCCATTCCTCACTCAACTGTAATCTATAGACATCTATATCTGTCTTGTAGTGAATATTAACCTTACAGGACCCTGGAATGTAGGCTTGAAGTATTGATTTCAGCTTATCAGGATCAAAATTTGTATCGCACTCAATCAAAAGAGTGTTGGCCTTCTTTTCTATTAATTGATCTAACCCACTGATTCCTTCAGCAACAAACTGCCATTTGTCAGCATAGGCATCAAATCTAAGATTACCTTTGAGATGGAGAACAGCATTTTCAATAAGCAAATCCCTAAAATTATCTTTTCGCTCTCCAAAAACAATTACATCGATTGATGCCGTGCCATCATCAAGTTTAAATATGAGATTTTCCCCTCTTCGTTTCAAACCAGTGACTAGACCAGCAAGTCCCATCGTTGTTTGCTGGTTGGATCGATATGATCCATTGCTCGCTTCCAAGCTAGCCGTTAACTGATCTAGTGATGACTTTGTTATATAGGTACAATCTTTCCGATATGGGTCAAATGGATGGCCGCTAAAATAGAAGCCTAGGCTCTGATATTCATTTCGTAATAAAACATTTAATTCCCATTCCTTTTTTCTCCTGAGCTTAGGCAGTGTCTGTAATTGATCAGTGTCTGAAAAAAATAAACTATTTTGTCCGGATTCTCTGTCCATGGCTTTTTTATTCGAATAATTTAGACCAATCTCAATTGAATTGTTCAATGTTGATCTGGTTTCATCCAAGCAATCTAAAGCACCGCTCTTAATAAGTGCTTCTATTGTACGTTTTGACAATTTTTGTTCAGCGAGTCGTGAACAAAAGTCAAAAAAATCAGTGTAACTACCGTTGTTTAATCTTTCGTTAGTGATTGCTTCAGCTGCGTATTTGCCCATACCTTTAATTGCCCCCAAACCGTATCTTAATGTGTTGGAATTTTCGACAACAAAGTCATAGCTGGAATGATTGATGCAAGGGGCCATAATATCTAATTTAAAATAAATACAGTCCTCTTTTAACCGGATTAATTTGTCAGTATTATCAATATCTGCTGTCATTGAAGCAGCCATAAATTCAGCAAGATAATGCGTTTTCAACCAAGCTGTTTGATAAGCAATTAAAGCGTATGAGACAGAATGGGATTTATTAAAGCCATACCCTGCAAACTTTTCTATCAGGTCATATATTCTTCTCGCAGTGGATTCCTTGACATTGTTTTCAACCGCACCCTGAATAAAAATATCTCTTTGTCTGCTCATCTCTTCAGGGATTTTTTTACCCATTGCTTTCCGAAGCATGTCAGCACTACCTTGTGAATAATTGGCTAACTTTTGTGCAATTTGCATAACCTGCTCTTGATAAACAATTACTCCATAGGTCGTTCTTAGAACTTGCTCCAACATTGGGTGAAACGTATTAACAAGCTGTGATTGTCCGGCAGCTTTCCTTTCAATGAAAAGATCAGCCATGCCTGATTGAAGAGGGCCAGGTCGAAAAAGGGCAACCAATGCTATAAGATCATCAAATTCAGACGGTTGCATTCTCTTGATTAGTTCTCTCATACCTGTCGATTCCAACTGGAAAATACCAACAGTATTGGCTGAAGATAACAATTTATACGTTTCAGAATCATTTGTGGGTATAGTTCGAATATCAATGTTCTTCTCTCCACTTGCAATTAATTTTTTATTGATTAGCTCCACTGCATTCTGAATTACGGTAAGTGTTTTAAGTCCCAAAAAATCAAATTTAATAAGCCCGATAGACTCAACATCATCTTTGTCAAATTGGGTCACAGTTCCAGCTTCACCTTCAACTGTATAAAGGGGCATAAAATCTGATAGATTTGAAGGTGCTATAACAACACCTCCAGCATGTTTACCAGCATTCCTTATTAAACCCTCCAACTTGAGCGCTAAGTTGATAAGTGCCTGTACATCCTGTTCTTTTTCATACCTCTCACTGAGTTCGGGTTCTTTCTTTAGGGCAGATTTAATAGTGATTCCAATATCGAAAGGTATTAATTTTGCTATTTGATCAACCATCCCATAGGGGTAACCTAGTATTCTACCAACATCTCTGACAACTGCTTTTGCAGACATTGTTCCATAGGTTATGATTTGGGAGACCATTTCAGACCCGTATCGATTGGATACATAATCAATAACACGGTCCCTACCGTTGACACAAAAGTCAATGTCAAAGTCTGGCATCGAAACCCTTTCTGGGTTAAGAAATCGCTCAAAAAGCAAATCGTATTTCATGGGATCAATATCAGTGATACCTAGACAAAAAGCGACTAAGGAGCCTGGTCCTGAACCTCTTCCTGGACCAACAGGTATGTTTTCTAATCTAGACCACTTAATAAAATCAGCAACAATTAAAAAATAACCAGAAAATCCCGTGGAGTTGATAATCTTGAGTTCGCTATCTAGTCTCTGAGTATAGGCTGCTTTTTCTTCCTTGGTTGAAAGTGAAGTTTTTTCTAAACCTTTTTTCGCCTCTTTATTTAGAAAATCCTTTATTGTTTGTCCTTTCGGGACAGTATAAGCGGGGAGTGCTGCCTGATCGGTAGTAAACTGAAAATTACACTTTTTGGCAAGGTTGACCGTGTTTTGGACTGCCTCAGGTATATCTGAAAACAAATCAGCCATTTCTTTTTCAGTTTTGAAATATTGTTCAGGCGTATAATCCCTAACCCGATTTGTATTATCAATTATATCACCGCGATCAATGCAAACTCTTGCGTCCAAAGATAAATAATCATCCTGATTTAGGAATCTTGGGTTGTTAGCTGCCAATAGTGGAAGCTCCGCTAATGAAGCAATTTCAGTTGTTTTTTCCAGTAGTTCTACATCCCTATTTCCCCCTAATTTTTGAATTTGGAGAAACAAATCTTCGGGAAAAATAAGTTTTAGTCTTTCTACCTGCTGAGTTGCTGCACCAGATTTTTCGGATAACAATAGATTTTGGATAAAACCGTTGTAACCACCTGAAATTGCAACAAGACCTGATGAGCTTTGATTATCCAACCACTCAATATCAAATAAGGCCTTATCCTTTTGATAGCCCTCCAAATAGGATCGGGTAATTAAGTTTGATAAATTCTTATACCCAGTTGTATTTTTACAAAGCAGTATTAGCTTTGAAATTCTTTCCGATACACCAGGGCGTATTGAGACGGTTGCGCCAATAATTGGTTTTACACCGATTTCAATTGCTCTTTTGTAGAACTTAAATGCAGCAAATAGATTATTGTTATCAGCAATTCCCAATGCTGGCATCTGGCATTGAAGA